>JAQNCT010000001.1 GCA_029077825.1 Acidocella sp. | reverse complement strand
ACAGAGCGCACCAATATCAACCGCCCGACCGGCACCATCATCGCGCCGCCCAGCCCCTGGATGACGCGCGCCGCTACCAGGGTCGTGAGGCTGATTGAAATGCCGCATAGAATCGATCCCAGGGTGAACAGCCCGATGGCCAGGCAGAAGATTCGCCTTGGCCCAAATTTATCCGCCACCCAGCCGCTCATGGGCAGAAATATGGCGAGCGACATGAGATAGGAGGTGATCGCCAGATGCAGTTTAAGCGGCGTAACCCCGAGCGAGGCGGCCATCGAGGGCAGTGAGGTTGCCAAGGCGGTGGAGTCCATCTGCTGCATGAACAAGGCGCAGGCCACGATCAAGGGAACAATTTTACGCGTCGGCAACGCCAAGTCGGTTTCCTCCAGTATCATCCATCCTAGTGTGATTCATTTGGGCTGTAGAGGGTGCCGGGCGGCAGGCGTACGGCTTTTGCGAAAAGGCGTTGAGCAAGCCGACCATGGCAGTTCCACCGCTGCCGGGAATTATCTATAGAGATATCAAAGCCGGGCTGGGGCATCACACCGCCAGGGCCAGCGTGCCATGAGGGAGAGGGTCTGTTTTGAGTACGTCATTACCGTTGCCTGCCAATCATCCACAACGTCAGGAGTTGAACGACGAGGCTCATGCAAGGCCGCCGGAATCTCTATCGGCGCCGGTGCGGATTTCCTACCTTGCTTTATACGGCGATAGCGGGTTGCGTGACGGGCAGTTGCGGCACATCGCCGCCCTTGCGGAGCGTTTTGACGTAAAGCCGCCAGCCCCAGGGGCAATTCATTACAGCGCTGATATGGGGCGCTTCAGGCTGAAATGGGAACGCCATTCGGAATTTGCCCGCTACAAATTCATCGCCCCCGGCACTGGCGAGGACCCCTTTGCTGACCCGCCGATCCGGCAGGTCCCGGTGGAGTGGCTGGCCGGGTTAACCGGGCAGACGCTCACCGCCACCCATGCGGCGTTTTTGCCGCTGGGCGATGCACAAGCTGACTATGATGCGATTTCAGGCCGCTTATTCGCAGGCAACCCGCTGATTGGCTCTAACATCGCTGGTGGTGCGGCGATTGCCTTGACCGATTTAAGAATCCGCCCGGATGGTTTCAGCCGGCTGCTGGTGCTGGATAAATCCCTGCGCCCCCGCCAGGCCGGCCGGGCGCTGCAACGGCTGCTTGAAATTGACAGCTACCGGCTGCTGGCTTTGCTCACCCTGCCGGTGGCCCGGCAATTATCACCACGCCTGGCCGCCAGTGAGCGTGAATTGGCCGAAATTACCTCAGCTTTGGTGAGCGTGACAGAAGCCGGAGAGCCACAGTTGCTAGACCGGCTGACCCAGTTGGCGGCGCAGATTGAAAGTTTTGAATCACAAAATAATTACCGTTTCAGCGCGGCGCGGGCCTATTATCAGCTGGTGCAGCAGCGTATCGCCGAATTGCGTGAGGAACGGATTGTGGGTATTCAGACGTTTCGCGAATTCACCGAACTTCGGCTCGCCCCGGCCATGAGCACTTGCAGTGTGACAGCTCAACGTTTGGAATCGCTCTCGTCGCGGGTGGCCAGAGCCACACAATTGCTGTCCACCCGGGTTGATGTTTCCAGAGAGCAGCAATCCATCGCGGTGCTGGAATCAATGAACCAACGAGCTGATTTGCAACTGCGCCTGCAACAAACCGTCGAGGGTCTCTCAGTGGCGGCCATTACCTATTACATCATCGGGTTGATCGGTTATGCCGCCCGGGGGGCGCAGGCCAGTGGCGTAAAAATTGACCCGGACATGGCGATGGGTATTGCGATTCCGTTTGTGATTCTGGCGGTGGCCATGGGTATCCGGCGGATTCACCACAAGGTGCTGCACGCCAGCGCCGGACCTGGGCATAGTTAACCAGGGCAACCATATCACGTCTCATTGATTGCGGGAGCCGACATGCCGATCAACTATGATGCGCTGATGACCTTCGCGATTCCTGATGTTCATCACACACTCTCGAAACGCGAAGCGGCGTTCTATGCGCTGTCCTGCGGCTTTGGCGCTGATCCGATGGATGAGGCGCAACTGGATTTTGTAGATTTTGACCGCGATCTGAAAATACTCCCCTCGATGCCGGTGGTGCTGGGCTATCTGCCGGGTTTCATCGCTGACCCGCGCACTGGGATTGACTATGTGAAGGTGGTGCACGGTGATCAGGCGGTGGAATTATATGCGCCTCTGCTGACCGGGCAGGACATTATCTGCCGTAACCGCATTGCCAGCCTGATCGACAAAGGTGAAGGCCGGGGTGCCCTGATGGTGATGGAGCGTGACATTACCGACGCCGTAAGCGGTGCCAGGCTGGCCAAAACCACCGCCACCATCGTGCTGCGCGGCGATGGCGGGTTCGGCGGGCCGTCCGGCCCGGTGCCAGTGCAACCGAAACTTCCCGAGCGAGCCGCTGACATCATTGTCGATTTGCCGACCCGGCCTGAGCAGGCGCTTTATTACCGCTTCAACGGCGATGATAACCCGTTGCACGCCGCCCCGAAATTCGCCGCACTGGCAGGCTTTCCGCGCCCTATTTTGCATGGGCTTTGTACTTTTGGCGTGGTTACCCATGCGCTGCTGAAAGCCATGTGCGGTTATAATCCAGCCCGCCTGAGTAAATTCGGCTGCCGCTTCTCCGCCCCGGTGTTCCCAGGTGAGACCATTCGCACCGAAATCTGGCATGATGGCTACGTGCGCGCCCGTGTGGTGGAGCGCGACGTGGTGGTGGTGAGCAATGGGGTATTTAAGGCGGGTTAAACCGCGCCATTAGCCAGCAGCACGCTGCGCACCGCATCCTCAGCAACTTCCGCGTGGGTAAAGGCTTGGCCGATGCCGCGGGTGAGAATAAAGGTCAGCTTGCCGCCCTTCATTTTTTTATCTTGCTTCATATGGGCAAGAAGCTGCTCGGCGGGCAAATTATTAATGCGGGTTGGCAAACCAACAAGGTTAATATGCGAGGCAATGCGGCTGGCATCTTCCTGTGGGCAAAAGCTCAAGTTTGCTGAAAGCTGGGTGGCCAGAATCAACCCCACCGCAACCGCCTCACCATGCAGCAAGCCCTGGCCATAGCCGGTTTCAGCCTCCAGCGCATGGCCAAAGGTGTGGCCAAGGTTCAGCAAGGCCCGCCCGCCGTTTGGCTTCATCTCGCGCTCATCATCTCCCACCACTGCGGCCTTGAAGGCCACAGCGCGTTCCACGGCTTGCGCCAGCAGCGCGGCATCACCATTCAACATCGCTTGCCCATTGGCCTCGCACCAAGCGTACAATGACGCATCGGCGATCAGCCCGGCCTTGATGATTTCCGCGTATCCGGCCCGCCATTCGCGCACCGGCAGCGTGGCTAAAATTGCGGTGTCAGCCAGCACCAGGCGCGGCTGGTGGAAGGCCCCGATCAGGTTTTTGCCATGCGGGGCGTTGATGCCGGTTTTACCGCCGACGCTGGAATCCACCTGTGCCAGCAGCGTGGTAGGAATTTGAATAAACGCCAAGCCGCGCAGCGTGGCGGCGGCGGCAAAGCCAGCCAGATCACCAATCACCCCGCCGCCGAGTGCGACGATGGTGGTATCTCGGTCCACCTTGCGGCTTAGCAGTTCGTTCACCACGAAAGCCCAATTCTCGATGCTTTTGGAGGCTTCACCGGGCTTCACGATGATGCTGTCATGCGAGATGGCAACCCGCTCCAGGCTGGCTTGCAGGGTGGGCAGATGCAAGGCGGCGACGCTGGCATCACTGATGATTATCACTCGCGGTTGCGCCAGCAGCTTGTGCATCAGCGCCCCGGCGCGGGGGAGCAAATCCGGCCCGATCAGCACCTCATACGGGTTTTGGCTAAGCGGTACGTGTACGCGGCGCGGTTCGGCGTAGGCGGAGAGTTTGTCGAGTACGGTTTGGGTGGTCACGTCGGGTGAATCCTCGGAGCCAGGGATGATGATGTCGGCCAGAGCATAGACTGGACCGCGCACCGCTAACAGCCGCCGCAAAATCTCTGCTGGATCGCCATTGTTCAGCAACGGCCGGTGGGTACGGCCGCGCACCCGGTTGAGCAAAATATGCACCGGGCTGTGCAGCCAAACCGAGACCGCCTGGCGCGCCACAACTTCCCGGGTTTCAGCATCCATAAAGGCGCCACCACCGGTGGCCAGCACAATGGGCCCCAGGGAGAGCAGCCGTTCGATCACGCGCTTCTCCCCGGCCCGGAAATGCGGCTCGCCGTGCTTGGTAAAAATCTCTGCCACACTCATCCCGGCGGCGCGTTCAATCTCCTGGTCGGAATCATGGAACGGCAAGCCCAGCCTGGCCGCCAGGCGCTTGCCGATGGCAGTTTTGCCAGCCCCCATCAGCCCAACAAGGACAATGCTCTTTTTACGCTCGGGGACTATTTGTTGGGTGTTGTGCAGCATGGTTTGTCAGGTTTATCACATCATGCTCATGGCGGTAGATGGTCACATTGAGGCGTTTTTGGAAATGCTGGCCGCTGAGCGTGGGGCGGCGCAAAATAGTTTGGCTGCCTATGCGGCGGATTTAAGCGGTTTTGAGGTGTTTTGCGGCGGTGCGCCGGGCCGGGCAGGCGCTGATCAAGTGGCAGATTATATCGGCTCGCTGGCGGCCATGGGCAGTTCCGCCCGTACCCAGGCCAGGCGGTTATCAGCCCTGCGGCAGTTTTTCTTGTTCATGCTGCGTGAGGGCTACCGGGCTGACAACCCCGCCGCTGACATCGCAACACCTAAATTACCCAGCTCTTTGCCAAAATTTTTAAGCGAGGCGGAGGTGGACGCTCTGTTGCAAACGGCAGCCAAAATGCCAGGGGCACCGGGGTTAAAAGCCACTGCCGGGCTGGAAATTCTGTATGCCACCGGTTTGCGCGTCTCAGAATTGCTGGCATTACCAGCCAGTGCCCTTTCCACTGACGCGAAGATTTTACTGATCAAAGGCAAAGGCGGGCGTGAGCGCATTGTGCCGCTCTCTGATGCTGCCAAACAATCAGCGCTGAATTTGCGGGCTGGCACCAAAGCCAAAGCCCGGTATTTGTTTGCGGGCCGGGCAGCAGGCGAGGCCATGACGCGGCAAGGCTTTGCGTTGTTGCTCAAACAAGTGGCACTGCAAGCCAATATCAACCCGGCTCGGCTCTCACCGCATGTGTTGCGCCACTCATTTGCCTCACACATGCTGGCGCGCGGGGCTGATTTACGTAGTTTGCAAAAATTACTGGGCCATTCGGATATCGCCACCACCCAGATTTACACGCATGTGCTGGCGGAGCGTTTGGAAAAACTCATGCTGGCGCATCATCCGCTGGCGGGTGAGGGCGGTTTGCGCAAAAGCTCTGATTGAAGCCGCTGCCACCAAGAGCCTCGGTGGCTGGTTTCATGCTGTTGTAGATAGGCTTGCATGGCAAGCGGCATGCTCTGCGTGGCCGCCAGTTTCCAGCGTTGCCCCGCCATAATGGCTTTCAGCGTAGCGATCATGCGCCCTGCCAGCAGTCCTTTTGCCAAGTAGCCCAGCTTTAGCAGTAACTGCGGTTCTTGCCATTTGCGGGCAATGATCAGCCGGTTGCGCACAAAATACTCCAACCGCGCCCCTTGCCAGCTAACCCGCTGGCTGGCGGCGGCCTTATGCCAAACTGCCAGCGCGCCATCATAGCCAATTTGCCAGCCAGCCTTTATCGCACGCCTGCAAAAATCATACTCCTCCCAGGTGAAGAACAATTCAGCATCATACCCGCTGGCCTGTTGCCAGGCAGCCCGGCGAATGGCGTGCCCAGCACCAACAAAACTGGTGGTTAAAAACCAACCATCACACTTTGGCTTGAGCGATTGCGGATAACCCCAGCTTGATTCATCAAGTGCTGTGCCATCAGCGTTCAAAATTTGAAAGCCGAGTGCCCCCAGGCGGGGGTGATCAGCAAATTTTTGGCTGGCCTTTGCCGCTATATTATCAGTAGCGAACACCGCATCATTATCCAACCCGATGATGATTTTGCCGTTACCCTTTTGTGCCAGAAAATTCCGCCCCCCGGCCACCCCCAGATTAACGCCGCTGCGGTACAGCGACACCCGCGCCATGCCTTGCAGGCCGGTAGCCAACCGTTGAAATTCCGCCTCGGTTGAGCCTTGGTCAAGCACCGTAACGTGAATATCAAGTGCTGTTTGGCGGCAGGCTGAACTTACAGCCTCAATGGTTTCAGTGACCCTGCTGATGGTGAGGATAATAATATCAACATCATAGGCCGCTTGTGGCGGGGGTGAGCCACCGGCAAGCTCGGGGGCTTGGGACAAATCAACCTCAATACACTTTTAAGTTGATTTAAGTGAAAACATATCGCTTGGAAAGGAAATAATTAAACCCTAATCCGGCGAACGACCCGGCGATGATGGCGTACACCGGTTGCTGGCGGCATGATAAACTCACCGTGATCAAAATGAAAAATACGCCACGGTTGAACACAAACCCCACCGTATTGGTGGCCAAAAACCTCATCCATTGCACATGCATGGCGCCGTGGTCTTTGTGGGCAAAGGTCCAGAACCGGTTGGCCGCCCAGTTAGCACTTGCGGCTACAAAAAACCCAGCGGCCCCGGCGATATATAAATTGATAAAGCTTTTCAGCGCGTAAACCGTGGCGGTATCCCAGCAAAAACCCATACTGCCCACCACGCCGAAGCGAATGAAATCAGCACTGATATTCAGCTGTGCCGCAACGGCAATCAGCCGGTTCCATTGCGTTCCCAGCCAGCCGGGTGAGGTTTTCTCAATCATGCCTGATGCGGTAGCCAACCATCGCCGCACCGGCAAGGGGGCCGGTTACACCATCTGACCGTGTGGCTTGACGTCAACGGCAACCCCGGTTCAGATGGTGCCACCAACTCTCAAAAAATTACGGAGGTTCAAATGCCCCAGATCAGTCTCACCGTGAACGGCAAACCAGCATCTGCGACCGTTGAAGCCCGCACTTTGCTGGTGGAATTGCTACGCGATAAACTGCACCTCACCGGCACCCATGTAGGGTGTGATACCAGCCAGTGCGGCGCCTGTACGGTGCAGGTGGATGGCATGTCGGTAAAATCCTGTTCGATGCTGGCGGTGCAGGCGGATGGTGCCAATGTGCTGACCATTGAAGGTTTAGTGAATGCGGATGGCAGCCTGCACCCGATGCAGGCGATGTTTCGTGAACATCATGCCCTGCAATGTGGCTATTGCACGCCCGGCATGGTGATGAGCGCGATTGACCTGGTTGAAACCCACCCGGAAGGTTTAAGCGAAGCGCAAATCCGCCATGGGCTTGAGGGTAATCTCTGCCGCTGCACGGGTTACCATAACATTGTTAAAGCCATCGCCGCTGCCTGGCCTTTGATGCATGATAAAGCCCTACCGGTTGCGGCTGAATAAAATTTAAGTTGGTACGGTGGGATGACAAATTTCGTTGTGCCCATAATTCGCCTACAAGCTCACCATAATAAAATAAGGAAACGGCTATGGTTGTAGATGGCATCGGCGCTTCGGTTAAACGCAAGGAGGATCTTCGGTTTCTCTCCGGACGTGGTAATTATGTGGATGACATGAACCGTCCTGGCCAGGCTTACGCGCAGTTTTTGCGCTCAGACCAGCCGCATGGAAAGATCAATAAAGTTGATATTAGTGCCGCACTGAAAATGCCCGGTGTGGTGGCGATTTTCACCGGCGATGATTTTGCCGCGGTTGGTGGTGTGCCGTGCGGCTGGCAAATTCACAGTAAGGATGGCTCGCCCATGGTGGAGCCGCGCCACCCGGTGCTGGCGGCTGGCAAGGTGCGCCATGTCGGTGACCCGATTGCCATGGTGGTGGCTGAAACCAAACAGCAAGCCAAAGACGCAGCTGAGGCGATTGTTCTGGACATTGAAACTTTGCCCGCCGTAGCCGGCCTTACCGCTGCTTTGGCGCAAGGCGCGCCGTTGGTGCATGACGAAGCTCCCGGCAATGTGTGTTTTGACTGGCACATTGGTGACAAAGCTGCGGTTGAAGCAGGCTTTGCCAAAGCCCATAAAATTGTGCGGCTGGATTTAATCAACAACCGGCTGGTGCCCAACGCCATGGAACCGCGTGCCGCAATTGGTGATTATGACGTATCATCGGGTGAATACACGCTCTATACCACCAGCCAGAACCCACATGTTATCCGGCTGCTGATGGGCGCGTTTGTGCTCTCCATTCCGGAGCATAAATTGCGGGTGGTAGCACCTGATGTAGGCGGCGGCTTTGGCTCCAAAATATTCCATTACGCCGAGGAAGCCGCTCTTACCTGGGCGGCGGGTAAACTGCAGCGCCCCATTAAATGGACCGCCGACCGCACCGAAGCCTTCATTACCGATGCGCATGGGCGCGACCATATCTCCACCGCAGAATTAGCCCTTGATGCCGAAGGGCATTTTATGGCGCTCAAAGTGAATACCCAGGCCAATATGGGGGCGTATCTCTCCACCTTCGCGCCGTCGGTGCCCACCTATCTCTCGGCCACCCTGCTGGCTGGTGTTTATAAAACCCCGGCCATTTACGCGGAAGTTAAAGCGGTATTCACCAACACCGTGCCGGTGGACGCCTACCGCGGCGCAGGCCGGCCAGAAGCAACCTTCCTGGTTGAGCGTATTGTGGATGTAGCGGCGCGCGAGATGAACATGGACAAGGTTGAAATTCGCAAAAAGAATTTCATCCCCAAGGAAGCATTTCCCTACCAAACCCCAATCGCTTTGCAATATGACAGCGGCGATTACATGGCCACCTTTGATGGCTGCTTAAAAGCGGCTGACTATGCGGGTTTTGAAGCCCGCCGTAGAGCCTCAGCCGCTAAAGGCAAACTACGCGGCATTGGCATTTCAACTTATGTGGAAGCCTGTGGCATCGCACCTTCCGCCGTAGCTGGCGCACTCGGCGCGCGCGCTGGTTTGTATGAGGTTGCCAATATTCGCGTACACCCAACCGGCAGCGTTACGGTGTTTACCGGCGCGCATAGCCATGGCCAGGGCCATGAAACCACCTTCGCGCAGTTGGTCTCAGAACAGCTTGGTGTGGCGCATGACATGATCGATATTGTGCATGGTGACACTGGCAAAGTGCCGTTCGGCATGGGCACCTACGGCAGCCGCTCGCTCTCGGTTGGTGGGTCAGCGATGGTGAAAGCCATGGATAAAATCATCGCCAAGGGTAAAAAAATTGCAGCGCATCTGATGGAAGCCGATGTGCATGACATTGAATTCAAAGATGGCAAATTCTCAGTCATGGGCACGGATAAAGCCAAAACCTTTGGTGAAATTGCACTGACAGCCTATGTGCCCCATAACTACCCGATTGAGGAGCTGGAGCCAGGGCTTGAAGAAACCGCCTTTTATGATCCCAAAAACTTCACCTATCCAGGCGGTTGCCACATTGCCGAGGTGGAAATTGACCCCGACACCGGAACCGTTTCGATGCTCAATTTCACCGCCGTTGATGATATTGGCCGGGTAATCAACCCGATGATTGTGGAGGGGCAAATTCAAGGTGGCGTCGCCCAGGGTATTGGCCAAGCGCTGCTGGAACACGCCATTTATGATGAAAGCGGCCAGCTACTCTCAGGTTCGATGATGGATTATACCATGCCACGCGCTGATGATATTCCAAACATCTCCGTTGGTACTGAAGTAACATTATGCACCCATAACCCGCTGGGCTCCAAGGGTGTGGGTGAGGTAGGTGCCATTGGCAGCCCGCCTGCGGTTATCAATGCGGTGGTGGATGCCCTGCGCGATTATGGTGTGCGCCATGTGGACATGCCAGCCACACCCGCTAAAATCTGGGCGATGATCGAAGCCTATCAGCCGAAAATGGCAGCCGAATAAGGAGCGCACCCATGTATGACTTTACCTACGCCAAACCCGCCACCATTGCTGATGCGGCACGCGCGCTAACCGGTGATGCTGAGGCCAAGGCACTGGCTGGCGGCATGACCTTTATTCCGGTGCTCAAGCAACGGTTGAACAAGCCTTCAGCCATAATTGACCTGAGCGCCTTGGGGCTGGCTGGTATCAAACTTGAAGGTGATAAGCTGGTTATTGGCGCCATGACCACACATGGCGCTGTGGCGGCTTCGGCTGAGGTTAAAAAAGCCATCCCGGCTCTGGCTGAACTTGCTGGCAACATCGGTGACCGGCAGGTGCGCTACCGCGGCACCATCGGTGGGTCACTGGCAAACAATGACCCCTCAGCTTGTTACCCAGCCGCCGTGCTGGCGCTGGGTGCCACCATTAAAACCAATGAGCGGAGCATTGCCGCTGATGATTATTTCCAAGGCATGTTCACCACCGCGCTGAACCCCAACGAGATCATCACAGAAGTGCATTTCCCGGTGCCGCAAAACGCCGCTTATACCAAATTTGCTAACCCAGCGTCGCGCTATGCCATGGTGGGCGTATTTGTTGCCAAAACCGCCGGCGGCGTACGGGTTGCCATCACCGGTGCAGGACAGAACGGCGTGTTCCGGCATGCAGGTTTTGAGGCCGCTTTGGCCAAGTCATTCACCCCCGATGCGCTGAACGGCATTGCCACGCCAGCTGATGAGATGAATGCTGACATTCACGGTAGCGCTGCCTATCGAGCGCATCTGGTGGGTGTAATGGCAAAACGGGCCGTCGCGGCGGCAATGTAACCTAGTTACCGGCGGCACCAACGGTCATGCCGCCGCATACGTAAAGCGTCTGGCCCGTTATAAAGCCGCTGCGGGCATCAAGTAAAAACGTGGCGGCATGAGTAACATCTTCAGGCTCACCCATGCGCCGTACCGGAATGCCCTTGATGATCGCCTGAGTGAGCGGGCTTTCCGACGGGTTAGCTTTTTCAAACAAGGGCGTGCGGATGGGGCCAGGGCCAATGGCGTTGGCGGTTATGCCGTGTTCCCCAAGTTCCAGCGCCCAAACCTTCACCATACCAATCAACCCGGCTTTGGTGGCTGCATAAACGGTGCGCATTTCCTTACCCAACGCCGCCCGCGACGACATATTGATAATGCGCCCAAACCCAGCCTCTTTCATGCCGGGGAGCAGCGCTTGCACGCATTGCATTGCGCAACGGATATTGAGTGAGACGGCGGCATAAAGGTCAGCCAGAGTTTGGTCCTCAATGCGCCCAGGCCGTACAATCCCCACATTATTTACCAGCCGTGTTATCGGCCCGCCCTGCAGCGCTGTTTCAAGGGCGGTGCTAGTTGCCGCAGCATCGGATAAATCGGCGATGATACCATCACCCTCACGGTCAATAATGACCACCTCATACCCATCGGCCCGGCAGCGCTCAGCGGTGGCACGGCCAATGCCCGAGGCACCACCCGTGATGAGGACCCGCTGCTTGATGCTCATTATGTTGCCGCTCAATCAGCAAACGGGTCTTGCATCAAAATCGTATCATCGCGTTCCGGGCTGGTGGAGAGCAGCGTTACCGGGGCTTCGATTAATTCTTCGATGTGCTTAACATATTTAATGGCTTGCGCTGGCAAATCAGCCCAGGTGCGGGCCCCGCGCGTGGAGCCTGACCAGCCTTCAAGTGTTTCATAAATTGGCATAGCGGCGGCCTGGGCGGCCATGCCGGCGGGCAAATGCTTGTAACTTTTGCCGTTGATCAGGTAGCCAACGCCAATTTTCAGTTCCGCAAAGCCGTCCAAAACATCCAGCTTGGTTAGCGCAATGCCATCAATCCCGCCAACCTTCACAGCCTGGCGCACCAAAGCGGCATCAAACCACCCGCAGCGGCGCTTGCGCCCGGTTACTGTGCCAAATTCATGGCCACGCTCGCCAAGCAACCGGCCAGTTTCATCATGCAATTCGGTGGGGAACGGGCCAGAACCAACCCGGGTGCAGTAAGCCTTGGCAATGCCTAGCACGCGCCCCACCGTGCCAGGGCCAACGCCGGAACCAGAAGCCGCCGTGCCTGCCACCGTGTTTGATGAAGTCACAAACGGGTAGGTGCCATGGTCAACATCCAGCATCACCGCCTGGGCACCCTCAAACAAAATCCGCTCACCGGCGCGCTTGGCAATGGCCAGGCGCTCCCATACCGGCTCGGCATAGGGTAATATGCGCGGTGCCAGGGCCAGCAGGCTGGCGAGAAGGTCTTGCTTATTAAAAATCGGCGCGCCCAAACCCGCCAGCAACGTGTTGTGATGCAGCAGCAACTCATCAAGCTTGGCCGCCAGGGTTTCAGGCTCTGCCAGATCGCACACCCGTATCGCGCGGCGTGCCACTTTATCCTCATAGGCTGGGCCAATGCCACGGCCGGTGGTGCCAATTTTACGCTCACCCCGGGCGGCTTCACGCGCACTATCAATGGCGGCGTGCAGCGGCAGGATCAAAATGGCATTGTCAGCAATCCGCAAAGTTTCCGGTGAAACCAGCAAGCCTTGCGCGGTTACGCGGTCAATTTCGGCCAACAGCGCCACCGGGTCAATCACCACACCGTTGCCGATAATACCAAGCTTGCCCCGCACCAGCCCAGAGGGCAGCAATGAGAGCTTATAAGTCTCATTACCCACCACCAGCGTATGCCCGGCATTATGACCACCCTGGAAGCGCACCACAATGTCAGCCCGGCTGGCCAGCCAGTCCACAACTTTGCCTTTGCCTTCGTCGCCCCACTGCGCCCCGATGATGGTTACGTTTGTCATTTATTTGGTCCCTGCCACGGCTTGGATGTCGCCGTTATAAAATACATAGTTGCATGCGAGCCGGGCGGCTTCGTCAATGGCATTATCAACCACGGTTAGGCCAGGGATGGTGGCGAAGTTTTGCGCCCGGAAGGTTTTGGCAACCGCCGCGCTGGTGCCAAACGGCAAATAAATTCGTGGCCGCAGTGTGGGGGTGGGGGCCACCTGCACAATGGTGTCAGGGTAGAAGGTTATGCCGGTGGCGGGTTCAGTATCACCGCATAAATAGCGCCCGCCCCGGCCTAGCTCCGCTTGCTCGCCACTGGCAAACGCCGTGAAGCAAATGCCGGTATGGTAGCGGTAACCGCGAAACTCCACCGGGTCGATGGTAAGGGCCAACGCCGGGTTATGCGCGGCCACGGCGGCAACCGTTTGTGCCATGCGCTCAGCATGGGCGCGCGCCGCAGCCGGAAGGTTAATGGCCAGCAATGCCGGAATTGCGCGGGCAGCAGTGCCGGAGGCTGCCAGTAATTGCAACAACAGCGCCTTATGGGTGCCACCTAGCTGGGCCACGGCGGCGCTGTCTTTGCGGTCTAGCGCACGGGTGAGCGCGCTATCCTCATCCGTATCAAGCAGTTGCAGCACCAAATGCGGTATGGTGAGGTCAAAACTAATATGGTTTAGCCCCACAGCGGCCAGTGCCTCAGCCGCGGTGATGATAATTTCAGCGTCAGCCTCAGCGGAATCTATGCCAATAAGCTCAATGCCGGCTTGGGCAATCTGGCGTTCTGGCTGCAAATGTGAGCCGCGCACCCTAAGGCACTGCCCGGCATAGGCCAGACGCAGCGGGCGCGGCGCCGCACTAAGGCGCGTGGCGGCAACCCGGCCAATTTGCGGCGTGGTATCAGCCCTCAGCCCCATCATGCGCTGGCTTTGCGGGTCCATCAGCCGGAAGGTTTGCTCAGCCGTGGCGGCCCCTGAGCCTGCAAACAAACTATCCTCAAACTCCAAAAGCGGGGTTTTTACCCGTGCGTACCCATGGGCTGCAAAGCAATCCATAATGGTCTCAACAGACCGAGCCTCAATTTCAGCCTCCGGCGGCAGGGTGTCACGCAGGCCGGCGGGCAGCAAAGCGGGGTGATTGGCGGGCAATTCGTTCATGGGAACCGTATGTAGTGGCGCGGCGCTATAGCACTGGTTTGCGGCCCGTCCAATTATCGGGGCTTTTGTAGCTGCCAGAGCAGATGTTGCCGCACCGCCGGCCACTCCGGCGCGATGATGCTGTAAACGCAGGTATCGCGCATTGCGCCATCCGCGCCGCGCTGGTGCTGGCGCAATATGCCATCAAGCTTGGCGCCCAGGCGTTCAATGGCGCGGCGGCTGGCCTGGTTGAAAAAATGCGTGCGAAATTCCACCGCAATGCAGTTTAGGGTGCCAAACGCATAGCCTAGCAGCAGCAACTTCGCCTCGGTGTTCAAAGGGCTGCGCTGCACCCGTTTGGCATACCAGGTGGCGCCTATTTCCAGCCGCCGCTGGGGGGCATCAATGTTCATGTAGGTGGTCATGCCGATGATTTTGCCAGCGCCATCCAGCACGGTGAAGGGGGCCATGCTGCCGTTTTGCTGCAGGCCCAACCGCCGCGCAATTTCAGCCGCCATGCCCTCTGGCGCTGGAATGGCGGTGTACCACAGCCGCCACAACGCACCATCCTGCACCGCTTCAACCAACCCATCATGATGGCCAGCCTCCAGCGGCAGCAACTGCACATGCTGGCCCCGCAAGGGCAGCGCACGAAATTCATTGTCGGGGGGCTCGTTCATTGGGGGTGGGGGACTCGCTTATAGTGTGACTTGGCCAGCGTTCACCATCAAGGTGTTGGGTTCAATGGGGGGTGATAGTAAACAACGCAGCGCTGCGGGGCTTGTGCCGCGCATAATTGGGTTAGTGGAGGTTTATTTCGAAGTAAAATATGCTGATTGCAAGCAAATGGTAGACCTGAGTTTGGCTGGTGGCGAGGTGGGCCGAAAGCCGCGAGGCAGCTTTGGAGAGATCACTGGCAGAAACCTGCCAATGTCTGACTATCCCTGTCGGGACCGTACCCACATCGACTTACTTGCCAAAAGTCAAATATGCTTATTTCAATTTTATTTTGTTTGATTGTTACGTTAATATTATATCACGCGACAACATGCTTCACGGAGGTTATGCACCCGTAATCGCTATTTAGAAAGGAGTAAGCTTCTCTCGAAACCCAACGTTCCGCAGCGGCGAGGCAGAAGCGGAAGTCTTCTTAATGTCTCATTGACTGAAACGTAAAATTAAAAGATGTTGTTTGGTAAAACGTAGGAATATAACGACATGACCGATCAACCCGAAGAGGACGAACTCAAAACTGAAGAAGAGATCGATGACACGCCTTTTGTAGAATTTGATATCTCTGTTTCCCCCGCTGATCCAACGCTCGAGCTTTTAGCGAACAAAGTTCAACAGAAGGATATCATAGTTCCATTTTATCAAAGAAAGTACGTCTGGAAAATTGAGCAAGCTTCTCGACTAATTGAGTCTTTCCTGATGGGGCTGCCTGTTCCTCAAGTATTCCTCTATGTCAACGAAGAGGATCAGCTCGAAGTCATTGACGGTCAACAGCGCATTATGTCGGTAAAATACTTCTTTGAAGGATATTTTGGGGAGCCTGACGCTCAGGGTCGTCGTCAAGTATTCAGATTAAAAGGACTTTCTGAGCGGTCTGAATATAATGGAAAGGCCTTCACCGAGCTTTCTACTAGAGACCAACGTCGTCTCCGTAACACCTCACTCCGCGCAATTCATATTAAGCAACTTAAACCCAGCCGTCGAAATGACAGCGTATTTCATATTTTTGAACGATTGAATACGGGTGGAACACAGCTTAAGCCTCAAGAGATTAGGAATGCGGTATATCGGGGTAAAATTGTTAGCGAGTTGTCGGAACTTAATGAAGATCCTAATTGGCGCACAATTCTTGGTATAGAGCATCCCGACAAAAACCAGAAAGACTTAGAGATTTTATTACGTTTATTTGCGCTCTTTGAGGTCTGGCAAAACTATGAAAAGCCGATGCTGATTTACCTTAATAGTCAAATGGATAAAAATCGTAATTTTAATTCTGAAAGAGCCATCCGCTTTAAAATGAAATTTCCAAAAGCTGTTAAGCTTATTTCGGAAAGCATTTGTCGACCGTTTCGACCAAGAGGTGTCTTAAACTCGGCTATGCTTGAAAGTACCATGATCTCAGTTCTTGAAATGATTTCGATTACTGGTGAAGAATTTAAAAAGAGATATGAGACGCTTTCGAAAGACGAAAAATTTGAAAAATTTCTTCGTGGGGCGACTACTGATACACTAATTGTCAAAGAACGAATTAAGCGGGCCAAGGAAGTTATCGGTAATGCCCAGAGCTGATCTTGATGAACATTTTTTAGAGCTTGATAAACTTGTAGCTAAAATTAACAGTTTCGTTCCAGCAGATGATAAGTATAGATCAGTTGAGTTTCGTGCTGATTTGGCTGGGCTTCTTGTGGTAGCAATTGCCTCAACTTATGAAACGTGTGTAAAGGAAATACTTTACGAGCATGCAAACAGGCATCATCTCTCGTTTGGAAATTTTACACTGAGAAACTATGAAAGGCTTAATAGTCGAGTTAAAGTTAATGATCTTCAGAAATACTGTGAGCTATTTGATCCTACAATTAAGGCTCGCTTTAAGGAAAGGCTTGTTACAAAAAAGCGCTGCCTTCTTGATCGAATTGGCGCAAATATAGAAACGTCCTACGAACAAATATTATCATGGCGTCATGATTTTGCCCATGCTGGTGTCCGAGCAACAACTATTGAAGAGGCTACAAAAACTCATATGCTTGGCAAACGTGTTTTGTACATTTTCGATTATGCCTTTAATCAGCCATAGGCCAAAATATTGGCTCTAGGAAATGTAATCGGCTGTAGTTGGCCTTCCAATTGAAGCTGTTATATAGATGCTATTATTTGAATTTTGCGATAGCAGCCAGAGCGCATTATGCTGTTTAACGCCATTGTTGCTTAATTTGTGGATTACCAAGTGGCCGCTCGTCCTGCTGCAAGCAAAAAACGTTTACTCCTTCGGAAGGTCTGTTTCAGAGTTTCCAATTAGTGTTTGGGAAAGACTGGAATGAGTGCATTGCGGACGCTGTTCATTAACACCAAGTGTAATTCCCAAAGTTGCTTCTAGGACCAGCCAATGCTCGGGACACGAGTTTCCAGTAAAACTAGCACTACCCCCAGCTCCCTCATCACTGTTACAAATCACCAAATCCATCTCACACAAAGGGGCCGTTGATGCTAACAGGCAAAATAGCGCTCATTACCGGGGCCACGGCGGGTATTGGCATGGCCACGGCCCGGTTGTTTGCGCAGCGTGGTGCCACTTTATTGCTAACAGGCCGTAACCAAACGGCGGGGGCGGCGTTGGCGGATGATCTGGGGGCGCAATTTTTAGCGCAGGATATCGCCGCACCTGAGGCAGCGTTGCGGCTGGCGGATTGGGTGCAAGCCACCCATGGCCGGGTGGATGTGCTGGTGAACAACGCCGGCATTTTATATAACGGTGATGCAACATCCTGCACGGATGCGCAGTGGGATCATATCATGGCGGTGAATGTGACAGCGGTTTTTCGCCTCTGCCGAGCCATTATCCCGCTCATGGTGGCGCAAAAATCCGGCGCCATTATTAACGTGGCATCTGATTGGGGGCTGGTGGCCGCGCAAAATGCGCTGGCCTATGGCACCAGCAAGGGGGCCATTGTGCAGCTTACCCGCTCCATGGCGGCTGACCATGCCCGCCAAGGCATTCGGGTGAATGCCGTATGCCCCGGTGATACTGATACCGCGATGCTGCGTAATGAAGCGCGTGGTGGGGTTGCGGGTGGTGAAGCAGATGTTACCGCCAATTTGGCCGCCATGGCAGCCGCCATCCCGTTAGGGCGCATCGGCCAACCGCGCGATGTTGCCGCCGCCATTGCGTTTTTAGCCTCCGATGATGCCGCTTTTATCACAGGTGCCATGCTGCCGGTGGATGGCGGTAATTCCGCAGTGTAACAACCAGCGCATTACCAGTTGGCTTACCCGATCAGCGCGGCCCGCTGCCCGGCAATGCGTGACCAGGCATCAGCCTCATCCTCATCGAATAATTCAGTGAGCTTGCGC
The DNA here is from genome assembly GCA_029077825.1 of Acidocella sp. Taxonomy (GTDB): domain Bacteria; phylum Pseudomonadota; class Alphaproteobacteria; order Acetobacterales; family Acetobacteraceae; genus Acidocella. Next base: position 133,933 of record JAQNCT010000001.1, on the reverse strand, counting down.
ATCATGGTGCCGCCTAGCTCCTCGGCATCCACAATGGTCACGGCGCGGCGGTAATAGCGTGTAACATCATGGCCGATGCCAATGGCAATCAGCTCCACCAATTCGCGGGTTTCAATATCACGAATCACATCGCGCAAATGGCGTTCCAGATAGTTGCCGGAATTAACCGAGAGAGTGGAATCATCCACCGGTGCGCCGTCTGAAATCACCATCAAAATCCGCCGGTGCTCGGGCCGGCCCAGCAGGCGCTTGTAAGCCCAGAGCAAGGCTTCACCGTCGATATTTTCTTTCAGCAAGCCTTCACGCAGCATCAGGCCCAAATTTTTGCGGGCCCGCCGCCAGGGTGTGTCAGCCGCTTTGTAAATAATATGGCGCAGATCATTCAGCCGCCCAGGGTTGGCAGGCTTGCCGGCTGCTACCCATTGCTCGCGGCTTTTACCACCTTTCCAAGCGCGGGTGGTAAAGCCCAAAACTTCCACTTTCACGGCGCAGCGTTCCAGCGTGCGGGCTAAAATATCCCCGCACATGGCAGCCACGGTTATGGGCCGCCCGCGCATTGAGCCGGAATTATCAATCAACAGTGTCACCACAGTGTCACGAAAATCCGTGTCACGCTCGCGCTTGTAGGTAAGGGCCAATAGCGGATCAACAATAATCCGAGACAGCCTGGCGGAATCCAGCATGCCCTCTTCCAGGTCAAACTCCCAGGCGCGGGTTTGCTGGGCCAGCAGGCGGCGTTGCAAGCGGTTGGCTAATTTGGCCACCACCGCATGCATATTTTGTAACTGCTGGTCAAGCTGCTGGCGCAACCGGCTTAGCTCCTCAGGGTCACATAGTTCCTCAGCGCTAATTTCTTCATCATGGGTGCGGCTAAAGGCGCGGTAGGCAGTGCTGCTATCAGCTTGGGCGGGGGCACGGCGCTGCTGCGGGCCGGCGGGGGCATCATCAGCCTCGGCTGAAAAATCCTCACTTTCGCTGTCATCCTGGGCGTCTTGTTCGGCGGCTTCGCCCTCGCTCATCTCTGGCGCGGCGGCCAGCATGTTTTGGTCTTGCGCTTGCGTCTGGCCTTCACCGTCCTGGGTGTTGTCCTGCTGCGAGGTGTTGTCCCCGCCGGTTTCGCTCTCATCGGCATCATCGCTGTCTTCGGTGCTGGCCTCAGCCTCGGCCAGGTCAAGGGCGGCCAATAGTTTGCGGGCCGCACTGGTGTAGTTTGACTGGTCAGCCTTGGCTGAGACCATTTCATTTAAGGCACGCTCTGCGGCATCGTTCAGCGTGTTGCGCCATAAACCCAAAATCTGTTTGGCGGCCTGCGGCACTGAAGCTGCGTCCATCCGGTCACGGATGAGCAATGAAAGTGCTGTCACCAGCGGCAGCTCATCGCGTTTTGTCATGCGGTCTAGCCCGCTGGCAGTGCATTCCTCCTGCAGCTTGCCGCGTAAATTGGCCGAAACGCCTGCCATATGCTCAGCGCCCACAATCTCCACCCGCGCTTGCTCTAACGCATCATAGGCCTCACGGGCCTCACGGGTGGCGGGTGCGCGGGCGTTGTGGATGGAATCATTATGGTGGCGCAACCGCAACGCTAGGGAATCAGCCGCGCCGCGTAGCTTGGCCACCTCATTGGCGGGTAGGGCGCGCGAGGGTGTGGGCAGGCGGGCGCGCTTACCAGCAACCCCTGCTGGCCCTGGCTGATAAGCCACCTGCACCTCAGCCACCTGCGCAATGGCCCGAATGGCGCCAGCTGTTGCCCGCTTGAATTCCTCCGAGCGGCCCTGGTCATTGTTGCTACCGCTCATGATCAGGCAGTTTTGCGGGTCATCAGGCCGGTTGCAATTTCCTCGTTGAAGCAGCGCTGGTAATATTCCGCCACCGTGCCGCGCTCCGCCTCATCGCATTTGTTCAAGAAGGTCAGGCGGAAAGCAAACCCGACATCGCCGAAGATTTTGGTGTTTTCCGCCCAGGTGATGACCGTACGCGGCGACATGACGGTGGAAATATCGCCCGCGATGAAGCCGGCGCGGGTGAGTTCCGCCAGCGCCACCATGCTCTCCATGCGCTTTTTCATCACGCTGTCAGCCGCGTCCACGCCAAGCTTGGCCATAATAATAGCCACTTCCTGCGCGTGCGGCAGGTAGTTCAGCGTGGCGACGATGTTCCAACGGTCCATCTGGCCTTGGTTGATCTGCTGGGTGCCATGGTACAGCCCGGTTGTGTCACCCAAGCCAACCGTGTTGGCGGTGGCAAACAGCCTGAAGGCCGGGTGCGGGCGGATCACGCGGTTTTGGTCCAGCAAGGTAAGCTTGCCTTCAACCTCCAGCACGCGCTGGATCACGAACATCACATCCGGGCGGCCAGCGTCATATTCATCAAACACTAAAGCGCACGGGTGCTGCAGCGCCCAGGGCAAAATCCCTTCGCGGAATTCAGTAACCTGCTTGCCGTCCTTTAGCACAATCGCGTCTTTGCCGATCAAATCGATACGGCTAATATGGCTATCGAGATTGACGCGGATGCACGGCCAGTTCAGCCGGGCGGCGATTTGCTCGATATGGGTGGATTTGCCGGTGCCATGATAGCCCTGCACCATCACCCGGCGATTGAAGGCGAACCCGGCCAGGATGGCGAGCGTGGTGTCGCGGTCGAACTGATAGGCCTCATCGATTTCTGGCACATGCTCGGTGCGGATGGAAAAAGCTGGAACTTCGATGTCGGAATCGATCCCAAACAACTCACGGGCGCTGAGCGTGATGTCAGGCAGGCTGATCGCCGAGGTTGGGGTCATCCGGGTTTCGGTGATCGCGGCAATATTATTCATCAGAAAATCGGTCCTAAACGGTTGGGTCTTAACAAGGCTAACTTTATTCCGCAGCACTGCGGGCGGGCTGGTGTGCCGGTAGTTTGCCACGAAGTGTGGCATAGGCAAGGTTGATGGATTTCAGACGCTCTTCAGAGGCTTTGTCGCCGCCATTGGCGTCGGGGTGATGGCGTTTGGCAAGCTCTTTATATTTGGCCTTTACCGCCACCAGTGAAACCGGCCAGGTCAGGCCCAGCACGCTCAAAGCGTCGCGCAATTCCGGCGGGGTGCTAGGGGGTGGTGGGCTGTTACGGCCAGCAAAACTAAAGGCGTGCAACGCCTCCTCCAGCGTGTTGTCCAGCCGGGCGGTCTGGCCGAGCCGGCCGAGCGGCCAGCTGGGGCGCTGCCAGGCGGTATCAGCCCGCAACTGCGCCTCGATCTCGCCCGGGGACATGTCCTTGTAATAATCCCAGGTGGCATTGAACTCGCGCACATGGTCCAAGCAAAACCAATAAAACTCGCGGGACCCCGAACGCGACTTCGGCGCCCGGTACGCGCCCTGGTTCTCACAACCCACAGCGTCGCAAGGCTGATGCGGGGCATCAGGGTCGGGCGCGTAGGCGCGTGGCTTGCGTCGTTGGGCGTTCATGGTCCTAATGTGCGCTGATCGCCGTGAATGGCAACTGTTGAGACAAACGAGGATGAAGTAAATATGACGACGCGCTATGAGCGGATGCTCGAGACTCTGACTGCATCGTTTCAGCCTGTGCGGTTGGAGATTATTGATGATAGCAGCAAGCATGCCAGCCATTCCCACCGCACAAATGCCCCACAGGGCGGCGAGACCCACTATAAAGTGACGATGGTAGCCGAAGCATTCGCCGGCAAATCCCGGCTGGAGCGCTCACGTGCTGTAAACACAGCGCTTGATGCGGAATTTAAAACCGGCCTGCACGCGCTATCATTGAAACTAAACACCCCTGGCGAGGTGAGCCAACTGGCTTAGTTGCGCCCGTAAGTGTCTTCAAACCGGATGATATCATCCTCACCAAGATAAGGGCCAGATTGTACCTCGATCACGGTGAGGGGGATTTTACCAGGGTTCTCCATCCGGTGCACCGAACCAAGCGGTAAATAGATGCTCTCATTTTCATGCACGGTCAGGCGTTCCGCATCGCGGGTAACCAAGGCCACACCAGCCACCACCACCCAATGCTCGGCCCGGTGAAAATGTTTTTGCAAGGATAGTTTTTCGCCGGGCCAGACCACAATGCGTTTTACCTGAAACCGGTCACCCTTGATCAGGCTCTCGTAAAATCCCCAGGGGCGATAAGTGCGGTTATGGCTGTCAGCTTCTGGCCGCCCGGCTTTTTTCAGCCGCTCGACGATTTTTTTGACATCCTGCGTGTGGTCCTTATGGGCCACCAGCACCGCATCCTGCGTGGTGACCACCACCATGTCCTTAACCCCCAGCAGGGCGGTAACCGTGCCATCGCTGCGGGCATAATTATTGTGAGAATCTTCCAGAAAAACCTCACCCATGGTGACATTGCCGTTGGCGTCCTTGGGTGAAATTTCCTGCAGCGCGGTCCACGAGCCGACATCCGACCAGCCAATACTGGCAGGCACCACCACGGCTTTTTGGGTTTTCTCGGCAATCGCATAGTCGATGCTGATATCAGGTGAGGCGGCGAAGGCAGCACTGCCAAGGCGGATAAAGTCTAAATCCTGCATCCGGTTTGCCATCGCCTCACGTACCGCCAGCAGAACCTCGGGGGCGTAGGTTGCCAACTCGTCCAGAATCATCTCAGCGGTGAACATGAACATCCCGGAGTTCCATAAATTCACATCGGATTTGATCAGTGCCGCAGCCCGGGTGGCATCAGGTTTCTCGATGAAGCGCTCAAGCTTGAATGCGCCCTCCACCCCTGCCAGAGCCTGGCCTTTTACAATGTAGCCATAGCCGGTTTCGGGGGCGGTGGGCTGCATACCAAATGTCACGAAGTGCCCGCGTTCGGCCGCCGCGGCACCAATTTGCACAGCCTGGGCCAGCGCTTTTTGGTCGCTAATCGCGGCATCGGCCGCCATGATCCACAGCACCGCGCGCGGGTCCGTCTCAGCCACCAGCAGGGCGGCAGCGGCGATGGCGGGGGCGCTGTTGCGGCCGACGGGCTCAAGCAATATCCGGGGTGCCGGGATGCCGGCCTCACGCATTTGTTCAGCAACGATAAAGCGGTGATCCTGATTGGCCACCACGACCGGCGCGCCGAACAAGGCGCCACAAGCCCGCAGCGCGGTTTGCGCCAGTAAAGATTTTTCCGAGATCAGCGGCCAGAATTGTTTGGGAAAACTCTTGCGCGAGACCGGCCATAACCTGGTGCCAGAACCGCCAGACAGGATCACGGGGACGATTTTTTTGGCGTGATGTCCAGGCATGGGGAGGTTTTACCTAACAGATTGAGTTACCGTAATTTAGGCAGCAGTGTTGGGCATTGTCCACCCGGCGGCTGATTGTATAGGTTGATGTTATGGACGCTATTTTTGAGAAATTTTACCTCCACGCGCTCACCGCCACGGCGGTTGCCCAGGCGGCTGCCAAGGGGGCCAACACCCCGGTTATTTTAGTGCCTCTTGGAAGCCATGAAGACCATGGGCCGCATTTGCCAATGGGTGATTATCGGTTGGCTGACCGGTTGGCCGGCCAAATCGCCGCACGTGCCGCGCACCAGGGCGTTAACGCGCTGGTGGCCCCCACGGTGCCCTACGGTGTTGCGGATTATTTTGCCACGAGCCCCGGCGCGATGGCGCTCTCGCCGGCCAGCTTCAAGGCGGTGCTGGAGGATTTACTGGGTGGGCTTATCGCCCAAGGGTTCACGCGGATTGTGATCCTCAACGGCCACGGCGGCAATGTGCCGGTAATCCACACCGTGACACTGGCGCTCAAGACGTCCCGCGATATCATTGTCCCGTCATTTTACCTCTGGAAAATCGCCCGGGTGATCATGGAACGCCAATTGGGCGGCGGGGCTGCGAACCGGTTTGGCCATGGGGCGGAACCGCTGGCCTCATTAAGTTTGGCTTTGCGGCCTGGGTTGAGCGATTTCCAGCCGGTTCCGGCGCGGGCTGGTGGCTTTGAGTTGGGGCTGCCGGTCTCGGGGTTTGGCACGGTGAATTTTGCGGGGTTGCCAGTAGATGTGCCCAGCCAGTTTCATCAGGCCCCGGATGACGCGATTTGCGCTGCCGCCCCATTGGCGTCAGCAGCGCTTGGTGAGGCCGTTGCCGCTGAATTGGTAGCGGCGGCGGCCAGTTTTGTGGTTCATTTTGCCAAGGTGACGTCCGCCTGTTGAAGCGTTGCCATCGCCTCTGGACTATCAAAATCGCGCAGGATTTCGTCACTTTCCGTGTTGATTTCCACCACATGCTCCATGTGCTGGTGCAAAATCTGCCGCGCCCCCACATCGCCTGACAAGTTCAGCAGCGCTGGGAAAAACCGCTGGCCCCACAGCACCGGGTTGCCACGCTGGGAATCGAAAATCGGCAGCACAATCTCGCGGGACTCGGCGGGGTCATAAGCATCGATAATGCGGTTGAGGGTGGCGGGTGCCAGCAACGGCATGTCACCCAGGCAAATTAACGCCGCCCCGATACCGTATGAAAGTGCGGCAATGCCAGCCCGCAAAGAGGCCGCCATACCATCATGATAATCAGGCGCGTAAACAAACCGCACGTTACGGCCCGCCAGCGCGGCTTTGATTTGCTCCTCCTGGTGCCCGGTGACCACAATCACCGGGCTGGCGATGCTGGCGAGCACGCTATCAACCACCTGCGCGATCATGGTTTTTCCGCCTGGCAGCATGGTGAGTAATTTGTTGGCGGGCGCCATCCGGCTGGAAAGCCCAGCCGCCAGCACAACCCCTGCGATGCGTGGCCGCGCGGTGGGGGCAGCGCCATAGCCGGCTGCATGCGCCAGTGCACGCGGGGCGGGGCGTGTTTCAATTTCTTTGAGCAGGCCGCCCGCCCCCATTTGGGCGACCGCGTGCGCATCAATATCTTCACCGGCGAAAATCCGGTCCAGCACCCAGTCAAAGCCGTTCAGCTTTGGGCTGCGGGCACAGCCGGGCAGCACCACCACATGTTTGCCGCCCAATCGCCCGAAGCAGATCAGGTTGCCGGGGTCCACCGGCATGCCGAAATGGGTAATCTCCCCGCCGGCGGCGATGATGGCGGCGGGTGCTACATCGAGACGGTCAGTCACTGCGGAGGCGCCGGAAATTAAAATAAGTTCCGCGCCCTGATTTTGCAGCGCCAGGATGGCAGCGGTGAGTTCGATGGTACGGTGCGGGGTGCGCAATGGCGGCAGCATTGTCCCGCCATGCGCTATTATGCGGTTTTGGGTGGCGTTGATGGTTGCACTAATGGTCGCTTGGGTCAGTTGCGGCAATTCTGATAGCACCAGCCCTACCCGCAATGGCGCAAATGGCCGCAGCCCCAGTACCCCAGCCGCTTGTGCAATTAAATCAGTGGCCTGCGCCATTGCCGCAAAGCTAACCGCAAACGGGATGATTTTTAACGTGGCGACCATGTCGCCTGCCGCCACCACGCTGCGGTGCGCCAAGGTGGCCAGCGTGATGGATTCGTCAATCATGTTCAACTGGTCAACCGCTGCATTGTTCACGCACAACAGCCCGCCCGATTGCGCGTATAAATTAACCCGCCCATGCACATCCTCTGAGCGCCGCAAGCCCGGCGTTAGCAGGGCCTGGCCAAGGGCAATGGCGGCTTCTCCCTCAGGCACATCGCCTGGTTCAAGCCGCGCGACTGTAACTTCGGCGTAACCGGCGGCCTCGAGCATTTGATAGGCGGTAGCATCCACCAACGCCCCTTTGCGAAGCACACGGTCAGCGGTTTTCAAATTATGGGCGAGAATGGCACCGCGTGCCGCGGCGAGCTTAACCCGCCCAAAAATCATTTGACGCGTAACCCCAAACTGCCGCCCCGCCGCACCGCGACAATCTCGGCGATGATGGAGAGCGCGATTTCCGGTGTGGTGACCGAGCCAATATCAAGCCCCACCGGGCCGCGAATGCGCTGTAGGCTTTCAGCCTGGTGGCCCAGGGCGCTCAAGCGTTCCAGCCGGGCGGCGTGGGTTTTGCGTGACCCCAAGGCGCCGATGTAAAACGCGTTGGAATGCAAGGCACGGTCCAGCGCTGGGTCATCAAGCTTGGGGTCATGGGTGAGGGTAACCACAGCGGTGCGCATGTCTGGCTTTAGCTGGTTGAGCGCCTCATCTGGCCAGTCATTGACCAGATTGGCACCAGGAAAACGCTCTTGGTTGCCAAAGCCCTGGCGCGGGTCGATTAAAATAACTTCAAAGCCGCTCATGCTGGCCAGCGGGGCGAGCGCTTGGGCAATATGCACAGCCCCCACCAAAACCAGCCGGGGGGCGGGGTTGCGCGCTTCAATAAACCAGCTTTCACTGCCCAGCACATGCGTGGTGGATTTATCAGCCGCCAGGGCCAACCGGCCCGCTTCGTTCAGAGCCTCAGGGGCATGCGGGTCAGGGAGTAAAAACTCCGTACCATCGCTCAGATTTTTGGCAAATGCCACCGGCTGGCGGGTGGCCATGGCGTGGTTCAGAGCGGTGATGGTGGCGTTTTTCATATCAGCGGCTCAACAAATACCTGCACTTTGCCACCGCACGCCAGGCCAACCTCCCAGGCTCTCTCATTGGTGACGCCAAAACTCAGCAATTTGGGCACACCGCTGGCCATCACCTGCTGCGCTGTTTCAGCCACCGCCCCTTCAATACAGCCGCCGCTAACAGAACCCGCCATTTTGCCTGATGTGGTCACCGCCATGCGGCTGCCAGCCGGGCGGGGGGAGCTGCCCCAGGTTTCAGTGACGGTAGCAATGGCAACCTGCTCACCAGCGCCGTGCCAGCTGGCAGCAATGCTCAATACATCTTCAACGTCGATCATGCGGGGTCTTTCCAATTGTGAATGGCCTGGCCGCGGGCGGTAGGCGGGGCGGACAGGCTGGTGATAAGCGATTGCAAACTGGCCAGATTATGCACCGGCCGGAATTCATCAACATGCGGCAGCATTGCCTTGGCCCCTTGGGTTTTTGGTGAAAACCCCTCCCAGCGCAGCAGCGGGTTCAGCCATATCAAACGCCGGCATGAGCGGTGCAGGCGCTCCATGTTGGTAGCAAGCCCGTGCGCGCCGTCACGGTCCAGCCCGTCAGTTACCAGCAGCACCACGGCACCTTGGCCTAACACCCGGCGCGCCCAGTTGCGGTTGAAGCTGGCCAATGCCTCACCGATTCGGGTGCCGCCTGACCAGTCCGGCACCAAGGATGCAATCATCTGAAACGCCACCTCAGGGTCACGCTGGCGCAACTGGCGCGAGATGTTGGAGAGCCGGGTGCCGAACAAAAACACGCTCACTTGCTCACGCTCATTGGCAACCGCGTGCAAAAAATGCAGCAAAATTTGCGCATAACGCGCCATCGAGCCGGAAATATCGCACAATACCACCAATGGCGGCGGTTTGATTTTGGGCGCGCGGCGGGCCAGCGACAGAATTTCACCGCCGGTGCGCATTGAAGCCCGCATGGTGGCTTTCAGGTCAATCCGCCGGCCAGTGGGCAAATTTCGCCAACGCCTGGTGCGGTGCTGGTCCAGCGGCAGGCGCAATTTGGCAATCTCGGCTTTGGCGCGGATGATGTCACTGGCGCTCATCGCCTCAAAATCCATCGCGTTGAGTTTTTCGCTCTCACTGAATGTAAGGGTGGCATCGATGGTTTGCGGCGGCTCTCCCGCGCGCGGCGGCTGGTTTTTGGTGGCGGCCATTGCCTCGGCTAGGCGCCGTGCCCCAGGGGGTGGGCGTTCCTCATCAGGGGCACGCATACCATCCATGGCCGCCAGGGCGGCGGCGAATTTGGTGGCATCCGGGTTGCGCCAAAACAGCGAAAAGGCGGTATCAAACATTTCTTGGTGTTCGTGCCGGTGCACCATAATGGCCCGCAGCGCTGCCTGCACCGCGTGGCGCTGGCCAATTTCAATATGGGTGAGAGCTTGCGTAGCGGCGATGGTTTCAGCCGGGCCAACCGGCAGGCCGGTGCGGCGCAACAACCTTGCGAAATGCATGACGTTGCTGGCCAGCAATCCGCTGGTCGGGGTCATGCTGTGCGGGCCGCCGCTTTGGCATCACTGACATATTTGGCAAGGTCAGCGCCTTTCATGGCTGCAATATCATCTTGGTATTTCAGCAGCACGCCCAGCGTATCTTCAACCGCGCCGGGGGCAAGCTCCTCCTGGTCAAGGGCGGTGAGGGCGGCAGCCCAATCGAGCGTTTCAGCAACGCCGGGGAGCTTGAAAATATCAGCCCGCCGAACCGATTGCACAAACGCCACAATTTCAGCCGCCAGCACGGCAGGAATGCCTGGGGCCTTATTGTGCAAAATCGCGCGCTCGCGGGCGGCGGTTGGGTAATCCACCCATTGATATAAGCAGCGGCGGCGGATCGCGTCATGCACTTCGCGGGTACGATTCGAGGTTAGCACCACCACTGGCTTGGTTTTGGCCTTGATGGTGCCGTATTCTGGCACCGATATTTGAAAATCCGCCAATAACTCCAGCAAAAACGCCTCGAATGGTTCATCCGCCCGGTCAAGCTCATCAATCAGTAGCACCGCTGGTGGCAAATCCGGGTCAATGGCAGACAGCAAAGGCCGCGCCAGCAGGAAGTTACGGCTGTAAATATTGCGCTGTAGCGTGTCAGGGTTTTGGGCGGCATCACCCTCGGCCAGCCTGATGGCCATAAGCTGGCGGGCATGGTCCCATTCATAAGCAGCGGCTGCAAGATCAAGCCCGTCATAGCATTGCAGCCGCACCAGGCGGCGGTTCAGCCCGGCGGCCAGCACCTTGGCAATTTCAGTTTTGCCGGTACCAGGTTCACCCTCCAGCAGCAAAGGGCGCTGCATGGCCAACGCCAGATGCACCGTGGTGGCCAACGCTTTATCAGCCACATAGCCTTGCTCAGCCAGCAGGGCGGCGGTATCCGCAACGCTGTTTGGCAACATTAGTGGTACTTCAACACGGTCAGCCCCACGGCGAGGGTGGCAAGCGCAGCAGCGATGATCACCCCTAAAGGCAGCCCAAAAAATTGCGGGTTGCTGGGGTCAGCTGTTGTATCCGTTGATTCATGATGAGGCGTCTCGGTGGTTTTGGTCACGCTGGGCTCCGGTGCTAAAATTGCGGAAAATTTGGTAAAAAACGCCTCAGCCATTTGTTTGGCGGTAGAATCAATTAAACGCGCGCCAAGCTGGGCCATTTTGCCGCCGATCTGGGCGTTCACCACATAGGCTAATCTGGTGCCCTCGGCTTCATCAGTGAGCTTAACCGTAGCCCCTCCTTTGGCAAACCCGGCAACCCCGCCTTGGCCCTCGCCTGAAATTATGTAACCGTTCGGTGGGTCAAGTTCTGAAAGCTGCACATTGCCGGTAAAGCGCGCGGCGATGGGGCCAAGCTTGATGGCGGCTGTGGCCTTTAATTGAGTGTCGGAGAGTTTCTCTATGGTTTCGCAGCCCGGAATACATTGTTTAAGAATTTCCGGGTCATTCAGCGCATCCCACACTTTTGCGCGCGGGGCGGCGATCAGGCGGTCTCCGGACATATCCATGCAGGCAGGTCTCCTTAAAATCTGTGGGCAACCTATCGGTGTTGACCAGCGGGGGCAACATTGCGGCACCGGGGCCGTGCGCCGGTGACATTTATTCTGGCTGTGCCGTTTGCGATGGTGCTGCTGAGCTTCGCGGTGTTGCCGGGTTTGGCACCGCGGTTCTGGCACCGGCGCATGGCGGTTATGTCGCTATTCTGGGTGGGGCTGGGGCTGGTTTTGAGTGCAACCGCCAGCGGCGCCAGCGATGCGGTGTATGCGTTGTGGCAAGTTACGCTGGCCGAGTTTGTGCCCTTCATGGTGCTGCTGTTGGCGCTTTATGCGCTGGGTGGCGGGATTCTCATTACCGGCGGCCCGTGGGGGCGTCCCGCCGGTAATTTGCTGCTCCTGATCATCGGTACCCTGCTGGCGGCGGTGATGGGCACCATCGGTGCTGCCTTGCTGCTGATCCACCCGTTGCTGGCCGCCAACGCGCATCGATTCGAGAAGCGGCATCTGGTGCTGGGGTTTATCGTGCTGGTGGGCAATGCAGGGGGTGCTTTGTCGCCGCTGGGAGACCCGCCTTTACTGGTGGGGTTTCTGCGCGGCGTGCCGTTTTTCTGGCCGCTGACATATTTATGGGCGCCGCTGCTGGTGCTGGCGGTGCCGGTGCTGGGGCTTTGCTACGGCGTTGATATGTATCTGGCGCGGCGCGAGGCGCTGCCGCGGTTGCAAAAACTGCGGGTGAGCGGGGCGTTAAATATTTTCCTGCTGCTGGCGCTGATGCTGGCGATACCGTTGGAGGGTGTCTGGCATCCAGGATCGGTGAATTTATTCTCAGTCCACCTGCCGCTCGAGCATTTGGCGGTTACGGCATTGGCGGTTGGCTGCATTGCCATCTCGGAGATTTTTACACCGCAATCGATACGCGCCCATAACCGCTTTGCCTGGACCGCGATGCGCGAGATCGGGATTCTATTTTTTGCCATCTTCGCCACCATTGGTCCGGTTTTTGCCTTGCTGGCGCAGGCGAATTTGAATGTTAACCATCCGCTGCTGTGGTTCTGGGCCAGCGGCGTTGCCTCGGCGGTGCTGGATGCCGCACCGACCTATTTGATTTTTTTCCAGGCCGCCGGCGGCAATGCCGCGCAATTGGCGGCGGCCCCCTCGCATCTGCTGATGGCGCTGGCGGCAGGGTCTGTGTTTTTCGGGCCAGTGACCTATTTGGGCAATGCGCCAAATCTGATGATCCGCGAAATCGCGGCCCGGCGCGGTGTTAAAATGCCGGGGTTCTTCGCTTATGCCGTGGCGATGATTTTGGTACTGACACCGATTTATATTTTGATGTCGGTGCTGTTTTTCTGATCGCACAGCGCCACGAAGCGGACACATAAATCCAAATCAGCGAGGATATTCAGTCGGCGTTGTTCGGCCAGCTCATCGGTGCCCCAGCGCTGAATTTGAAAATTTTCCTCAATGTGCGAAACTTCGAAGGCGGTTGGCGCGTCAAGCTCGCCGGTGGCGAGTGCCAGGCCCAGGACCAGGCTGCCCATTGCCGGCACCGCAACGCCCAATGCCGTGAGTTGATAGATATCAAACGATTGCAATATGGCGTGGAATTTTTCCGCGGTATCAGGTGGTTGGATAATAGGAGTGATACCAAAGCCGGTGTTGAGCGTGATCTGGTAGGCCGTATATGCCCAATTCAGCCAAGGCTGCCATTGCGCCTGTTCCAGTGTTGCCAATGAGGCTGGGGTTTCGGCGCGGTAGCAGAGCGCGTCATTCAACCCATAACTGGCCAATTGGGAGATGATATTGCTGTGCGATGTGGCCACCCGGTCAATCGCGGTGGTGGCCATGCGGGTAAGCGGTAAATCATCGGGTTTGATATCGCCGCCATCCAGCCCGGCGCCGCGCCATTCGGTAGCGATGGCCTCCGCCAGGGGCGCAAAGGGGATTAGCAGGGCTGCGCCGCTTGGTTTTTTAATCGGCTTGCCGTCAAGCAAAACCTGCAAACCATCGGCGGTGGGGTTGGTTTCAACAATTGTCCAGATGCGTTTCATGCGGCGGGCTTACTGGCCGTTTAACAGGTTCAGCAAGTTTTTCGGGCCGGACGGCGCTGGCGGCGCCGTACCGGTGGCGGCGGGCGCAACACTTACCGGCGGCTCGGCGGCGGGCCCGGGTTTGCCAAGCCGGCCCAGTGCCAGTGCTGCGGGGCAAAGATCGTTGCTGCTGTCAGGCAGGGCGGCGGCGGGTGCTGCGGCAAGCGTGGGGGCTGCGAAGCTGCCGCCCAACGTTACCGGCGCGCCGATACTGGGGGGCGTGCCAGGAGGCGAGTTCAGCAGGCTGGGCTGCAGAGTCAGCGCCAGCGTTTCATCGCCAAAATTTATCTTGCCGCTGCCCTGCAACCGAAGGCGGCTGGACTCCAGTGTCAGGGTGCTGATGCTGGCAATCCCGTTCGCGGTATCAAGCCGCAGTGCCAGGCAGCGGACCGGCACTGGCCCCGGTGCGTTAAAACTGGTGCTGAAACTGGCACTGGAACTGGCATTCGCCAGAGCATCAGCACGCAGCAGCGGGCCGAACAGGCTGCCAAGCACCGCGCCATCAGCCACGCTATTGACCGAAGCCAGCCCGAGCTGGCCGTTGGCCGAGGCCAAAATATCATGCAGGCTGTCGCCCGTGCCGGTAGCACTCAGGGCCACTTGCATGGTGCCTTGCGCCTTGTCCGGTGCGCCGAAGCTTTTGAGAATTGGCCCCAGCGCCAGGGCTGGGGCATTCAAGCTCCAGCTTGCGGCGGCGGGGTCCTTGGTGGCGTCCAGGCTGGCGCTGGCGGTGATATCGCCGCCCGGCAACAGCCCGGAGAGCGGGTTGAGCGTGAGGACGCCATCTTGCAGCACCGCATGGCCTTGCAAAGCGGTATAGGTGGCCTTGTTGAACACCACTGAGTCAGCGGCGAGCTGGATATCGGCATCGAAATTTTTCATGGCGTCAAGCGGCAGTTTGGCGCTCGAGACGATAAAACTGGCTGGGGTTATGGCTGCGTTCGTGGCGGCTGGCGCGGGGAAAGCGGCGCGCAAGGCATCGAGGTCGATCTGCTGGCCCTTCAGAGCCACCTGCAGGCGGGGGGTTTTACCAAAATACAGGCTGGCATCACCGCCTAGGGCGGCGTTGTCCATGGTCAGGGCTAGCCCGTCCAACCCGGCGGCCTGGCCTAGCCCTAGCCCGCCGGGGTCGGTGATGGTGGTTTGCAGAGCGATGTTTTTCCAGGCTGGCAGGCTGAACCCGGCCAGCGGGCTGAGGGCGGAGAGATCGGGGATGGTGAGGCTGACCGCCAGTGCGACGCCGGAGGCGTTGGCGGGTGTGGCAAGGCCGCCGGAGACGTTGAGGATGGCGCTACCGGCCTGGGCCTGCAGCGTGACCGGGAAATTGCCGTTGCCCGGCTGGGCGGTGGCGGGCAGCCAGGCTGGGTTCAGCAACCTTGCCATCGCGCCGAAATTGCCGGTGATGGTGAGTGGCATGCCGCCAAGGCTGGCGGCGGCATTAAGGGTTACCGCCGCGTTCAGCGATGGCATGGCGATCGCAAGATTATTTAGGGTCAGGCCTGGCCGCAGGCTGGATAAATCAGACCCAGCGGCCTTGATGGAGAGATTGCGGATGGCAGGCATCGCCGAACCCTGGTCAGCGATGAGAGCGGTGACGGTGAGGCCGTGAATTGGCGGCAGCAGGCTGGCCAGCGGCCCCGCTTGAAATAGCCCGGCTGGCAGCATGGGGGCCACTTTTTCGAGTGCCGGAATGCTGGCGTTGAGCGTGAAATTATAGCCGCTGGCGGTGCGTGGGTAAGCAACGGTGCCGTTGATGCTGGCTTGCGCGCCGCCACCGGCAAGGGTCAGCGCCACCGGCCACGGCCCGCTGCCGATACCCGACAGCCGCTCCACCGGCCCGACCATGCCACGCAGCGTGACCGGCACATTATTCACCGCCGCCATGGCTGTGAGCTTCAACGGGTCGGCGATCGAATCCGCGGTGCCACGCACATCCTGTAAAGTCAGGGTCTGCCGCGTGTGACCGCCGGCGTCTTTCAGCGTGATCAGCGCGTTTTGCACATCGACTGACTCCAGCGCGATGTCGTAGCCGCTGATCAGGTTGCGGCTGTGGGCCGCTGGGGCTGCGAAATCCCAGTTCGCCTGGCCGGCTTCGTTGGTTTGGAAATTGATGCGGGGGTTGGCCAGGATCAGGCTGAGGATGTCGATGTGGTGCGAAAACAGCGGCCAGAGCGCGATTTTGGCCTCCAAACGCTGCAGCGTGACGAAATTGGCATCGGCAAACCCCGTGGGGTTGCTGAGTGTGACGTCATCAACGCCGATGGTGGGGGTTAACGAGAGGGTCAGGCGGATCGGCCCGCCGAAAATAAGGGTGCGGCCGGTGGCTTTTTGCACGGCGGCGGCAATTTGCGGCGCATAGTCGTTGGGGTTGAAGCTAGCCACCAGCACCGAAGCCACCAGTGCGGGGAGCACGACAACCAAGGCAAGCAGTGCCAGCAGGGCGCGTTTCATGGTCATCGGCTTATGATACCCCGTCGGCATGAGATGGTTGCCGGGCCGAAATAGCAGGCAAAAGCCGCTTATACGAGAGCCGCTGCTTGTGAAGTGACCGAACTCGCGCTAGACGGCGCGGCTTGTTGAACGCGGCGGGCGTGGTGAAATTGGTAGACACGCCAGATTTAGGTTCTGGTGGCGTAAGTCGTGGGGGTTCAAGTCCCTCCGCCCGCACCAAAGCGTTTGGTATTGGTTTGTTGTGTAAGGATGGTCTCGTCGATGCAGGTTACCGAAACGCTCTCCGACGGCTTGAAGCGTGGCTTCACGGTCGTGGTTCCCGAACCCGAACTCGCGGTAAAGCGTGAGAAACGCCTGGCTGAGTTGGGCCGCACCATGCAGGTGCCGGGCTTTCGCCCTGGCAAGGTGCCGATGTCATTGGTGCGCAAGCGCTATGGCAGTGCGGTCGCCGCCGAAATTGCGGAAGGTGCGATCAATGCGGCCTCCGACCAGCTGATCTCGGAGCGCAACCTGCGCCCGGCGATGCAGCCGAAGCTGGAAGTGACCAAACATGGCGAGAATTCCGACCTGGAATTCACCATGGAAATGGAAATTCTGCCTGATATCACGATGCCGGGCCTGGGCGATATCGTCCTGCAAAAGCCGGTGGCGACGGTGACTGATACCGCCGTGGCCGATGCGTTGGCCAAGCTGGCTGATAGCCGCAAAATGTTTGAGCCGGTGGAAGAACCCCGCCCGGCTGCCAAAGGCGAGCAATTAACCGTTGATTTTATTGGCCGCATTGATGACGTGGCATTCCCCGGCGGCTCCGCCGAGGATGTTGCCATTACCATTGCTGGCGAAGGCTTCATCCCAGGCTTCTCCGAGCAGATGGAGGGCATGGCACCGGGCGAAACCCGCACCATTACCGTTGATTTCCCCGCCGATTACGGCGCCAAGGACCTGGCCGGTAAGGCCGCGCAGTTTGAAATCACCGCCAAATCGCTGGCAGTGCCAAAGATTGCCGTGGTTGATGACGAATTTGCCAAGAGTTTGGGCGTTGAGTCCCTTGAGGCGCTGCAAAAGACCATTTCCGAGCAAATTGACCGGGAATATCAGCAGATGACGCGTCTGAAATTGAAGCGCACCCTGCTGGATGCCCTCTCGGAGCGCGCCCATTTCGAGGCGCCACAAGGTCTGGTTGAGGCCGAGTTCAGCGAAATTTGGCGCCAGGTTGAGGCCGAGAAGGCCGCTGGCCGGGCTGACCCCGAGGATGCCGAAAAGGATGATGAAACGCTGCGGGCGGAATACCGCGCTATTGCGGACCGCCGCGTGCGTTTGGGCCTGCTGGTGGCGGAAATTGGCCGCGCGAACGAAATTACCGTGAATGACCAGGATTTGCAGCGCGCCATGTTCGCCGAAGCGATGAAATATCGTGACCAGGCGATGCAGGTTGTGGAATTCTTCAAAAAGAACCCGCGTGAGATGGAACGCTTCCGTGGCCCGATTTTTGAGGACAAGGTGGTGGATTATCTGCTCGGCAGTCTGACCCTCGAAGAGGTCTCGGTGACCCCTGAGGAACTTGCCGCCGACCCGGAAGTATAAGACCCCTAGACGCGGGCCTGCGATTGACTACCTTAAGCTAATGACGGTTTGTCCCGCCCGCGTCGCGGCCTCTGTGAGGCGTGATGCGGTGCCGGGGTTGCCGGTTATATGAAACAAGGATTTGAGCATATGTGGGATCGGGATCCAGTCGAGATTTACAATAACAATCTCGTGCCGATGGTGGTTGAGCAGACGGCGCGTGGTGAACGCTCCTATGATATTTACTCGCGCCTGTTGAAGGAGCGGATTATCTTTCTCACCGGGCAGGTTTACGACCAGGTGAGCGCTTTGATCTGCGCCCAGCTTTTGTTCCTGGAGAGCGAGAATCCCAACAAGGATATTTCGTTTTATATCAATAGCCCAGGCGGCGTGGTCTCATCTGGTCTCGCGATTTATGACACTATGCAATATATCCGCTCGCCAGTGAGCACGGTATGTATCGGCCAGGCGGCTTCAATGGGCAGCTTGCTGCTGTGCGCCGGCGAGAAGGGCAAGCGTTTCGCTCTGCCGAATGCCCGCGTGATGGTGCACCAGCCTTCCGGCGGTGCCCAGGGTCAGGCCACCGACATCGAGATTCAGGCACGGGAAATTCTCAACCTGCGCAAGCGGTTGAACCAGATTTACGTGGACCATACCGGCCAGCCGCTCGAAGCCATTGAGGCCAAGTTGGAACGCGACACCTATATGTCTGCCCAGGAAGCCAAGGATTTCGGCATTGTTGATGAGGTGGTGAAGAGCCAGCCGGTGCCGGGCGACGGCAAGGCCGAGCCGGTGAAATCCGAGCCGAAGGACTGACCATATATGCGCCGGTGGCGGTGGCCGTCGGCGCATGAGCTTGCGATTCTCATGGGCTGGTTTTGACCGGAAATCGGTGCGAGAGCGGCATAGCAGACCGGAAGTCTTTCCGTAGAGAATTGTTTTCTTTGGCATTTTTAGCGCGCTGTGCCGGACTATTGTGCCCCGTTGCATCGGGGACTAGTCTTTAATTTGAAATTTTCGCGCTCTTGGAGTGGTTATGAGCAGCAAGTCGAGTGATTCGAAAAACACCCTGTACTGCTCGTTCTGTGGCAAGTCTCAGCACGAGGTCCGTAAGCTTATCGCTGGGCCCACGGTGTTTATTTGCGACGAGTGTGTTGAGCTGTGCATGGATATCATCCGTGAAGAGCACAAGACCCATATGGTGAAGTCGCGTGACGGCGTGCCGACTCCGCGGGAAATTTGTAAAGTTCTTGATGATTATGTGATCGGCCAGGGCCACGCCAAGAAGGTGCTTTCAGTTGCGGTTCATAACCATTATAAGCGCCTGGCTCACGCCACCAAAAATAACGATATCGAGATTGCCAAATCCAACATCATGCTGGTGGGGCCAACTGGTTCGGGTAAAACCTTGCTGGCGCAAACGCTGGCGCGGATTCTAGATGTGCCGTTTACCATGGCGGACGCCACCACCCTAACCGAAGCTGGTTATGTAGGTGAGGATGTTGAGAATATCATCCTCAAACTATTACAGGCTGCTGATTATAATGTGGAACGCGCGCAGCGCGGCATTGTGTATATCGACGAGGTCGATAAAATTTCCCGCAAATCTGATAACCCCTCGATCACCCGTGACGTAAGCGGTGAGGGTGTGCAGCAGGCGTTGTTGAAGATTATGGAAGGCACTGTAGCCTCGGTGCCGCCGCAAGGTGGGCGCAAGCATCCGCAGCAGGAATTTCTGCAGGTTGATACCACCAACATTCTGTTCATCTGCGGTGGCGCCTTCGCCGGCTTGGAGAAAATTATCTCCATGCGCGGTAAAAAAGGCACCGGAATCGGTTTTGGTGCCGATGTGCGCAGCGAGGATGAGCGCCGTACCGGTTTGATTTTGCGTGAAATTGAGCCGGAGGATTTGCTGAAATTTGGCTTGATCCCGGAATTCATTGGCCGTCTGCCGGTGGTGGCAACGCTCGATGACCTTGACGAATCCGTGCTGATCGAGATTCTCACCAAGCCCAAGAACGCGTTGGTCAAGCAATATGGCCGGTTGTTCGAAATGGAAGGGGTGAAGCTCACCTTCACCGAGGATGCGCTGAAAGTGGTGGCGGCGCGTGCCATCAAGCGTAAAACTGGCGCACGTGGTTTGCGTTCCATCATGGAATCCATTCTGCTAACCACTATGTTTGACCTGCCGGGGCTGGATTCGGTCTCTGAGGTGGTGATCAGCGGTGAGGTGGCCGAAGGAAGGGCCGAGCCGTTGTTCCTCTACACCCAAGAACGCATCGACACTGCTTCGTAAACCTGTTCTGGCGGTTCATTGATGTGTTTTTTTGCGTCTCCGGTGCTTGAAATCCACGCCAACTGACTCGCCATAACTAATTTACCTAGTGGTGGTTTGTTTCGCTGAAGCAGCGTACATTAAGGGTTTTTTGGTCATTTTTTGCAAAAAATGACCGGTTTTTTGGTTTTTTGTGCTGTTTTGTCGAACGTACTTGCGCGTTACGCCAAGCTTGCCGATATATTGCATGTGGCCGGATTACCCGGCACCTTGGACCGAGCCTTTCAGGGCGGTCTTTGTGAGTGATAGGAATTTATCATGCCTGAAGCTGAACGCCCAACGCCTGAGCTAGTTGAGACTCTGGCGGTTTTGCCCCTACGCGACATTGTCGTGTTTCCGCACATGATCGTGCCGCTGTTTGTTGGCCGTGATAAGTCAGTGCGCGCGCTGGAAACCGTGATGAAGGAGGATAAGCAAATCCTGCTCGTCGCGCAGAAGAATGCCGCCCAGGACGACCCATCGGCGGATGATATTTACAAGGTCGGCACGGTTTCGACCATTTTACAGCTCCTGAAGCTGCCGGACGGCACGGTGAAGGTGCTGGTGGAAGGCGTGCGCCGCGCCAGGATTACTGATTTCAAGGAAACCGAAGCCTATTTTGAGGTTTTTTATGAGAATCTTGAAGAGAAGCATGATGATAGTAAGGAAATCGAGGCGTTGGCGCGCACCGTGGTTTCGCAGTTTGAGCAATATATCAAGCTGAACAAGAAGATCGCGCCGGAAGTGCTGGTCTCGGTCAACCAGATCGATGATCCTTCCAAGCTGGCCGACACCGTAGCCAGTCATCTGGGATTAAAGATTTCGGATAAGCAGGAACTGCTGGAGATCGACACCACAGCCGAGCGGCTGGAGCGGGTGTTCAGCCATATGGAATCCGAAATTGGTGTGCTGCAGGTTGAGAAGAAAATTCGCAACCGGGTGAAGCGGCAGATGGAGAAGACCCAGCGCGAATATTATCTGAATGAGCAGCTCAAGGCCATTCAGAAGGAGCTGGGCGAGGGCGAGGACGGTAAGGATGAGACCGCCGAGCTGGAGGCCAAGATCAAGGCGACCAAGCTCTCCAAGGAAGCCCGCGAGAAGGCGCTCTCAGAGTTGAAGAAGCTGCGCAGCATGAGCCCGATGAGTGCGGAAGCGACGGTGGTCCGCAATTATCTTGACTGGATTCTGGGCATCCCCTGGAAGAAGCGCAGCAAGATCAAGAACGATGTGCTGGAAGCTGAGCGGATTCTGAACGAGGACCATTATGGTCTGGAGAAGGTCAAGGAGCGGATTATCGAGTATCTGGCTGTGCAGTCGCGCAGCCCGAAACTGCGGGGGGCGATTTTGTGTTTGGTGGGACCGCCGGGTGTTGGTAAAACCTCGCTGGGCAAATCCATTGCCAAAGCCACTGGCCGCAATTTCGCGCGGATGTCGCTGGGCGGCGTGCGCGATGAGGCTGAAATTCGTGGTCACCGGCGCACCTATATCGGCTCAATGCCGGGCAAGATGATCCAGGGCATGAAGAAGGCAAAAACGTCTAATCCACTGTTTTTGCTCGATGAAATTGACAAACTCGGCAATGATTGGCGGGGCGATCCGTCCTCGGCGTTGCTTGAAGTGCTGGACCCTGAGCAGAACGCGACCTTTGCGGATCATTATCTGGAAGTTGATTATGACCTCTCGGATGTGATGTTTGTGACCACTGCAAACACATTGAAGATGCCGCAGCCTTTGCTGGACCGCATGGAGATCATTCGTATTCCTGGTTACACCGAGGATGAGAAGGTTCAAATCGCCAAGCGCCATTTGGTGAACAAGCAAGGCGAATCCCATGGGCTGAAGCCAGAAGAATGGTCGATCAGCGATGAAGCTTTGCATGAATTGATCCGCACCTATACGCGGGAAGCAGGCGTGCGGAACCTCGAGCGTGAAATTGCCAACCTCGCCCGCAAGGCGGTGAAGGAGATTGTCACTTCCAAGGTCAAGAAGGTCGCCATTACCAAAAAGAACCTGGAGAAGTTCTCCGGCGTGCCCCGGTTCCGCTACGGCGAGACCGAGGCTGAGGACATGGTGGGGGTTGTGACTGGTTTGGCCTGGACCGAGGTAGGCGGCGAGATTCTCACCATTGAGAGCCTGTTGCTGCCGGGTAAAGGCACGATCAAGCAAACTGGCAAGCTCGGCGATGTGATGCAGGAGAGTGTGGCGGCGGCGTATTCTTATATCCGCTCGCGGGCCACCCAGTTCGGCATCAAGCCGCCTTTCTTTGATAAACGCGATATCCATGTGCACGTACCGGAAGGTGCGACGCCCAAGGATGGGCCTTCAGCCGGCATTGCGATGGCGACATCCATCGTCAGCGTCATCACGAACATCCCGATTCGCAGGGATATTGCGATGACCGGCGAAATTACCCTGCGCGGCCGGGTGCTCCCGATTGGCGGTTTAAAGGAGAAACTGCTGGCGGCTTTGCGGGCCGGAATCACGACGGTCATTATCCCCAAAGATAACGAAAAAGACCTCATCGAGATCCCGGATAATGTCAAAAAAGGCTTACATATCATCCCGGTATCGCATGTGGATGAGGTGATCGCCTTGGCATTATCGCGCCAGCCGGAAGCGATCGTTTGGGAAGAAAAGCCCGAGGAGATTGCGGCAGCGTCAGCTGATACGAGGACGGCATCACTGCCACACTAATTGGCAATAATTGACTGAAAGCGGCCAAATTCGGTACTCTGCGCGGCTTGGGCACGGTTGGTGGCCTTGTTCGCAGAGACCAATTTGGTTATTCGAACGTGCGAATGATTTTGATGAACGAAAACAGGGAGACTTTACTGTGAACAAAATGGATTTAATTGCCGCTGTGGCAGAGAAAACCGAAATTTCAAAAGCCAAGGCTGCGGAAGTTGTGGATGCCGTGTTTGGCGCGATCGAGGGTTCATTGAAGCAGAAGGTTGAAGTCCGGCTGGTCGGCTTTGGCACCTTTGCCACTGTGGACCGTGAAGCTTCAAAGGGCCGCAATCCCCGTACCGGCGATGAAATTGACATTCCGGCCTCCACTGCGGTGCGCTTCAAGGCCGGCAAAACCTTGAAAGACGCTGTTAACTAATCGGCCGTGTTTCATGCTATCAGGGGGTTGGTTCGCTAATCCTCTGAATTTTCCAAGGTTTTTGGGCGATTAGCTCAGCGGTAGAGCGTCTCGTTTACACCGAGAGGGTCGGCGGTTCAAACCCGTCATCGCCTATACCCCTTTATTTTTCCTACCAAATTTTTCATTCTCCGGCACGCTTGACCTGTGTGCCGGGGGGCACTAAACCGCCGTCACGCAGTAATGCGGGAGTAGCTCAGTTGGTTAGAGCGCCGGCCTGTCACGCCGGAGGTCGCGGGTTCGAGCCCCGTCTCTCGCGCCACGCAGCAGTACCGATAATTTAGCAGATGAACTAACCTTGACCAGGCCTTGTTGCGGTGCGACACGAGACTTGTTTGGTTTTGACCCGGTTCAGGAGCAGGAGAGACGCGTTGCAGCCAGTTCTCACGCAATATTTTCCCATCCTGGTATTTGTGGCGATCGCCGCCCTGCTGGGGGTTGCCTTTGTCGTCGGGTCAATTTTCATTGCCCACCAAAAACCTTACGCCGCCAAATTATCGCCCTATGAATGCGGGTTTGAGGCGTTTGATGATGCACGGCGCAAGTTTGACGTGCGGTTTTACCTGGTGGCCATTCTTTTCATTATATTTGATATCGAAGTGGCGTTTTTGTTCCCCTGGGCTGTCAGCCTGTCGCGGATTGGACTGCTCGGATTTTTTTCGATGCTGGGCTTCCTTGCCGTTTTGACCATTGGCTTCATCTATGAGTGGAACAAGGGTGCCTTGGATTGGGAGTAGAGAAGGTGAGCGATTCCGCAGATTTAGCCTGGAACCGTGATGCGTTGCCGCCTGGTGATGCCCAGGATGCCGTAATCAGGGGCATTACGGGTGAGATCGCAGGCAAGGGCTTCGTGGTGGCGAATCTCGATAAAATGGTGAACTGGGCGCGCACTGGCAGCCTGTGGCCTATGACCTTCGGGCTGGCTTGCTGCGCGATTGAAATGATCCACGCCTACATGCCGCGTTACGACCTCGACCGGTTTGGCATTATTCCACGCGCCAGCCCGCGCCAGAGCGATGTGATGATTGTAGCTGGCACGCTGACCAACAAAATGGCCCCGGCGCTGCGCAAGGTATACGACCAGATGCCCGAGCCGCGCTGGGTGATTTCAATGGGAAGCTGCGCTAATGGTGGCGGTTATTACCATTACTCATATTCGGTGGTGCGCGGCTGTGACCGGGTGGTGCCGGTGGATATTTATGTGCCAGGCTGCCCGCCCACCGCTGAGGCGCTGGTGTACGGGATTATGCAATTACAGAAAAAAATCCGCCGGACGGGAACGATTCTTCGTGGTTGATAATGTGGTGGAACCGGCGGTGCAGGTTGATGAAGCGCTGGTAGCAGTCGCGGCTCTGGCAGGTGTCACGAATGTGGTGCGTGAGCTTGGGGCGCTGGTGGCGCACACCACGCCGCTAGCCCTGTTAAGCCTTTGCCAGGAATTGCGTGATGGGTTTGGTTTTGCCCAGGTAATGGATATCTGCGGCGTGGATTGGCCTGAGCGGCCCCTGCGCTTTGAGTTGGTGTATAATTTACTGTCTGTTACCCGCAATGCGAGGCTGCGTTTGGTGGTGCCGGTGGCTGATGGTGCTGCCATGCCATCTGTGACCGGTATTTGGCCGAGTGCGACTTGGTGGGAGCGTGAAGTTTGGGATCTGTTCGGCATTCCCTTTGATGGGTTGGCCGACCATCGCCGCATCGTTTCTGATTACGGGTTCGAAGGCCATCCGTTGCGCAAGGATTTTCCGCTGACCGGCTATTTGGAAGTGCGTTATGACGATGAGCGTAAAGCCATTGTTTATGAAAAGGTGAAGCTCACGCAGGAGTTTCGTAATTTTGACTTTTTGTCACCCTGGGAAGCCATGACCACGCTGCCAGGCGATGAGAAGGCACGGGGTTAAGATGGACCAGATTATGCCGTCGGTTACCAAAACCATAGAAATTGACAGCCACACCATAAATTTTGGCCCCCAGCACCCGGCAGCGCACGGCGTGCTGCGGCTGATTTTGGAGATGGACGGCGAGGTTGTTACCCGCGCGGACCCACATATTGGGCTGTTACACCGCGGCACCGAGAAACTCATCGAATATAAAAGCTACATGCAATCCGTGCCGTATTTTGACCGGCTGGATTATGTCTCGCCAATGGCGTGCGAATATGCTTTTGCTTTGGCCACCGAGACATTGTTGGGCATTACCGCACCAGAGCGGGCGCAGTGGATACGGATGATTTTTGCTGAGCTAACACGGGTTTTGAATCATCTGCTCAGCGTGGCCAGTTTTGCATTGGATTGCGGCGCTTTAACACCGGGCCTGTGGGGCTATGAGGAACGCGAGAAGCTGCTGGAATTTCATGAAGCAGCCTCAGGTGCGCGCTTCCATGCCAATTATTTCCGCCCGGGTGGGGTGGCAAAGGATATGCCAGCCGGCATGGAAGCTGATCTGGCAGCCTGGTGCGCGGAGTTTCCGAAGTTTGTTGATAAATTAGAATCTCTGCTGACAGGCAACCGTATTTGGAAGCAGCGGGTGGTGGATATTGGCGTGATTTCTGCCGCTGATGCGCTGGCCTGGGGGTTTTCAGGGCCAAACCTGAGGGCTTGCGGTGTGGCGTGGGATTTGCGCCGGGCGCAGCCGTACGACAAATATGCCGAGGTTGAATTTGACGTGCCCGTTGGCCTGCACGGTGATTGTTACGACCGTTATTTGGTGCGCATTGCTGAGATGCGCGAGAGTGTAAAAATTGTCAGCCAGGCGCTGGCAAAAATTAAACCAGGCCCGGTTAAGGTGCAGGACACCAAGTTTGCGCCACCAAAGCGCGCTGATATGAAGCATTCGATGGAAGCGCTGATCCATCATTTTAAACTCTACACTGAAGGGCATCATGTGCCGGCGGGTGCTACCTACACGGTGGTTGAAGCGCCGAAGGGTGAATTTGGGGTTTATCTGGTGGCAGATGGTACCAACCGCCCATACCGCTGCAAAATTCGCCCAACTGGATTTTCGCATTTGCAGGTGCTCGATAAATTGTCACGCGGCCATATGTTGGCCGACGTGGTGGCGATTATCGGGTCCATTGATATTGTGTTTGGTGAAATTGATCGATGACGATGCAGGCTGAACCAACGAGTTTTGAATTTGATACCGAGTCTGAGGGTTTGGTACTGGCGGCCATTGCGTGTTACCCGGCTGGTAAACAGGCAAGCGCCGTGATGCCTATGCTTGATATCGCGCAGCGGCAGGTGGCGCGCCATACCGGTTCGGCCTGGGTGCCGCGCGTGGCAATGGATGTGATTGCTAAACGGCTCGGCATGGCGCCGATTCGGGTTTACGAAGTCGCAACATTTTATCTGATGTATAACACCAAGCCGGTGGGCAAATATCACCTGCAGGTTTGCACCACCACGCCATGCTGGCTGCGCGGCTCGGATGAAGTGGTGTCGGCCTGCAAGAAACACGCAGGTATTTCAGAGTTTGGTGAAACCAGTGAAGATGGTTTGTTTACTATGACCGAAGTGGAATGTTTGGGCGGTTGCGTGAATGCGCCGATTTTGCAGATTAACGATGATTATTTTGAAGACATGGATGGTGCGCGTACGCAAGCGATGCTGGAGAATTTAAAAGCAGGGGGTGCGTTGCCGCCAGCGGGTTCCACGGCGGGCCGCAGCGGCTCGGCACCGGCAGCTGGCTTGACGGCGCTGCTGCCCATCAGTGAACCGGTGGAGTGAGAGATGCTGAACGATAAAGACCGGATTTATCAAAATCTCTATGGCTTGCAGGATTGGAAGCTGGCGGCTGCAAAGTCACGTGGAGATTGGGACGGGATTACTGAACTTTTGGCGCGTGGCCGCGATGCGATCATCGAGGAGGTGAAAACTTCCGGGATGCGTGGCCGCGGCGGTGCGGGATTCCCGACCGGTATGAAATGGTCGTTTATGCCAAAGCAAAGTGATGGCCGCCCGAGTTACCTGGTGGTGAATGCTGACGAGAGCGAGCCGGGCACCTGCAAAGACCGTGATATCATCAGGAACGAGCCGCATAAGTTGATTGAGGGTTGCCTGATCGCGGGTTTCGCGATGGGGGCGAATACCGGTTATATTTATATCCGTGGCGAATATTATAACGAGGCGGTGCGGCTGAACGCGGCGATTGCTGAAGCCTATGAAGCTGGCTTGCTTGGTAAAAATGCGGCTGGTTCCGGGTTCGATTTTGATTTGTATGTGCATCGCGGTGCGGGTGCGTATATTTGCGGCGAGGAATCAGCATTGCTGGAAAGCCTTGAAGGCAAAAAAGGCATGCCGCGCATGAAGCCGCCTTTCCCGGCAGCGATGGGTGTTTATGGCTGCCCGACGACCGTGAATAATGTTGAGACCATAGCTGGTGTTCCCACCATTCTGCGCCGTGGCGCACCGTGGTTTGCGGCACTTGGCCGCCCGAAAAATTCCGGCACCAAGATTTTCTGTATCTCAGGCCACGTAAATAATCCCTGCAATGTTGAGGAAGAGCTTGGCATTCCTTTGAAGGATTTAATCGAGAAACATGCTGGTGGCGTACGCGGCGGCTGGGATAATTTGCAGGCAGTGATCCCTGGTGGTGCCTCAATGCCGATTCTGAACAAGGAGATGTGCGACACCATCCTGATGGATTTTGATAGTCTGAAGGATGTGCGCAGCGGGCTTGGCTCCGGTGCGGTGATCGTGATGGATAAATCCGCTGACGTGATCAAGGCAATTTGGCGACTCTCGAAATTCTTCAAGCATGAAAGCTGCGGCCAGTGTACGCCATGCCGTGAAGGTACCGGCTGGATGATGCGCATGATGGCGCGGATTGTGGACGGGCAAGCGCAACTCTCGGATATTGATTTGCTGGAAACCGTGACACGGCAGG
Organism: Acidocella sp.; assembly: GCA_029077825.1. Taxonomy (GTDB): domain Bacteria; phylum Pseudomonadota; class Alphaproteobacteria; order Acetobacterales; family Acetobacteraceae; genus Acidocella. Next base: position 106,026 of record JAQNCT010000001.1, on the reverse strand, counting down.
TGGAAGGCCACACGATTTGTGCGTTCGGCGATGCCGCGGCCTGGCCGATCCAAGGGTTGCTGCGGGCCTTTAGGCCGCTGGTAGAACAACGGGTTATTGAAGCGCAGCAGCGAAATGCGCTGGCGCAGGCGGCGGAATAGATCATGGCAAAGGTTACGGTTGACGGGATCGAGATAGAAATTGCCAACGGGTCTTCGGTGCTGCAGGCGTGCGAAATGGCGGGTAAGGAAATTCCGCGCTTTTGCTACCATGAGCGGCTTTCCATTGCCGGAAACTGCCGGATGTGCCTGGTAGAAATTGAGAAGATGCCAAAGCCGGTGGCCTCATGCGGGCAGCCGGTGGGTGATGGCATGGTGATCAAAACTGATACTGAAACGGTGCGCAAGGCGCGCCGTGGCGTGATGGAATTTTTACTGGTCAACCACCCGCTGGATTGCCCGATTTGCGACCAGGGTGGTGAATGCGATTTGCAGGATGAGGCTGTGGGTTATGGCCGCGGCTATTCGCGCTATGAGGAAAATAAACGCTCGGTTGGCCAGGCCGACTGGGGGCCGCTGGTAAAAACCACCATGACGCGTTGCATTCATTGCACGCGCTGTGTCCGCTTCTCGACCGAAGTGGCTGGTGTGCCGGAACTGGGCGCGACCGCGCGTGGGGAATCGATGCGGGTTGGCACCTATGTTGAAAAGGCGCTGAGTTCGGAACTTTCAGGCAACATTATTGATCTTTGCCCCGTCGGGGCGCTGACTTCAAAGCCTTACGCCTACACGGCCCGGCCTTGGGAGTTGAAAAAGACTGATAGTGTGGATGTATTTGACGCTGTGGGCGCCAACATCCGCGTGGATGCGCGTGGTGCTGAGGTGCTGCGCATTCTGCCGCGGGTGAATGACGCGGTGAATGAGGAATGGCTGGGCGACAAGTCGCGCTTTGCGGTGGATGGCTTAAAGCGCCGCCGGTTGGACCGCCCGTGGATACGTGAAAATGGCAAGCTGCGTGCAGCCAGTTGGGAAGAGGCTTTCGCGGTTATTGCGAACCGCATAAAGGCCGTGCCGGGCGAAAAAATCGGCGCGATCATCGGTGACCAGTGCGATGCTGAGAGCATGCTAGCGCTGAAAGATATGATGTCGGCACTTGGCTCGCCGAATATCGATTGCCGGCAGGATGGCGCAGCGCTCGATGCCTCACGTCGGGAATTTTATTTATTCAACACCACCATCGCCGGTATTGAGGAGGCTGATGCGCTGTTGATCATCGGCAGCAACCCGCGCCGCGAAGCCCCGGTGTTGAATGCCCGTATTCGCAAACGCTGGCTAACCGGCGGGCTGGCGGTGGGGCTGATTGGCGAACTTGCTGATCTGACATACGAATTTGACTATATCGGTAGTGGGCCTGAGAGTTTGAAGGCGCTGGGTGGCTTTGCTGATAAGTTGCAGGCGGCGAAGAAGCCTATGATCATTCTCGGTCAAGGTGCGTTGCAGCGTGACGATGGCGCGGCGGTGCTGGCGGCGGCTTGGGCGCTGGCTGCGAAATACAACATGCTGAATGCCGAATGGCATGGGTTCAACGTGCTGCACACGGCGGCAGCGCGGGTTGGGGCTCTGGATTTGGGGTTGGTGCCGGGTGTGGGCGGCAAAAAAATCTCGGCGATGCTGGGCGGCGGCGTGGATGTATTGTGGCTGCTGGCGGCGGATGAATTTGATACGTCGAAAATCGGCCGTGAAACCTTCGTGATTTACCAGGGCCATCATGGGGATGCCGGCGCGGCGCGGGCCGATGTTATTTTGCCGGGGGCTGCCTATACCGAAAAGCCCGGTACCTATGTGAATACCGAAGGCCGTGCGCAATTTGGCTTCATGGCAGTCAGCCCGCCAGGTGATGCACGGGAAGATTGGCGGATTCTGCGCGCCATCAGCGCCTATATCGGCCACGCGCTGCCTTATGATGATGTTTCTGCATTGCGGGCGCGGCTGATTCAGGCCAACCCGATTTTCGGTGAGATTGGCGAGGTTCGCCGTTTGGCCGGGCTGAACCATGAAGCGCCGGTTGGTGACGCGGCTGGCATCGGTTCGGTGCCGTTCAGCAATGCGGTGCATAACTACTATCAGACCGACCCGATCAGCCGTGCCAGCCCCACCATGGCAGCCTGCGTCGCGGCACATTACGGCACTCAGGCGGAGGCCGCCGAATGATGGCGTTTTTTGACACTGATCTCGGCATTGTCATTTTAACCTTGCTGAAATCTCTGGCGTTGATCGTACCATTGTTGATTGGCGTGGCCTATCTCACTTACGCCGAACGTAAGGTGATGGGCGCCATACAGCTGCGCAAAGGCCCGAATATAGTAGGGCCGTTTGGTCTCGCGCAGCCATTCGCTGACGCGCTGAAGATGATGTTTAAGGAAACCATTATCCCGGCCGGTTCAGACCGGATTTTATTTATGATGGCACCAATGATCACCTTTGGTCTCGCTGTGGTTGCCTGGGCCGTAATTCCGGTAAATGACCATTGGGCGATCGCCAACATCAATGTGGGTATTTTGTACCTGCTCGCCATTTCATCGCTTGGTGTTTACGGCATTATCATTGCTGGTTGGGCCAGTAATTCGAAATACGCCTTTCTGGGCGCGATGCGTAGTGCGGCGCAAATGGTGTCCTACGAAGTCTCCATGGGGTTTGTCATTGTCACGGTGTTGATTTGTGTTGGCAGTCTAAACCTGAATGATATCGTTATGGCGCAACGCCATATCTGGTTCGCCATTCCGCTGTTTCCGATGTTTGTGGTTTTTTTCATATCTGGTTTGGCTGAAACCAACCGTGCTCCATTCGATTTGGCAGAGGGCGAGACTGAAATCGTGGCTGGGTTCTTCGTGGAATATAGCGCCATGAGCTTCGCGCTGTTCTTCCTTGGTGAATATGCCAACATGATTTTGATCAGCGCCACCACCACGATTTTGTTTCTGGGGGGCTGGCTTTCGCCGATCCCCTTTGCGCCATTCATCTGGGTGCCGGGGGTTATATGGTTTTTGCTGAAACTTTTTGCCTGCCTGTTCGTATTCATATGGGTGCGGGCGACGTTTCCGCGTTACCGTTATGACCAGTTGATGGCGCTTGGCTGGAAAGTATTTCTGCCGCTTTCGCTGGGCTATCTGGTACTGGTGGCCGGCGTGTTGGAAGTTTTCGGGTGGTTGCCAAATGCTTAATTACATAAGGGCGGTATGAGTATGCGTCTTGATCGTGCCGCGCGCGGCTTGCTGATGACGGAACTTGTCTCCGGCATGGCTTTGACATTGCGTACATTTTTTAAGCCGAAAGTGACGCTGAATTACCCATTCGAGAAGAACCCGATCAGCCCGCGCTTCAAGGGCGAGCATGCGTTGCGCCGCTATCCGAACGGCGAGGAACGCTGCATTGCCTGCAAGCTTTGTGAAGCGGTTTGTCCGGCGCAGGCCATTACCATCGAGGCCGAACCGCGTGATGATGGCTCGCGCCGTACCACGCGTTATGATATCGACATGACCAAATGCATATTTTGTGGCCTGTGCGAGGAAGCCTGCCCGGTGGATGCGATTGTTGAAGGCCCGAACTTTGAATTTGCCACCGAAACCCGCGAAGAGTTGATGTATAACAAAGCGAAGCTGCTGGCCAACGGCGACCGGTGGGAACCCGAACTCGCCAAACGCCTCGAACTCGACGCGCCGTACCGGTAGAACAAACATGATTGCAAATATTTTCTTTGACATCGTCTCTGCCATCCTGCTGGCCTCGGCGGTCATGGTGATCAGCAGCCGCAACCCGGTGCATTCGGTGTTGTTCCTGATCCTGGCCTTCATCAACGCCGCGGTGCTGTTCCTGATGGCTGGTGCCGAGTTTCTGGCGATGGTGCTGGTGATTGTGTATGTCGGCGCGGTTGCGGTGCTGTTCATGTTCGTCGTGATGATGCTCGATGTTGATTTTGTGGCCTTGCGCGAGGGCGTGCAACGCTATGCGCCGGTTGGCCTGGCGGTCGGCATGGTGCTGTTTGGCGAACTGGCGTTTATGGCGGTGAATTGGACCATGGCACCGGGTACGGCAGTGTTCCTGCAATCACCAACCCCGGCTGATGTGAGCAACACGGTGGCTTTGGGCTCGCTACTCTATACCAAATATATCTTTCTGTTCCAGCTGTCTGGCGCAGTTTTGCTGGTTTCGATGATCGGTGCGATTGTATTGACCTTGCGCGACCGCAACCGCGGTAAGCGCCAGGATGTAAGCGCCCAGCATGCGCGGGTGCCAGCCGATACATTGCGGATGGTAAACGCCAAGCTGGGTGAAGCGGCAAAACTGCCTGCGCCAGCCGAGGAGGCGCTGTAATGCAAGTTGCACTTTCACATTTTCTGGTGGTTGCCGGATTGCTGATGGTGATTGGCGTGTTCGGCATTTTCATGAACCGCAAGAATATCATTGTTATCATGATGTCTATTGAGTTGATTTTGCTCGCCGCCAACATCAATTTCGTCGCCTTTTCCGGCGCGCTGCATGACATGGTGGGGCAGGTTTTCACTATGTTTGTGCTCACTGTCGCTGCCGCTGAAGCCGCCATCGGGCTGGCGATTGTGGTGATTTATTCGCGTAACCGTGGCTCGATCGAGGTCGAGGACGTGACATTGATGAAGGGTTGATATGCTGACCTCAATCGCCGTTTTTGCGCCGCTGGTGGGAGCCGTTCTGGCCGGAATATTCCGGCCATTTCTGGGCAAGCAACTCTCAATCGCGGCCAGCATTTTATTCATGGGGATATCGGCTGCCGCTGGTGTGCTGGACTTTGCGCAAGCTGTGCAATCAGGTAGCGGTTTGGCGCCTTTGCATCTCGCTGTCTGGATTTCGGTAGGTAATTTCGCACCGGACTGGACGCTGCGTCAGGACATGCTCAGCCTGGTGATGGTGGCGATGGTCAGTTTTGTCTCGGCGCTCATTCATATTTATAGCGTGGGCTACATGGCGCACGATAAAACCGAGCCGCGCTTTTTCGCCTATTTGTCGCTGTTCACTTTTGCCATGCTGATGCTGGTGACGGCCAATAATCTGTTGCAACTGTTCTTCGGCTGGGAAGGTGTGGGCCTCGTCTCATATCTGCTGATCGGCTATTGGTACGAACGGCCTACGGCGAATGCGGCCGCGATTAAGGCGTTCATCGTCAACCGGGTGGGTGATGTCGGGTTTGCGATCGGTATTGCGCTCACTTATCTGGTGTTCAAGACCATTTCGTTCGATGAGATTTTTGCCGCGGTCAGTGCCCATGCGCACGACCATTACCGGCTGTTTGGTACGCCGCTGCCAGCGCTCGAAGTGATCGGTGTTTTGTTGTTCATCGGCGCGATGGGTAAATCTGCACAGTTGTTTTTACACACCTGGCTAGCCGATGCGATGGAAGGCCCAACCCCGGTTTCCGCCTTGATCCACGCGGCCACCATGGTCGCGGCGGGGGTGTTCATGGTGGTGCGGATGTCGCCATTGCTGAATGCAGCGCCAGTGGCGCTGGAGGTGGTCACGGTCATTGGCGCTTCCACGGCGTTTTTCGCGGGCACGGTGGGCTGCGTGCAGAATGATATCAAGCGCATCATTGCGTATTCCACCTGTTCGCAGCTTGGCTATATGTTCGTGGCGGCGGGTGTGGGCGCGTATCCAGTGGCGATGTTCCATCTGATCAACCATGCCTTCTTTAAAGCTCTGCTGTTCCTGGCGGCTGGCTCAGTGATTCACGCGATGTCTGAAGAGCAGGATATTCGCCTGATGGGCGGGCTTTTCAAGAAAATTCCGTTCACCTGGCTGATGATGCTGATTGGCGCATTGGCGCTGGCCGGCATTCCGCCGTTTTCGGGTTACTATTCAAAAGACGCTATTTTGGATGCCGCGTATGCTTCCCACTCGGCGGTTGGCATGTACGGCTGGGCCTGCGGCGTGGTTACCGCCGGGCTGACGGCATTTTATATATCGCGGCTGTTTTTGCTGACCTTCCACGGCAAGTCACACGCCCCGCAGGATGTGCAGGACCATGTGCATGAAAGCCCATTGGTGATGCTGGCACCGTTGGCGCTGTTGGCTTGTGGTGCGATCGCCACTGGTTTTATGCTGGATCGCTTATTCGTTGGCACTGGCTCAGCAAACTTCTGGGGAGCCAGCATCAGCGCTGGCAGTATTATGCAATCGTTCGAGACTATTCCATCGATGGTTGCGATGGCGCCATTATTTGCAGGTATTGCAGGGATTTTGGTGGCGGCGACATTCTATATTTTCGTGCCAACCCTGCCATCGCTATTCGCCACGCGCTTTGCCGGGGTTTATCAGTTCCTGCTGAATAAATGGTACTTTGATGAGTTGTACGATGCGGTGCTGGTGAAGCCCACCATGCGTCTGGCAAAGTTCGCATGGCATGTGGGTGATGAGCAGATGATCGACGGTGTGCCGAACGGGCTGGCGGCATTGACCTCGGATGCCTCATCGCAAAGCGTGAAGCTGCAAACCGGCTCGATTGCGCTGTATGCGTTCATTATGCTGATCGGCCTGCTGGGCTTCCTCAGTATCTTCCTGTTGGTGCGCTAAGATGAATTCGCTGGGCTTTCCAATTCTTTCGTTGATTACCTTCCTGCCGCTTGTGGGGGTGGCGTTTATTGCTACGTTACGCGGCGATGACGAGGCGGTGGCGCGCAATGCCCGCTGGGGGGCGCTTTGGGTCAGCTTGGTGGTGCTGGCGCTGGCGGTGTATTTATGGGTGGTGTTTGACCCTGCCCAGCCGGGCTTTGAGTTTGTCGAGGCGCATTCCTGGTTGAGCGGTCTGGGCGTGCAGTATCGCATGGGTGTTGATGGCATCAGCCTGTTTCTCATTCTTCTCTCGGCTTTCATCACGCCGATCGCCATTGTCTCAAGCTGGTCGATCAACAAGCGTGTGCGCGAGTTCATGATTGCGTTTCTGCTGCTTGATACCATGACCATCGGCATGTTCTGCGCTTTGGACTTCGTGGTGTTCTATGTTTTCTTTGAAGCGGTATTGCTGCCGATGTATCTCATTATCGGTGTCTGGGGCGGCGAGCGGCGGGTTTATGCGGCGGTAAAATTCTTCCTGTTCACGTTAACAGGATCATTGCTGATGCTGCTGGCGCTGGTGTGGATGTGGCGTAACGCTGGCACCACCGATATGGTAACTTTGCTGCACACGCCGATCCCGCCGCAGGTGCAAACATGGTTGTTTATTGCGTTTTTGGTGTCGTTTGGGGTCAAGGCGGCGGTGTGGCCGCTGCATACATGGCTGCCTGATGCCTACGGCGAGGCGCCGCTGCCGGGTACCATCATGCTGGCGGCGGTGCTCTCCAAAATGGGGTCATACGGGTTCCTGCGCTTTACCGTGCCGATGCTGCCGCACGCCAGCGCGGTAGCCGCGCCGCTGATGTTTACGCTCGGCGTAGTGGCGGTGATTTATGTTTCGCTGGTGGCGCTGGCGCAGACCGATATGAAGCGGATGATCGCCTATTCTTCGGTGGCTCATATGGGATTGATCGTGGTTGGAATTTTTACCTTCACGGTCGAAGGGATCGAGGGCGCCTTGTTGCAAATGCTCTCGCATGGTTTCATCATCACGGGCTTGTTTATCTGTGTCGGCGTGCTGTTGGCGCGAGGCGAGAGCATGACACTCTCGAAGCTCGGCGGTCTGGCGGTGCGGATGCCGGTTTATGCCACGCTGCTGATGTTATTTGCGCTTGGTTCAATGGGCATGCCTGGCACTTCGGGGTTTGTTGGCGAAATTCTGGTGATCGTTGGCGCCATGAAAGTGAATTTCTGGGTCTCGCTGCTGAGCGCGACCGGCATGGTGCTGGGTGCTGCCTACATGCTGGTGCTGCTGCGTGCCGTGCTGTTTGATAAAACCGCAAGGCCCAGTTTGGATGGCCTGAAAGACCTCAGCGCCGTTGAGTTTGCCATGCTGGTGCCGCTGGCGATGATGGTGCTCTGGATTGGCATTTATCCGACCAGCTTCACCCATATTTTTGAGGCGCCGGTGAGCGCGATGGTGCAGGCGCATTTTGCGTCACTCACCCCGCCGCTATCCGTGCCGCCGGTGTCTCTAGCCATGGTGACCAAATGAGCCCGCTATTTCCAACATTACTGCCGGAACTGGCACTGGGCCTGGGCGGTATGGCGCTGCTGATGTTTGGTGTGCTTGCTAAGGGCAATCAGTTCATCGCCTGTAGCTTAGCGGCGGTAGCGCTGTTTGCGGTGACCGGCGTATTTGTTTTGCTGGCCCCCGCCGGAATGGTTTTTGGCGGCTTGCTGACCACCACCGATTTTACCCGCTATGCCGATGTGCTGGTACTGCTGGGCGCTGCGGCGGCGTTGGTCCTGTCGCTTGACTACAACCAGCGTGAAGACATCGCGCGTTTCGAATTCCCGGTACTGGTGGTTATGGCGGTGCTTGGGATGATCGTGATGATCTCAGCGTCTGACATGATGACTTTGTATCTCGGCTTTGAGCTGCAATCGCTGGCGTTGTATATTTGCGCGGCGTTTGCACGGGATTCCCTGCGCTCCACCGAAGCTGGCTTGAAATATTTTGTGCTTGGCGCATTGGCCTCCGGCCTGCTGATTTATGGGATCTCGCTGGTCTATGGCTTTGCCGGCACAACCAACTTTGCCGCTCTCGCCCAGGAGCTGAACGCCAGCCAAGGTGCGGGTTACGGCACCGTGATTGGCGTGGTGTTCGTGTTGGTGGGCATCGCGTTCAAAATTTCGGCGGCACCGTTTCATATGTGGACCCCCGACGTTTATGAGGGATCTCCCACCCCGGTGACATCACTGTTCGGCACCGCCCCGAAAGTAGCAGCCATGGCGTTGCTGATTTCAGTCATGGTCGGGCCATTTGGTCACCTGCTCAGCCAATGGCAGATGCTGATTGAAATTCTCAGCATCATCTCAATGACAATCGGGGCTTTGGGAGCCATCAGCCAGACCAACATAAAACGTCTGATGGCGTATTCCTCAATCGGCCATATGGGTTACGCGCTGATTGGGTTGGCGGCGGGCACTGAGGCTGGGGTGCAGGCAACTTTGGTGTACCTCGCCATTTATATCGTGATGTCGTTTGGCGTGTTTGCCTGCATCATCGCGATGCGCCGCAAGGGGCAGGCGGTGGAAACCATTGCCGATTTGGCCGGGCTATCCACCCAGAAGCCGGGTTATGCGCTGGCGCTGGCGGTGCTGCTATGGTCAATGGCGGGAATCCCGCCGCTCTCTGGGTTCTTTAGCAAGCTCTATGTATTTGCCGCCGCCATCAATGTCGGGTTGGACACATTGGCGGTGGTGGGCGTGCTTACCAGCGTGATGGCGGCATATTATTATCTGCGGGTCATCAAGGTAATGTATTTTGATAGTGGCAGCCCTGATTTTGACCAAGCGGCGGGTGGTGTAAGGCTGGTTATGCTGGCGGGCGCACTGGCCACAGTATTTTTCGTGTTTATTCCTGGCCCGCTGGTGAGTGCGGCGGGTGCGGCGGCACGCGCCTTGATGGGCTGATATAGGCTTTGGTTGATTGGCGGCTGGAGCACCTGGCTGAGGCTGATTCAACGTCGAATATCTGTGTCGCCCGCGCTAAGGCGGGTGAGGTTGCTGGGCTGGCGGTGCTGGCCGATGTGCAAACTGCCGGGCGTGGTAGCCGCGGGCGGGAGTGGGTCTCAGCGCCGGGGAATTTGTACCTCTCGGTTTTGCTTCGGCCCGCGCAGGAGGTTTCCAGCCTTAACCGCTTTCCGCTGCTGGCTGGTTTGGCGGTGGCGCAGGCCATTGGGCAACTAGCGCCTGATATTGTACAACCCGTGTTGAAATGGCCAAATGACGTGCTGCTGGATGGCGCCAAATTGGCCGGCGTTTTGATTGACGCCGCACCCAGCCAAGGCCGGATCGACTGGTTGGTGATGGGGTTTGGGGTAAATCTGGCATTTGCCCCACAAATTCCAGGCCGCTTAACAACCAGTCTCGCCAGTCACGGCTTGGTTGTTGCGGCTGAGGTGGCCGCCCAGGCGGTGTTGCAGAGTCTATCCGGCTGGCTGGAGATATTGGCGGCCGGCGGCGCTGAGGCGATTCAAACGGCCTGGCTGCAGGCTGCACTTCCGCTCGGTACCGAGATGACCGTGCGTGGCGCTCAGAGCACGACCCATGGCAGGTTCGCCGGCCTCTCGCACACTGGAGCGTTGCAGTTGCGCGTCGAAAATCGTATCGAAACATTCCAAACGGGCGAAATATTGCTCGCAGGCCAGGGAGGCTGAGCGGCCATGTTGCTGGTAATCGACGCAGGCAATACCAACATCGTTTTCGCCGTGCATGACGGCACCGAATGGCGCGGTACGTGGCGGCTGGCGACATCCTCGCAGCGTACCTCCGATGAATATGGTGTCTGGCTGGAATCGCTGTTGACACGCAGTGGCATTAAGGCCGGGCAAATTCGTCGCGCGATGATTGGCACGGTGGTGCCAGCCGCACTTTACCATTTACGCCGTCTCTGCCGGGACTGGTTCGATGTGGAGCCGTTAGTAGCAAGTGCTGCGTTGGATTGGGGGTTCCCGATCAAAATCGACAACCCTGATGAAGTGGGGGCTGACCGTTTGTTGAACGCGCTGGCAGCGCACCATCGTTATGGCGGCCCGCTGGTGGTGGTGGATTTTGGTACCGCCACAACGTTTGACCTGGTGGACAAGGACGGCGCGTATCTTGGCGGCGTGATCGCACCAGGTATCAACCTCTCCATCGAAGCTTTACATCAGGCGGCGGCAAGGCTGCCACGCATTGGCATTGGCCGGCCGCAATCAGTTATTGGCCGTTCCACCATACCAGCGATGCGTTCGGGCATTTATTGGGGGTATGTGGGTTTGATCGAGGGTTTGCTGGTGCGCATTGAAGGTGAATTCGGCCAACCGCTGAAAGCAATCGCCACGGGCGGATTGGCGCCGTTATTTGCAGAAGGCACCCTGAAATTAACCACCATTGACCCGGATTTAACGCTTGATGGCTTGCGCCTGTTGTCACTGCGCAATAAGCCGCCGCAATTGCCGCGCGATCGCACACCGTTTGTAGATGCTGAATAGCCGCCTATGGTGGTTATTGGCGGGATGACTATCTATAGACTGTAATCAGACACTAAGTAACAGTTCTCAGGAGTATTTTTTATATGGCAGCCTCATCCGGCAAAAAGCCGGGCAAAACCCGTGCGCTCACGCCAGCAGCGCAGAGTCCGGGCGGGTTCGTATTCGTGCCGCTGGGCGGTACTGGCGAAATTGGCATGAACTTCAATCTGTATGGCTGCGACGGCGGGTGGCTGGCGGTTGATTGCGGCATGGGGTTTGCCGGGCCGGAAGCGCCCGAAGCCGAATTATTGCTGGCCGACCCCGGCTACATCGCAGCTCGCGCTGATAAATTGCACGGCTTGGTTATTACTCATGCGCATGAAGACCATATCGGTGGCGTGGCCCGGCTATGGCCGCAACTGCGTTGCCCGATCTATGCCAGCCCTTTCACCGCCGCGATTTTGCGCCGCAAGCTTTCAGAGGCCGGCTTGGGTCGTGAGGTAAAGCTGCATGTCATTCAGCCGGGCGGCAAGTTCGAGGTTGGCCCGTTTGACCTGCAGTTCATTCAACTCACCCATTCTACCCCCGAGTCGCAGGCGCTGGCCATCACCACCCGCTACGGCACGGTGCTGCATTCTGGTGACTTTAAGTTTGACCCGCACCCGGTGGTGGGCAAGGTAACTGATGAAGCCGCTCTCAAGGCGCTGGGTGACAAGGGCGTGCTGGCCATGGTGATCGATTCCACCAACGCCATGGTGGACGGCCATTCCGGCTCGGAACTAGACGTGAAAAAGAGCCTGAAGGCGTTGATCGGCGATTTGCCGGGGCGCATTGCCGTAACCTGTTTTGCCAGCAACATCGCCCGCGTTTCCAGCGTCATTGATGCCGCAGAAGCCTGTGGGCGCCATGTGGCGCTGGTGGGCCGCAGCCTGGCCAATTATGTGGCAGCGGCGCAAGAAGCCGGCTATTTGCAGGATATCCCTGATTTTGTGCCCGAGGAAGATTTAGGCTCGATCCCGGATGATAATTTACTGCTGCTGGTCACCGGCAGCCAGGGCGAGCCACGCTCTGCCATGGCGCGCATCGCCGCCGATACCCACCGCTACGCGGTGCTGGGTGAGGGCGATGTGGCGATTTTCTCCTCGCGCATGATCCCAGGCAACGAGAAAGCCATTGCCGCCGTGCAGGATACGCTGGTGCGCCGCGGTGTGGATGTCATCACCGATGATGATGAGCTTACGCATTGCTCGGGTCATCCGGCGCGCGATGAGTTGATTAAAATGTATAAACTAGTGCGGCCAAAATATCTGGTGCCCACCCATGGCGAATGGCGCCATCTCTCAGCACAGGCCGCTTTGGCACGCGAGGAGGGGATCACCTCGATCTTGATTGAGAATGGTGATGTATTGTCATTGTCCTCCAACAACCCTGAAGTCATCGACCAGGTGTCCACCGGGCGGATGGCGGTTGACGGCAATGCGGTGGTGCCCCTGAAAGGCGGCATAATGGCGGCCCGCCGGCGCATGCTGTTTAATGGCGTGGTGGTGGGCAGCGCGATGATCGACGGGGCGGGAAAAGTGCGCGGCGAGGCCAGAATCTCAGCGCCGGGACTTTTGGACGAGGAAATTGGTTTGCAACGCGCGTTGGAAGCCGAATTCGCGCAGGTTTTAGGTGAATTGCCGTCGGCGTTGCGCAGAGACGAAGCCGCCTTCACCGATGCCGCGCGTGCCGTGCTGCGAAAAATAGTCGGCAAACGCATGGGTAAGCGCCCGATTGTGGACGCGCACATCATGTGGATTTAAATTGTTCAATAAATATGCAAATTTTTGCCTAAAAGAAATTCAACAGATGATTTTTGAACCAAAATATGAAAAATCGCCTAAAAAAGTTACTTTTTTGAGTGTGTTTTTGCTAGACGTAAAGGGTTGTGCGTTGCACTATGGGTCCTAGGATGAAGTTTGGTTCTTCATCCTGCCGTGTGACTGGCGTTTCCTCCCTGAACTTGGCCCGCCGCCCTATGGGCTGGCGGGCTTCTTTCGTTTTACAATCTTTTGCATGAAGTACTTTGCCGAAATCACCGACCTTACCGTGGTCCGGGCGTTTTTTGCCGCCTGGGTATTTGCCTATCATGTTGATTTGCACGCGCATTTCTCCGGGTCTTTGGGGCCGTTTGCGGGTTTCATCCGGCATGGGTATCTGGGGGTTGACGGTTTTTTTATGCTCTCTGGGTTAATTCTGGCGGCGGTGCATTCGGCAGCAGAACTTAAGGGGGCCAACATTGCGCGCTTTTGGGGCAAACGGCTGGCGCGGATTTATCCGGTGCATCTGGCGGTGATGCTGATTTTGCTGGTGATTGTGGCAACCGGGCTGGCGCTGGGCTTTACGCCGCGTGATGCTGACCGGTTCACCGGTGGTTCATTCATCGCCAATTTATTGCTGGTGCAGGGCTGGGGGGTGGGCGAACATCTGGCTTGGAATTACCCTTCATGGTCGGTGAGTACCGAATGGGCGGGATATTTGATGTTTCCGCTGCTCTGGATGTTTTTGGGCACCTGGCGGGAGATTATTCCCGGGCAGATCATGGTGATAAGTTTTGCTGTATTGGGGATGATTGCCTATGAGGCCGGAGAAACCCTCAACCTCACCTATGCCAACGCCCTATGGCGGTTTTTTCCGGAATTCATCATCGGCATGGCCACCCTAAGGCTGGTGCCGCTGAATGCTGACTTCATGCCCAATAAATGGCTGGCCTATATCAGCCTCGCCGCCATCGTGTTGCTCACCTCGGCCTCCAGCTTTGATATCCTGGTCGTGTTTGCCCTTTGGGTGCTGCTAGCGGCTTTGGCGATGCAGGCCGATGCCGAGCGCCCGCCGGTGATCCGCAATCCGAGGATCTTGCGGTTTTTAGGGCAAATATCTTATTCGTTTTACATGAGCTTCGGCACCATCGAACTGCTGTTGGCGCAGCTTTTCCGCCACCAGGGCTGGGACCCGGCAAGCCATAGACTGGCATACGGGGCCGCCATGACCATCCTCACGTTGGCACTGGCGATTGCCCTGCACCGTTTGGTGGAAACACCCGCCCGGCGGCTGGCGGACCGCTGGTTGGCGGTGCCACAGCCGCCTCTAGCCGTTGCGGGTCAGCCCTTGTAAGCACGCAAGCACGTATAAGCACGCCAGCAAAATTGTTTAGTTGAGAGTATTTCATGCGCCTGTCCCAAGCTTTGATCCCCACTTTGAAGGAAACCCCGGCGGAGGCGCAAATTGCCTCACACCGGTTGATGCTGCGCGCCGGGCTGGTGCGGCAGATGGCGTCTGGCATCTATGCCTGGCTACCGGCGGGGCTGAAGGTGCTCAATAAAATCGCGCAGATTGTGCGCGAGGAGCAAGATGCCGCCGGCGCGCAGGAACTGCTGATGCCCACCATCCAGAGTGCTGATTTATGGCGCGAAAGTGGGCGTTATGATGCCTATGGCAAGGAGATGCTGCGCATTAATGACCGCCACGAGCGCGAATTGCTGTACGGCCCGACCAATGAGGAAATGATCACCGCGATTTTGCGCGATACCACCAAAAGCTACCGGGATTTGCCGCAAATCCCCTATCATATTCAATGGAAATTTCGCGACGAAGTGCGGCCGCGCTTTGGCGTGCTGCGGGGCCGCGAATTTTTGATGAAGGATGCTTACAGCTTCGACCTTGATTATGCGGGCGCGCTGCTCAGCTATAAAAAGATGATGTTGGCTTACATGCGCACGTTTCAGCGGATTGGCATCACCGCGATTCCCATGCGCGCTGACACTGGCCAGATTGGCGGTGATTTGAGCCATGAATTTCATATTCTGGCCCCCACCGGTGAAAGCGGCGTGTTTTATGATGCGGCGTTTGAGGCCGGTGATGCTTTGAGTGTCGGTTATGAGCCTGCAGCACTCGAGGATTTTTATGAATCCATGACCACCAAATATGCCGCGACCGACGAGAAGCATGATTTGGATGCCTGGGCCACAATCCCCGAGGCGCGCAAGCGCGAGGGCAGGGGCATTGAAGTGGGGCAGATTTTCTATTTTGGTAAAAAATATTCAGAATCCATGAACTACAGCGTCATCGGTCCGGATGGCGCGAAATTATTCCCAGAAATGGGCAGCTACGGCATCGGTGTTTCCCGGTTGGTGGGCGCCATTATTGAAGCGCGGCATGATGAGGCTGGCATTATCTGGCCGGATGCGATTGCGCCATTCCGCGTGGGCATTTTGAATTTGCGCCAGGGTGATGCTGTCACTGGTGATATTTGCGAAGCTCTGCACCAGGAATTTGGTGCTGATTGCCTATATGATGACCGCGAGGAACGTGCTGGTGCCAAATTCGCCGAAGCCGATTTAATGGGGCATCCCTGGCAGATCATTGTCGGGCCGCGCGGTGCCGCCAATGGCTTGGTTGAATTGAAGCGCCGCGCCAACGGTGAGCGGTTAGAACTGCCGCTCGCCGAAGCCATATTGAAAGTGCGCGGCTAATGTTTGGCCCGTTCGAGCGCAAGGTTGCCGCACGTTATTTGCGGGCCCGGCGTGGCGAGCGCTTCGTATCAGTCATCGCTATTTTCTCGCTGGTTGGCATAGCACTTGGTGTTGCCACCTTGATTATTGTGATGAGTGTGATGAATGGCTTCCGGCAGGAATTGCTCTCACAAATTCTGGGTCTGAACGGCGATATCGGGGTTTATGCCGCGGGTCAGCCGTTGACGAATTACGATGATATTTCCAATAATATTGCAAAAATCCCAGGTGTTACCGCAGCCTTCCCGATTGTGCAGGGTGAGGTTTTAATGTCTGGCCCGCAAGGTGGCGCCCTTGGCGGCATTGCGCGTGGCATCACCCCGCAGGGGCTAGCAGCTTTGCCAACGGTTTCAAAACACGTAACCGCTGGTAGTTTGAGCGATCTGACCGGTGATGGCGTGATTGCGATAGGTGGGGGTTTGGCCAGCCAGTTTGGGTTAACGGTTGGCTCCACCATCCAGCTTATTTTGCCGCAAGGCAAAGCCACCATCATCGGCACCATTCCCAGCATCCAGAGCTTCAAAGTTGTCGCGGTATTTGAAACCGGGATGCAGCAATATGATTCGAGTTTTGTGTTCATCCCGCTGCAGGCCGCGCAAACTTTGTTTCAGGAGCCCAATCAAGCGACGCAAATTCAGGTTTACGTCACTGACCCTGACAATGACGATGCGATCAAACAGGCCATCCAGACGCGTTTCGCCAGCACGCCGATGCGCATTCTGGACTGGCGGCAGAATAATGATAGTTTTCTTGCCGCTGTAACAGTGGAGGGTAATGTGATGTTCCTGATCCTGACGCTGATTATTCTTGTGGCTGCCTTTAACGTGATTTCCTCGTTGATCATGATGGTGAAGGACAAAGCCCGCGATATTGCTATTTTGCGCACCATGGGCGCCAGTTCTGGCGCCATATTACGAATATTTTTAATGTGCGGCGCATCAGTGGGGTTTTTGGGTACAATCATCGGGCTGGTGCTGGGCACGGTGTTTTGCGCTTACATCGAAAACATCCGCCAATTTGTACAAAAGCTCACAGGCACGCCGTTGTTTGACCCCACGGTTTACTACCTTGAACAATTGCCAGCCAAGCTGGATTGGCACCAGGTTACGGAAGTGCTTGTTATGTCTTTAGCGCTATCACTGCTCGCCACCATCTACCCAAGTTGGCGGGCCGCCCGCATTGACCCGATTGAGGCGCTGCGTCGTGAGTGAGTTTTTACTGCAACTCTCCAATCTCTCACGCACCTATAAAAGCGAGAGTGAAGCGCTGACGGTTTTGGATGGCGCCAACTTGGATTTGCGGCGCGGCGAGATTGTGGCGCTGGTGGCACCCTCGGGGTCCGGCAAATCAACCTTGCTTCATCTGGCAGGATTATTGGAAAAACCTGATGGTGGGGCGGTGACCATTAATGGCGTGGACGCGGGCAAGTTGGGTGATACCGAGCGCACCAACATCAGGCTGCATACCATTGGTATTGTGTATCAGTTCCACCATTTATTGGCGGAGTTTTCAGCTCTCGAAAATGTCGTGCTGCCACAGATGATTGCCGGAAAATCTGAGGCTCAGGCTGAAAAACGCGCAATGGAATTGCTTACCAAATTAGGTTTGGCCGCGCGGGCTGATCATTTGCCCGGCAAACTCTCCGGCGGTGAACAGCAGCGCGTTGCCATTGCGCGGGCGCTGGCCAATGCGCCGGCGTTGCTGCTGGCTGACGAGCCCACAGGTAATTTGGATGTTGCCACCGCTGAAATTGTTTTCACCGAAGTGCTGCGCATCGTGCGTTCAGAAAATGTCGCGGCACTCATTGCCACCCATAACCCGGAGTTGGCCAAACGCATGGACCGTCAACTCACGCTGGTCGGCGGTAAACTTATCTAGCGCACGACAAATTTAGCTGGAACCGCCATTCCAAGGCTGCGCAAAGCTGCGGCGGCACCTGGGTGAAACGGCATTTGCCCAGGCATGACAAGGCCGGGTTCATTGAAGATATGTGCAGCCGGCACCACGCGTTCCAAACTGGCTTGATTGCGCATTGCAGCCAGGGTGATTGCATGGACCAGCTCGTCTGGCAGATGCGCCGCACCGATGGCATAATTCGCAGTGCCCACACTCGCAATCGCAGCACTCTGGCGGGAAAATGTGCCGGCCGGGATGGTCATGCCATGCACACCGGGAATAATGCGGTCAACATGTGCGGCTTCCGCCGGGGTGAAGCCGATGATGCCAAGTTGCTCGCTCTCGGCAATTTTTTGGATCGCTGGTAATGGCGGCGCGCCGATGAAGGCACAGGCATCCAAGTGGCCAGCGAGCAAATCATGCAGTTGATTTGCATAATCACCTGTCAGGGCCTGGGCTGGAATAATGCCGATGCTGGCAAAAATGCTGGGCACGGCCGCAGCACCGCTGCCGCCATCTGGCCCCACGCCGATCACCCGGTCCGCCAAGCCAGCTAAGGAGGTGATGCCGCTGCTGCGCGGTGTGACGATTTGCAAAATAGAGGGAAACATCGGGAACAACGCACGAAAGGCACCAAACTTAACCCCCGCTGTCCAACGGCCGGTGCCGGTGCGGGCCTGGTCCGCCACTGTTACCGTTGTCATGCCAAGCTGGGCGGCGTTTTGTTCAATCAGGAGAATATCAGCCGCAGCGCCGCCGGAGGCCCGGTAAGCAATCATCACGCCGCTGGTTTGTTGCGCAACCCGTCCCCAGGCCGCGCCGTAAACATCATACACGCCGCCGGGGCTGCCGGTTGCCATTAAAATCGCTTTCGGCCAGGCCTCGGGAACCGCCTGCGCAGCCAGCGCACGGCTTGCCGGAACTATCACGGATGCAGCCAATAACGACCGCCTCGAAATCTTCACTGAGCCCTCCAAGATTTTGTGGCTTTTATGACAGCGGGACTTGAGGGCGGAATGATGGTCACGTCAAGGCGCGGCAACGCTCCAATGCCGCGATCAACGCTGTGCGAATGCCTGGCTCAAGCGCTGAATGACCAGCATCAGGCACCAGGGTTAGCCGTGCGGTTAGCCAGGCTGCCATCAGGTCGAACGCTGATTTTGCAGGACAAATCATGTCATAACGGCCCTGCACAATTTCGCCGGGGATCTGATGCAGTGCCGCCATATGGGCCAGTAATCCGCCGTCGGGGAGAAACAAATTATGTTCAAAATAATGCGCTTCAATGCGGGCCAGACCGATGGCGGCACGGTCTTGGGCGAACGCCGAGACCGCCTCGACACTGGGCAGCAAGGTTGAACAGGAGCCTTCATAGATGCTCCAGGCGCGGGCCGCCGGGCCATGAATTTCCGGGTTGGGGTTGATCAGCCGGGCGAGGTAGCTTTTCAGCAAATCACCGCGCTCAGCCTCGGGCAGGAACTGTGCAAAGGCGGCATGAGCGTCGGGGAACACCCGGGCCATGCCGTAGAGGAACCAGTCCACCTCCTCGGGGCGGCCCAGGAAGATGCCGCGCAGCACCAGGCCCATGACCGCTTCCGGGTGGGCCTGGGCATAGGCCAGGGCGAGGGTAGAGCCCCAGGAGCCGCCAAATAGCAACAGCCGTTCGATGCCAAGGAATTTACGCAGGCTTTCAATATCTTCGACCAGGTGCGGCGTGGTGTTGGCGGTAATGCTGCCAAGCGGCTTGGAGCGTCCGGCACCGCGCTGGTCAAAAATAATCACCCGCCAGATCGAGGGATCGAAAAACCGCCGGTGTACCGCCCCGGCACCAGCACCAGGACCGCCATGCAGGAACAGCACCGGCTTGCCGCGGGGGTTGCCCACTTGCTCCCAATACATTGTATGTTCGCCGGAAAGCGGCAGGTAGCCGGTCTCGTACGGCCCGATTTCAGGAAACAGATCGCCGCGCGGCATCGGCGTTAAGTGCCCAAAGCGGCGCGCACGCTCGCAGCCACACGGGCGGCTTGTTCGGTCGTGAGGTCGGGGTGAATCGGCAGCGCCATGATGCGCTCGCTGATATTCTCGGACACCGGTAAAGCGGCGCCGTCATGGCAGGACGCATAGGCTGGCTGGCGGTGCAGCGGGCGCGGGTAATACACCGCACTGGCGATATTTTCAGCCCGTAACGCCGCCTGCACAGCTTCCCGGGTCGCGCTATCGCGCAACAAAATAGCATAAACCGCCCAGGCGCTGGCAGAATTTGGCATCCTGGCGGGAATATCCAGCACATCAGCCAAGGCCGCATCGTAAATACCGGCAATGGTTTCGCGGGTACTGATCTCGGCTTCGAAAACATCCAGCTTGGCCAGTAGGATGGCGGCTTGCATGGTATCCAGCCGGCCATTCATGCCAATCCGCATTACCTCATAGCGGGTGGTGCCTTCGCCGTGGGTGCGCAATGAGCGATACAGGGCGGCGCGCTCAGCCGATTGCGTGAACAGCGCCCCGCCGTCGCCATAAGCGCCCAGCGGTTTGGAGGGGAAGAAGCTGGTGGCAGTGGAATCCGCCGCGGTGCCCAGGCGCTTGCCGTTCAGCACGGCGCCAAAGCTTTGGGCGCAGTCATCCAGGGTGAATAGATTTTCACGGGCGGCGATGGCGTTAATCCCAGGCCAGTCGGCGGGTTGCCCGAATAAATCCACACCCACCACGGCACGGGGTTGCAAAACGCCGCAGCGCTTTACATCGGCAATGCGGGTTTCGAGGTGGTTTAGATCAATCTGAAAGGTGCGCGGATCGACATCAACGAACACCGGCGTGGCACCCAGCAGCAGCGGTACTTCAGCGGTGGCGGTGTAAGTAAAGGCCGGCAAAAAAACAGCATCGCCCTGGCCAATACCCTCTGCCATCATCGCAATCTGCAACGCATCAGTGCCGGAGCTGACGCTGACGCAATATTTCGCCCCGCAGAAGGCGGCGAGGCGATCTTCCAATTCTGCCACTTCGGGGCCAAGAATATATTGCCCATGCGCCAATACGGCATCAAGCCGGTTGCGAAGGGCGGGGCCGATCCGGCCCTGCTGGGCTTTCAAATCGAGGAAAGGGATGGCGGCGCGTTGTGATGCATTCATGATGGTCAGATTAACCCGCCTTGTCGTAAATCGCGAGAGGCGCTTCACCGCTATCGGCACTGCCATCGGCATTATGGGCAAATTCCGGTACCAGCCGTGCCAGCACCGCCAGCGCGGCTGCGGTATTGCCGTTGCTGCCTTGGGCGGCAATCTCGGCCAGTGCTGCTTGTACTTGCGCCATGTCGGCCACTCTGGGCCTGGCCATCAGCAGGCCGGGAAAGCCTGTTGGTACCGGCCGCTCGCTACCATGGAATAATTCTTCGAAGAGTTTTTCCCCAGGCCGAAGGCCGGTAAAACGAATGGCGATATCGATGTCGGGCCGCAAGCCTGCAAGCCGGATCATCTGCCTGGCGAGATCAACAATTCGTACCGGGTCACCCATATCAAGCACGAAAATGCTGCCATGCTTGTTGCGCTCGCCGTCTTTTGCCCCCACCACCGAGGCTTGCAGCACCAGCCCCACCGCTTCGCGCACGGTCATGAAATAACGTTGCATGTCGGGGTGGGTGACGGTCAGTGGACCGCCCTTCGCCAACTGACGGTGGAATAAGGGCACCACGGAACCCGTTGAGCCCAGCACATTGCCAAATCGCACGGTCACGCAGCCCATACCGCCATTTTGGCATGAAGCGACATCGAGCGCCTGGCAATATAGTTCGGCGAGGCGTTTGGTAGCACCCATCACGGAGCTTGGGTTCACCGCCTTGTCGGTGGAAATCAGCACCATTAGCGCAGCACCGCTGGCGCGGGCGGCATCGGCCACCGCTTTGGTGCCCAGCACGTTGGTCTGCAGGCCCTCAAGCGGGTTGGCTTCGACAATCGGCACGTGCTTGAGGGCAGCGGCGTGGAACACCAGTTCAGGCTTAAATTCTGCACATACATCCCGCATCCGGGCCTCGTCGCGCACGTCGGCGATTACCGAGATCCGGGGCACGGCGGGGTGATTTTCAGTAAGCTCCAGGTCGATCTGCCAGAGCGCAAATTCACCGTTATCAAGCAGCATCAGCGAGGCAGGGGCAAACCCTGCCATTTGCCGGGCCAGTTCCGCGCCGATCGAGCCGCCAGCACCGGTCACCATTACGCGCCGCCCCGCAATCAGCCGGGCCATGCCATCCCTGTCCAGCCTCACCTGCTTACGGTTCAATAAATCCTCGATGGAGATCGGCTGCAATTGCAGTTGTCCCTGCTCGGCGGGGGACAGGGTGGTCAGGTTCGGTGCCCGCAATACCTGCACGCCGTGTTTGTCCGCGGCGGCAAGAACTTTGGCCAAGGCTGAGCCGGAAAATTCCGGGTCGGTGATGATCAGTAAATCCGGCAGCGCGCCGCTAACGGCCAACCCGACGAGCACTTGTTCGGCTTGTCCGACAGCCCCAATCACGTCGAGCCCATGCATCCGCCGCCCAGTGTGGCGCGCTGAGAGCGCCATCAGCCCGGTGACACGGTATGTCGGTTCGGCGGTCCAGGCCAGGGCGGCGAGAAATAGCTCCGCTGTCTCGCCATTGCCTACCAGCAGCGCGCTGGTCATGGCTTTGGTAGCGCTTGATGAACCGGTGTTGCGCCACAGCCGGTAGGCGATTCTGGGCGCCACCAGACAGACCAGCATGGAGAACATCAAACCCAGCGGGTAGCTCGGGGAGGGTAGGCTTAATCCGGAGCCGATGATCAAAAGGATGAGCAGGATGGCGGTGGAGACACCCGCGCCGCCGACCAACGCCAGATCCCGCATTGATGTGTAGCGCCAATGCAGGCGCGCAAGACCAAACGGCACGCCGATCAGCCAGACCGCTAAAGCCCCTACGACCGCCAGCATCAGCCGACCGGGCCATGATGAGCCGGGGGCGCACAGCCATCCGGCAATCACCACGGCGGCTGATGCCAAAATGCCGTCGAGCGCCATGTTCAGTGCCAGATTACCGAGCCGGCGGCGGTTGATGGCGGGCATGGTCAGGTTAGTCACGGCGTGGCCGACTGTCCGGACCGCCTCATCCGCGTACCAGAGTTTGCAGCAGCTTCAGCAAGGTTTCGCGTCCATGCGCCCCTAGCCGCTCCGCCAACCGGTCTTCATGCGGGCGCACGATGCTCAGCCAATATTGCAATTTTTCAGCCCCCTCCGGTGTGACCTGCAGCGACTGCGCCCGCCGGTCAGTCTCGGCCATGGCACGGGTGAGGAACCCTTTTTCTTCCAATGCGGCTACCAACGGTACCAGATTGGCGCGCTTGATCCCGATGGCCGCCGCGACGTCAGACGGCCGAATGCCGGGATTGCGGCTGACGACCTCAAGGATGGACAATTGCGGCGGGCGGATATTCTCGGTGGCGAGACTATGGAAAAAATCCTGATAAACGCAGAGCTGACCCTGCCTGAGCATATAGCCCATCAGGCTTGGCAGGATGCCCATATCAATCCCGCTGCTCGACTCAACCTGACCTGGCCGTTCGGTTAGTTCGGGTGACAGGGGCTTGGCTGGGGGCAAACAGGTCTCCTATGATTTTTATTAACAATTGTATCATAGAAAAATCAACCGAGCCAAAACATCCCCTCAACCTCAACGCTAGCATCGAGCGGCAATGAGGCCACGCCGACGGTGGCGCGGGCGTGGCGGCCAATATCGCCAAAGACCGCCAGCGCAAGGTCAGAGGCGCCGTTCATGACCACTGCATGCTGGGTGAACTCAGGCGTGGCGGCGATAAAGCCGCCCAGCCTGCTGACGCGGGTGATGCTGTCCAACCCGCCGGGCAAAGCTACCTGTAGTTGTGCCAGCACATTAATAAGGCAGAGCCGCGCGGCATGCTGGCCTTCATCGATGGAAACCTTGCCGCCGAGTTTGCCGGTGACGGCCACCGTGCCGTCGATGGCGGGCAACTGGCCGCTGACCACCACCAGATGACCAGTGATGGTGACCGGCACATAGGACCCAACCGGGATCATCGGTTTGGGTAGCGTAATGCCGAGATCGGCGAGGCGTTGGATGACGTTCATGTCAGCTCACCAGTTTGAAGGCCCGGCGGCGTTCGCGCGGGGCGGGGGCGGGCAGGTCAAGCGGCAACAAGGGGGCGCGGTCGGCAGCGCCGTCACCCACTGAATCAGGGGCCTCTGGCGTGGCGGGCACGAGGCTGTGGTTGCCGAGATAATTGACCGCCAGATTGCGAAACACATAGTCGATCATCGAAGTTGCCTGGACGACGGCGGGGTCGCCTTCCACGGCCCCGGCGGGGCCGAAGCGGGTGAAGGTGAAGGCTTCGATAAAATCTTCCAGTTTCACGCCATGCTGTAAGCCCATGCTCACCGCGATCGAGAAAGCATCCATCAGGCCGCGAAAGGCCGAGCCCTCCTTATGCAGCGCAATGAAAATTTCACCGAGCTTGCCGTTGCCATATTCGCCGGTGGAGAGAAATAATTTATGGCCGCCGATGCTGACTTTTTGCGTATAGCCGGCGCGCCGGGCAGGCAGCGCCTCGCGCACGCTGGCGGGCGGCGCCAATGCAAGGGCCTCGGGAGCCGCCGGCATGGCGTGCACATAAGGGGCGAGTGCTTCATGCATCATCTGGTGAGCGGCCAGGCTGGCAGGGACCAGCATATCCTCACCGCGCAGATGCGCCGCCAGGGCCGCTTCAGCTGACATGCCGGTGGCGGCCAGCTTGGCAAGCGCCCAGCGGCTGAGGTTGCCGGTATCGTTCAGAGCCGCAACAGCGCGGCTGAAGCCGAGGGTTTCGGCCCCCAGCAAAGCTTCGGTGGCGGGCTGCGGCAGCAGGCTGGTCAAGTGCTGATGCCGCTTAACGCCGGTTTGCATGGCTAGGCGCTGCACGGCTGCGGCGGCCTCCAGCAAGCCGGGAATGGCGCAACTTGCCGGCAATGGCGGATAGGGCGAGATCGTTACGGTCGCGGTCTCAGAAGTTATAAGCTCGCCTGACGCGGCGTCAGCACAGGCGGTCATCAGAGCGCACAGTGCGGCCAGCGTGTCGCGGGCAATTTGTGTGTCATAGCCAAGATTTAGGCGGGTGACGAACAGATGCAGGTCAGTCAGGCCGAGGCTAAATATGGTGGCTTCGGGGGTGGTAATGCTGAGGATGGTGACAGCCAGTTCAACCGCGTCAGCAAATTCAGCGGTATCAAAAACACCCGCGGCATCACAAAATCCGTTCGGGTTGAAAATATAGCCTGGGGTGCTGCTGGCGAAGTTGCCATTCAGCGGTACCGGGCAGGCTTGCCGGTTGGCCAATAATGAATTGACCCCCCATTCAATTTCGTTGGCTTGCTGTGGCGCTGCTGCTGCCGCTTGCGTGGCAAAATTTTGTGCCAGTTGCGTGATGTCGAGCGCGGATTTTTCGGGCATCAGAGCCGCCAGCGCGTCCGCCGCAGTTTGCCCCCAGGCAGCGGGAATGGTGACGGCTACCGCCGGGGAGTCCGGGTCAGCCTGGCCGCTGAAAACCGCCTGCCTGATGCCATGCCATGATTTGTGCGTACGATGCTGTTCCATAGCCAGATCTTATGCCGATCATCGCTCCAGGAGAAGTACATTTAGTGGTGAAATTGAATTTTGACCACAAAATCCTGTGGATAGAAGCAAAATGTCCAAGAAGAATAACGGCAATGGACCATCCGCATCGCATCACCTATATCGGGAGGCATGAGCACAGCAACGCCTGATACCAAAGTCACTCTGAATCAACTCGGCGGCCTCAAAGGCCTGCTTTTGCAGCCGGGACTTACCTTGCACACTCTGTTCAGCGGCAGCCATGTGGGTGAGGATAGCGCCGGCAATCAGTTTTTCCAGCAGCGCAGGCAAGTTACGGGAACCCGGACGCGCCGCTGGGTGGTGTATGCCGGAGCGGCGGAAGCTTCCACCATCGGGCCGGAATGGCACGCCTGGCTGCATTACCTGACCGAGAAGCCGTTGCCAGACACTGGCCGTAAACCCTGGCAGAAGCCGCATCAGGCAAATTTGACCGGAACGGCTGAGAGTTACCGCCCCGCCGGGCATGATTATGCCGGTGGCAAGCGGGCCAGCGCCTCGGCCGACTATGAGGCATGGACACCAGAGGCTTAAGGAATTTCCGGATGACACGTAAATTGCCTGAGCTGCTCACAGGGTTAGCTATTATTATAATTGCGGGCCTGTTTCTGATGTACGCCTTGACCCAGGCCCAGGCGCTTGGTGGGTCAGGTTACCCGCTGGTCGCGCAGTTCTCTAACATCGGCGGGCTGACCGTCGGGGCCGATGTTAAACTTGGCGGCGTGACAATTGGGCATGTGACCAATGAGCATCTCGATCCGCAGACCTATGCAGCGATTGTGACGATACAGGTTGATAACAACGTGAAATTGCCAAACGATACCAGCGCCTCGATCAATTCGGACGGCTTGCTGGGTGGCAATTTTGTCGGGCTCTCGCCCGGTGGCTCTGATACTATGTTCAAGCCCGGCCAGTCGTTTGGGGTGACGCAGTCGGCGGTGAATATTGAGGACCTGCTTGGCAAGTTTATTTTCAGCATGGGCGGTGACCCCGGTAAATCTGCGGCGGGTTCAGGGGCAAATTCAGGGGCGGCTTCGGGGGCGGTTTCAGGGCCTGGCGGCGCCGCGGCTCCGGCAGCCAACGCGGCTCCGGGTGTTGCGAAATAATGTTTGGGTTGCGGGCCTGGGTGATGCTGGCCGGGCTGTTGCCGGCTGCTGCACTTGCGCAAACAGGCGGTACTGTCGCGGTGCCGCCACCACCGCCGCTGGTTGCCACACCATCCACGCCTGCGCCATCGGTCAATAATGGTGCCGCCGCTATAAATGCGGTTCCCACGACGCCGCCCATGGAATCGAATGACTGGGTGCCCGGCAAAGCGGCGGTGATCGGCGTGCTTGATAAGGTTGATGGCGGGATTGCCAATTTGCAGGTGCCGGTTGGCGGGCAGGTGACCTCGGGCGATATGCAGATCAGTGTCCTGGCCTGCGTTAACCGGTCGGCCGATCATGTTCCGGATTCCGCGATTTTCGTTTCTATTCAAACCACTGACAAGCTTTCCGGTCCGCCGCTATTTCGCGGTTGGATGGTCCGTTCGGTGCCGGCGGACTCCGTGGTGGGCGACGGTAGCGATACCCTGCGGGTTGTCAGTTGTAACTGAGTAACCAAACCTGTGTGTTTTATGGTGGGTCGATGTGTGGTCGTTTAATTGTCTTGAAAATGTATTAATTTGTTGCATTTTTGGTACAGTTACAGATAATCGCCGTCCCCCCCCTCCTATTTATCCCGTGTATTTGCTATCTAACAGTTGGTTTTATTTCAAACTTAACGCCAGTTGAACCTTCCCGGTTCGACATAAAAAGGAGCCTATAAATGAAATTACGTAATATTCTGCTCGCAGCCACAGTATTTGTCGCGCCGCTGGCATTGTCCGGCGTTGCGAAAGCGCAGCCAGTCAACGGCGTTTATGTCGCTGGTGGCATGGGTTACAACATCAATGATGGTATCAGTGGGACCGGATATTTGGGTGGGGGCTCAGCTGGCGGAAACCTCTCTTTCCATGGTGGTTTCACCGGCATTGCCAGCGTTGGTTACGGTTTTGGTAATGGCATTCGGGTTGAGTTAGAAGGTGATTACCTCGAAAACAGCCTTAACAAAGTCAAGTTCGGTGGCGGATCGACTGGGGTCTCTGGTAAAGACCAGACCTACGGTGGGTTCGTAAATGCACTCTATGACCTCGATGTTGGTTCACCTTATGTTTATCCTTACATCGGCGGCGGTGTAGGTTACCAGGAAGTTGGTTTCAAAAACGTCAGTTCTTCAGGTTTTACTCTTAATCAAACCAATGGTTCGTTCGCGGTTCAGGGCATTGCTGGTTTGGCATTCCCGATCTCGCCGATCCCTGGTCTGTCCGCAACTTTGGAATATCGTTTCATTGATATCTTCAATGGCAGCCACTACAACGGTTCGTATAACCCTTTAATAACTGCAGCCGTGCCAGTTTCTGTTAAACTAAACAATGATATCAACAACTCCTTCCTTGTTGGTCTGCGTTACGCTTTTGGTGTCGCCCCGGCGGCCCTGCCGCCGGCCCCGGCCCCCATGGCCGCACCTGCCCCGGCACCAGCCAAAACCTATTTGGTGTTCTTTGACTGGAACAAGTTTAACCTGACCCCGCGCGCCACCCAGATCATCGCGGAAGCGGCGGAAGACTCCAAGACCACCAAGGTCACCACCCTCAACGTCTCGGGTTACACCGATACCTCCGGCACCCCGACCTATAACCAGGGTCTGTCAATTCGCCGCGCCAAAGCGGTGGCGGCTCAGTTGATGACGGATGGCGTACCGGCGGCGGAAATCTCGATCCATGGTTACGGTGAAACCCATTTGCTGGTGCCAACCGGCCCGGGCGTGCGTGAGCCGCAGAATCGCCGCGTGGAAATCGTGCTTAACTAAAATCTAACGCGACTTGCATCGGAAAAAACCCTGGCAGGAAACTGCCAGGGTTTTTGTTTGCCGGAGTGACGATGGATGATGTTGTTACAAAGCCAGCAGATTTTGCACGGCCTCACGGTCATGGCCGGTTAAGCCCACGGCGTCGCGCAAATAGCCATCCACGCTGCCCCAGCCGGTATCGATCTCCTGCAAGGCGGCCTCGATGTAATCCTGGCGCGTCGCAACCATCGGCCTGGCGGCGGCCGGATTTATTTCCTGGCCAAAGGAACGCTTGGCCCATGATGCCAGTGCCAGCGCCTCTTTTTCGGCCAGAAAATAATTTGATGTCGCAATATAGTCTTCAATGATGTCATTGCGCGTCACGCCGGCGGCGGCAAGCAGCATGGCCACCACAAAGCCGGTCCGGTCCTTGCCCGCATGACAATGCACCAGCAGCGGCAGGCCATTGCCGCCCAGAATCGTCTGGAATAAGATCTGCAAGCTGCGGGCGAAGGCTTTTGGCTTGCGCCGGTACAGCATATCCATAGCCAGCAGGCCGCCGGTTTCGCCTGGGTGGCTGGCGATCAGCTCGAAAATTTTATGCGGCCCGGCATCAGAATCATGGCGATCCGGCAGATCGAGTTTCAGAGGCAACGGGGCTACGGGCCAGCGCGAAACGAATTCTGATTGTTCGCGGCCAGTACGCAAATCACAAACCAAGCGGATATTCAGTCCGGCGATGATTTCCAGATCGGCGTCGCTGAGGCGGGATAATTCGCCCGAGCGGTAAATTATACCCGCCCGCAGCATCCGTCCGTCGGCGGTTTTATAGGGCTGGACGGCGCGAAAATTATGGGCGCCGCTCAGCAATGGCGCTGGCGCGGCGCGGTTCATCAAGAATTTGTTTTGGCTGCGGCGGACTTGCTCTCAGCACTGGTCGCGCTGGTGTGTTTGACTGGTTTCAGCTTTTTCTTGACGCTCGTGGCCACTGGGGCGGCTTCAGTGGCGGCGGGTGGGTTTGGTGACTGGTCAGTCACGAAACTGTCCAGCTCCTCTGGGGTTTTGAATGAGGCCACCCGGTCGAACTCAGCCTGGTTGTTCAGGCAGAAGATTTTACCCTGGTCGATGCCGCCGACTGATTGGTTGTTGGCCAGCAGGGTGACGAACTGGTCCTCCTTGGTCTGGCCGCCGATCCGGCGGAAATAGGCGTCCATCATATGCTGGTCAGCCAGAATATGCGGCTGGAAGGCGCGCATGAATTGATCATAGCGGTCCTGCTGGCCGCAGGAGAGCGCGCCGACCATCAAAGCTGATTTCAGGCCGATGACGTTGAAGGCGGTCTGAAGCTGTTCCTGGTCATCTGGCTTAATATGCACCCAGTGCGGCGGCGGCGGCACCGGCACCAGGCTCTGATATATATGCCCAACTGGCGCTGGTGGCCCGGGCGGCGAGGCCGGCTGCGCACATCCGGCCAGGCACGCCAAGATGAAAAAGCCCGGCAAGCTCCAGGCTTTGGCTGGACGGCCGGATAATTTTTCAGAAGTCAGTAAATTCAATGCCAATAGCCTTTAATCGAGATACGCTGCGAAGCCTGGTGCTAATTACCCTGATTCGCCGCGATACCCAACCCATACAAAGCGATAATAACCTAGAGCGTTGCAAGATATTTAATCAACTTACCAAAATCGCGCGAATGTCATTTACATTCGTTAATGTCGGGCCGGTAATCACTAGGTCATTCAGTGCCGCAAACAAGCTATAACTGTCATGCCGTGCCAGATAGGCCGCTGGGTCTAGGTTAAGGGCGCGCGCCCTGGTCAGCGTGTCAGGATGGATCAGTGCTCCTGCCGCATCTTCGGTGCCGTCAATGCCATCGGAGTCACCGGCAATGGCCCAGATGTTGCGCGCACCGTTCAGGGCGATCGCAAGGCTGAGCAGAAATTCGCTATTGCGCCCGCCACGGCCTGGCTTGACTTGGCCGATGGTCACGGTGGTCTCGCCGCCGGACAGCAGCAGCACCGGCTGGCACTCAGCCAGCGCCAGTTCAGCCATGTTCCGGCCTAACGCGGCGGATTCACCTTCCAGCGCGTCGCCCAGGATTTTGGTCTTGATATGATGTGTCCCGGCAAAAGCGGCGGCGGCCTCCAGGGCCAGTTGCGGGGTGGCGATCAGCCGGTAGTCAGCACCCTCGTACCAGGTGGGGCCGGAGCCGATGATCGCGGGGGAGTCCCCCGGCACGTCGCTGATGGCCAGCGTGATCAGCCTGGCCGGGGCGCAGGCGGCGGCTAGTTTGCCGCCCTTTACGGCAGATAATTGCTGGCGAATGCGGTTCATGGTGCCAATGGGCGCCCCCGAGTCCAGAAGGGCTTTGGCCACCATTTGCTTATCCGCCAAGGTCAGGCCAGGGGCGGGCATGGCCAGCAGCGCCGAAGCGCCGCCTGATATCAATGCGATCACCTGGTCCTGCGGTGTTAGCCCTTGCACCAGGGCCATGATCTCGCGGGCGGCGGCTTCACTGGCACCATCCGGCACCGGGTGGGCAGCTTCCAAAACTTTAATTTTGTGAGTGGACAGGGAGTGTCCATAGCGGGTTACCACCACACCTTCGATGTTTACATCTGGCCAGGCGGCTTCCAGCGCCACCGCCATTGAGGCTGCGGCCTTGCCTGCGCCAATCACGATGTTGCGGCCAGGGCCGGGCGGCGGCAGGTGTTTGGCCAGCGTTAAAGCCGGGTTAGCAGCGGCTATGGCGGCGGCGAATATGCCGCGCAGCAATTTGGCGTTATCATCTCCCATGGATGCGTATATGCCCAATTGTGAGGAGAAATACCATGAGTCAGCCGGTTTTTGATGAAGCCACTACCCAGGCCCTGGAAGCGGCGGCGTTCCGAGCACTGGTCGCACATTTGCGTGGCCGCCCGGATGTGCAGAATATCGATATGATGAATCTCGCCGGGTTTTGCCGCAACTGCCTCTCGCGCTGGTATCGTGAGGCCGCCGCCACGCTTGGAATAACGCTGGCGGATGCCGATGCGCGGGAGATTATTTATGGCATGCCCTATAAAGACTGGCAGGCGCAGAACCAGACTCCGGCCTCGGCTGAAAAGCAGGCGGCATTCGCCAAGGCCATCACGCAGCACAACCATTGACCCGCAGGGCCGCGCGGCTCTATCCGGTGCGGCCCAAGATTAAAGGATATACTTATGGCGCTTGATGCCACCTCTGACGAAAAACCGACAAATGTTGCGGGCGAGCGGTTGCGCAGCATCGTGGACCGCATTGAGCGTCTCGAAGAAGAGCGCAAAGCGCTTGGCTCGGACATCAAGGATATTTATTCTGAAGCGAAATCGGCTGGGTTTGATGTGAAAGTGCTGCGTCAGCTGATTAGAATTCGCAAACAGGAGCCAGCGGAGATTGAAGAGCAGGAAACCCTGCTGGATGTTTACCGCCGTGCTATTGGCATGTGAGCTTTGGACTTTGATTTTACCGATGCTGAGATAAATCGCTACGCGCGGCATATTCTGCTGCGTGAGGTGGGTGGCACCGGCCAGGCCAGGCTGAAGGCGGCAAAAGTGTTAGTTGTGGGGGCGGGTGGCTTAGGCTCACCGCTGGCCATGTATCTGGCCGCCGCCGGGGTTGGCAGCATTGGCATTGTTGATGCTGATGTGCTGGAACTCTCTAACCTGCAACGCCAAATTGCGCATACCACCGCGCGGATTGGCATGCTCAAGGTGAAGTCAGCGGCGCAGGCGATGAGCGAGATCAACCCGCTGGTGCGGGTGGAAACATTTGCCGTAAGGCTGGATGCCGGGAATGTGCGGGCCCTGATTGAACCTTACGATATTATTTGCGACGGCACGGATAATTTTGAGACCCGGTTCATGCTGGCTGACGCCTGCGTGGCAGCCAAACGAACCTTGGTTTCAGCCGCCGTGCTGCGCTTTGAGGGGCAGCTTTCAACATTCAAACCACACGCCGATGCAAATGGCCCGTGCTATCGTTGCCTCTATCCTGAACCGCCGCCGGCGGGTTTGGTGCCTAGTTGCAGCGAGGCGGGTGTGCTGGGTGCGGTTACCGGTGTAATGGGCACATTGCAGGCCACCGAAGTGCTGAAGGAGATTATGGGCATTGGCGAGACGCTTTCAGGCCGGTTGTTGATATGGGATGCGCTGGCCATGCAATTCAGAACCGTGCGGTTGAAGCGTGACCCGCATTGTAAGGTTTGCCATTGATGCGGCTTTGGCTGCTGGTGCTGGCACTGCTGCTGGCGGGTTGGACGGCGGCACCTGAGGGCGCTGGCCCTGGCCCAGCCCTTGGGGTTGTGAGCAAGCTGCCGGTGCCACGCTTTGTTTCATTGCGCACTGACAAGGTGAATGTTCGTGCCGGGCCGGGGTTTCAGTATCCGGTAACCTGGGTTTACCAGCGCGATGGCCTGCCGGTTGAAATTATCGGGGAATTTGATGTCTGGCGGCAGATATTGGCGCCAGATGGCGGTACTGGCTGGGTGCATATGGCAACCATCCGCGCCCGCCGTGGCTTTATCGTCACGACTTCCAAGGCTGACCTGCATGCCGGGAAATCTGCCGAGTCGGGGCTGGTGGCGGTGCTCGATTTTGGCGTATCTGGCGTATTGTTGGGGTGTGAGCCCGCTTCTGACTGGTGCCGGGCCGCGGTGGGCTCGCAAACCGGCTACCTCAACCGGGCGGATTTCTGGGGCGCCTTTGCCAATGAGGCCGTGAAATAAGTTGTCCACAGAAAAGACTCGGCGAGAGACGTTCTAGATATTGAGGTTTTCGAGTCGCTTCGCTACTGTATGTAGTAGGCATACAGAGGAGACCCCACGATATGGAGTGGTCAGAAGAAATTATTGCGAAGCTGCGTGCGCTTTGGGCCGAGGGTCTATCGACCGCCGAAATCGGCCGTCGGCTGAATATTTCAAAAAATGCGGTGGTGGGCAAAGCGCACCGCCTTAACCTGCCACCCCGGCCGTCGCCAATCCGCCGTGGCACCAATGAAAATGGTGCGCCGCGCGTGGCCGCGCCGCGCCGTACCCAGGGGCCGACCCTGCCACCGCTGGCAGTTTCAATGGGGGCGCCAGTGCCCATGCTGCGCCAAGTGGTTACACCGCCCAAAAGCAGCTCTCGTGAGACGCCTTGCTGCTGGCCGATTGGCGAGCCGGGTAAACCGAGCTTTCATTTCTGCAATGCCAATGCCACGGCGGGTAAACCATATTGTGAGGAGCATGCCGCGATTGCTTACGTACGCGTGCGCGACCGCCGTGAGGATGCCGCCTGACCACTTAAAAGATAGGCTGGCCAGTGATCCTGGCGCGTTTGTTGTCTCGGGAAAAATTTCGTTTGCCGTTTTTGCCATTAAAGGATTAGGTTTTAAATCCGGAGATTAAGCCGGGAATAAAATAAGCCATCGCTCTCTATTGGGGGCGAATAAAGGTGGTTCATATGGAAACGGCACAACTCGAGACTAACTACGTACAAGCTGACCCAACCGGACTGAGTGCTTTGGTAGGGACTGTGAAATGGTTCAATCCAGGCAAAGGCTATGGTTTCATTGCGCCGGAGACCGGCGGGGAAGATGTTTTTGTCCATATCAGTGCGGTGCAACGTGCCGGATTGCGCAAGCTAAATGAGGGCGAGAAGGTGAAGTTCTTGCTGCAGCAGCGCGAGGGCCGGGTGGCGGCGATTGAACTGCAGCGGGTCAGCTAACGCTTTCAGCACTGGACGCGGCAT
The DNA here is from genome assembly GCA_029077825.1 of Acidocella sp. Taxonomy (GTDB): domain Bacteria; phylum Pseudomonadota; class Alphaproteobacteria; order Acetobacterales; family Acetobacteraceae; genus Acidocella. The sequence continues at coordinate 72,243 of JAQNCT010000001.1, read as the reverse complement.
CGATGCTTCGTTGATATTCGTGCCTTCATTATAGGAGGCTCGTGATGCTTGGTCTGGCGGTGAATGAGGCGAGCGCGTTACCGCTTTATGCGGTTCGCCCGGTAGCTTTGGCGGCTTTTTTATCCACCCTGTCGGCAGCACAGGTTGCTGTACTACAGGCGCATGGTTTTGATGGCTCAGCCCGCCAGCTTGGCCTGCTGACCGGCGAGGCCGGGCTGGCGGGTGCGGTGCTTGGCCTGGGCGTCGAGCAAGGCCCCTATGTGTTCGGCGATTTGGCCTCGGCTTTGCCGGCGGGCAGCGTGTGGCGATTGGTTGCCGGTGATTATGATGCTGAGCAGGCGGCCCTGGGGTTTCTCCTTGGTGCTTATGCGTATGAGCATTTCAAGCCGCGCAAGCGCGGCTCGGCTCTGTTATCGCCGCTGGGGGTTAGCCCGCGTTGCATTGCGATGGCCGAGGCGGTTTGTTTTGCCCGCGACCTGATCAACACCCCGCCAAATTTACTAGGGCCGGAGGAATTGGCGGCAGCCGCTGTGCAGATGGCGGCGGCGTTTGGGGCGAGGGCGGAAATTATCACGGGTTCAGAATTACATAACCGCTACCCAGCGCTCGCGGCGGTGGCTGCGGGGTCGGAACGGCCTGGACAGGTCGCGCGATTTGAGTGGGAAGGCAGCAAAGCCACAGCGGCTTCGCCGTTAATTTCGTTATGCGGCAAGGGCGTGTGCTTTGATACCGGCGGTTATGATGTGAAGCCCAGCGCCGCCATGCTGCGAATGAAAAAAGACATGGGTGGCGCTGCAATTTTGCTGGGCCTTGCGAAATTGATCATGGCTTGTGATTTACCAATTCGCTTGCAGGTACGAATTGGTTGTGTGGAAAACAGCATTTCAGGCCGCGCTATGCGCCCCTCTGATGTGCTTCAAACACATGCCGGCAAAACTGTGGAGGTTGGTAACACTGATGCGGAAGGCCGGCTGGTCTTATGTGATCTGCTGGCGGAAGCTGCGGCGGAAACGCCCGATTGGCTGATAGATGCTGCAACTTTGACTGGTGCGGCGCGCGTGGCGCTGGGGCCGGATCTGCCGGCAATGTTTTGTAACAATGACAAAATGGCAAACTCCCTGCTCACAGGCGGTGAGATCACGCATGATCCGTTGTGGCGCCTGCCTTTATGGCATGGTTATGATTCCTGGTTGGATAGTAATATTGCTGACATGAACAATGTTTCGGCGAAACCTTTCGCTGGAGCAATTGTTGCGGCATTATTCTTACAACGTTTTGTGCCTAAGGAAATTGCCTGGGCGCATATTGATGTTTATTGCTGGAACGATCAGGCGCGGCCTGGCAGACCTGAAGGTGGTGAGGCACAATCTTTACGTGCATTATTTTCCGCTATCGAGAACTTTAATTCTCTTTAACAAGCAGTACATCTTTGATTGTTACTACGCCGTCTCACTTAATCGTGAACAATGTTTCGGCGCTATATCGAAATTTATTCAATGAAATTGCAATGTTTTCATGTTTCGATGACTTGTCGAAGTCATAATTAAATCATAAGTCAGTCCTTGCTAAAAATGAACAATATTCCTTGTTCGAAGATTTGAACGCAGCAGTGGTTAAAAGCTCGTTTCGTCCGATAATCTTCAGGTTTTGGTACGATGGCTTGTGATAAAGCCTTACGTGGGAAAGGGTATAAAAATGGCAGCTCAACTTTCGTCCGACCAGCTGGTCGGTATTCTTCGTGATACAATCGTGTCTCTGGTTCGCCGTGATGGTGTTGATTTGTCGGCACGCCAGCTTGGTGTGTTTCTCACCTGCTATCTAAATGAAGGTGGCCATACGGTGCGCGGGTTAGCGCAAGATTTAAACGTCTCCAAGCCAGCGATCACGCGTGCGCTTGACCGGTTGACTGAACTTGACTTCGTCCGCCGTAAGGTTGACCCCTCAGATCGCCGCAGCGTGCTGGTACAGCGCACCGTTAAAGGTGCAGCTTTCCTGCGCGAAACACGTCATATCATGAATGAGGCCTTTGCCGCGAACAAGACCGAAGCCGCCAGCCGCCGTTCGGCTGCCTGATCCTTCGGCCCATGCAGCGACGCTTGGTTCTGAGCCTGTTAGCTGGCGCGGCGTTTGCTGCGCCAGTTCGCTTTGTGTGGGCCGCAGCGCCCACCGCGACTGATAACGGCTTAATTAATCAAATCCAGACTTATCTTAATGGTCTGACTTCGCTGACGGCAAATTTTCTGCAGGTCGCGGCGGATGGTTCAACCCGCACCGGCAAGGCCTGGCTGCAGCGTCCTGGCAAAATGCGTTTCCAATATGATCCGCCGGACCCGGAATTGCTGGTTGCGGGCTTTGGGCTGTTGGTTTTTCATGACCCTGAATTGTCCCAGACCACCAATATTCCGTTGGGAGAAACGCCGCTCGGCATTCTGCTGGCTGACCATGTGGTGTTTTCAGGCGCCGTCACGGTCACCAACATCGACCGGCAGCCTGGTGAGGTGCACCTCACGCTGATTCGTACAGGCAAGCCGCAGGCAGGTAGCCTGACCTTGGTGTTCGGCACCAATCCGCTGGAACTGCGGCAATGGGTGGTGATGGACGCGCAGCAGCGCCAGACGCGGGTGAGCCTGTATGATATCGCACCGGGCGGGCCATTTCCGGATTCATTATTTACCTATCAAGCCAATACGCCGACCACGGGTGGTGGTTGATTGCATTGTTCAGCCATGGTGAAACCAGGGCATGACAAAAAACCTTACCATTGCGACTTGGAATGTTAATTCGCTGCGGCTGCGCCAGGGCTTACTAGACTCGCTGATCAGCGGTTTGCAACCTGATGTGATTTGTTTGCAGGAAACCAAAGTGCCTGATGATGCGTTTCCTGAAACGCTTGGCGCCAGCATCGGATTTCCTTATGTACTAAAGCGCGGTATGAAAAGTTATAATGGTGTGGCGATATTTTCGAAATTGCCGCTAAGCCTGGTGGCCGATACACCCGACTGGTGCGAGAAAAACGACTGTCGGCATATCTCAGCGCAGCTTCATACCGGTACATCGCCGGTGATTATCCATAATTTTTACGTACCAGCGGGCGGCGATATTCCAGACCGTGACCAGAACATTAAATTTGGTCATAAACTGGATTTTATCGCGCAAGCCCGTGCGCATTTTGCCAAATATCCCCCGCATCGCGCCGTGCTGGTGGGGGATTTGAATATCGCCCCGTTGGAGAATGATGTTTGGAATCACAAGCAGCTGCTTGCAATTGTCAGCCACACGCCGGTTGAAACCACCGGCCTGAATAATTGGATGGCGCAAGGTTTTACCGATGCGTTGCGGCATTTTGTGCCAGCCGAGGAGAAGCTTTACACGTGGTGGTCATACCGCAACCGGGATTGGCGCGCCTCCAACCGCGGGCGGCGTCTGGACCATGTTTGGGTGTCAGATGATTTGGCTGAAAATTTGGTCAGTCATAAAATTTTGGTTGACGCGCGTGACTGGGTGCAACCTTCTGACCATGTGCCGGTGAGTGTAACGCTGAAGGTTTAAGCGCGGGGCATTCCGTTCAGCCATTCCTCTTTGCCCCCCTGTCACTCCCGCCACTCCCAGTCACTCTCGCCCCCCCCCTGTCACTCTCGCCACTCCCTGTCATCCTCGCGCCAACCCAGTCATCCTTGCGCCCCCCCCCCCGTTATCCTCGCGTTACCGCCATCCTCCTGCCACCCCCGTCATCCTCGCGCAGGCGAGGATCTCCTCCAGGTCGTGAGGTTCCCGCCTTCGCGGGAATGACAAAAAAGTGGCAGGAATGACAAAAGGGTGACGGGAGTGACAAATTGGTGGGGGCTGGCGATTGTCTGCCCGCGCGTAGAAGGCCACACCGTATCGCTCAGCCCTGGCTGAACACCGGCTTACGCTTCTCAATAAATGCTGCCATGCCCTCTTTTTGGTCTGGCGTGCCAAACAGGCCAAGAAAGCTTGCGCGTTCATACGCCACACCCTGCGCCAAAGTGGTCTCAAACGCGGTATTTACTGCCTTTTTCGCCAGCGCCACCGCAACGGGTGAAAGATTGGCGATTTTCTCGGCCATTTTCAGCGCTTCCTGGAGCAGCTCGGCAGCGGGAAACACCCGGCTTACCAGATTGGCGCGTTCGGCCTCGGTGGCATCCATCATGCGGGCGGTAAGGCACATATCCATCGCCTTGGCTTTGCCCACCGCGCGGGTGAGGCGTTGAGAGCCACCGGCACCGGGAATAACGCCGAGGTTGATTTCGGGCTGGCCGAATTTGGCGGTGTCAGCGGCGATCATGATGTCGCACATCATCGCCAATTCGCAGCCACCCCCCAGGGCAAATCCTGCCACCGCGGCGATCACTGGCTTGCGGGTGTGGGTGATAGCTTCCCAGGGGGAGATAAAATCTTCCAGCACCGTGCCAGGGTAGCTGCGCGGCTGCATTTCCTTAATGTCAGCCCCAGCGGCAAAGGCTTTTTCAGAGCCGGTGAGCACAATGGCACCAATCGCGGGGTCAGCATCAAAGGCTTTTAACTGGGTGGCCAGTTCGCTCATCAGCTGGTCGCACAAAGCATTGAGAGCCGCCGGGCGGTTGAGTTTGATCAGACCAACGCGGCCATGGGTTTCCACCAAAATTGTTTCATACGGCATTGTTTCGCTCCAGTTGTTGGGGCGTACCGTAATCAGCCCTGGTGCAGCGGGCAATAGAAGGTGGCGCGCCCGGTTTGCACAATTTTACGAATGCCAGAACAAGCGGGCGGGCCGGGGCAGTGCTCGCAAAATTCCCCCGCGCGGCCATAAACCTTCCAGGCGTGCTGAAAATAACCAAGCTCGCCGCTGGGCTGCACGTAATCGCGTAATGATGACCCACCAGCAGCAATCGCCTCGGTAAGTGTGGCTTTAATGGCGGGCACCAACCGGTCCACCCGCTTTGCCCCTAAATTACCAGCCAGGCGCTTGGGGCTAATGCCAGAGCGGAACAACGCCTCACTGGCGTAAATATTGCCAATGCCCGCCACCAGGCTTTGGTCCAGCAAGGCTATTTTAATTGGGCTGGCGCGTCCGGCCAGGGCTGCCAGCAGCATTGGCCCGTTAAATTCATTGCCAAGCGGTTCCGGCCCTAACTCTGCCACCAGCTTGTGCGTATCCTCAGCCTCAGTGGCTATCAGATCAAGCGCGCCAAACCGGCGTGGGTCAACAAAGCCAATCCGCCCCCCATCGTTGGTCTCAATGGTCAGGTGCTCGTGCAGGGCAGGGGGCGCGTCAATCAGCATCCGGCCAGACATGCCCAAGTGGATCAGGGCTGAAACACCGCCCGATAGCCGCATGAACATATATTTGCCCCGGCGGCGGAACCCCAACACTTTGGCTCCGGTGAGGGTGGCGGCAAATTCAGGCGGAATCAGCCAGCGTAAATCGGGCCGGTGCAGGCGCGCCAGGGCGATGGTGCGGCCGGTGAGGCGGGCATCAAGGCCACGCATGACAGTTTCAACTTCGGGGAGTTCCGGCATATTACAAAATCAGGTTATAGTCAGACCATGAATGATGATAGCCCCCCTGATTCAGTTGATTTTGGCTTCCAAACCGTCAACCGGGATGACAAGCGTAAGCTGGTGCGCGAAGTGTTCGATTCGGTGGCCGGTAAATATGACATCATGAACGATTTGATGTCGCTGGGCGTGCACCGGTTGTGGAAGCATGACTTTATCCAGGCGCTGGACCCGCGCCCGAACCGGACCTTGCTCGATCTGGCCGGCGGCACCGGGGACATCAGCTTTGGCTGGCTGAAAAAGGGTGGTGGACCCGCTATTTTATCCGACATCAACGCCGCTATGCTCAGCGTCGGGCGAGACCGTGCCACCGTCGGCGGGTTTATTGGGGATTTGTCGTTTCTGGTCACGGATGCTGAGGCGCTGGCACTGCCAGACCGCTCAGTGGACCGGGTTTCCATGGCGTTTGGCCTGCGTAATTGCACCAACAAGGACAAAGTGCTGGCGGAGGCGCGGCGGGTGCTCAAACCCGGTGGCAAGTTTCTGTGCCTGGAATTTTCCAAGTTACAGATTTCAGCGTTTGAGAAAATTTATGACGCATGGTCATTCAAAGCCATGCCCGCGATCGGCAAAATGGTTGCTAAGGATGCCGCCAGTTATCAATATTTGGCTGAAAGTATCAGGATGTTTCCTGACCAAGCCACATTGAAAGGGATGCTGGAGACGGCAGGGCTGGAGCGGGTGAGCGTGCGCAACCTCTCAGGTGGCATTGCTGCCATTCATCAGGGCTGGCGGCTGTGAGCCTGGATGGCAAACGGGTTCTGCTGATCATTGCAGGCGGCATTGCTGCCTATAAGGCGCTGGAGCTGGTGCGGCTGCTTACCAAGGAAGGTTGTGGGGTAAGCTGTGTGTTGACCAAAGCCGGGGCGCAGTTTGTCACGCCGCTATCGTTGCAAGCACTCTCAGGTGCCAAGGTTTACACTGATTTATTTTCGCTCACCGATGAAAACGAGATGGGGCATATTGAACTGTCCCGCGCGGCGGATTTGGTGGTGGTGGTGCCGGCCAGCGCTGATATTTTGGCGAAAATGGCGGCGGGGCTGGCGGATGATTTGGCCACCACGCTGTTGCTGGCAACGGATAAGCCGGTGTTGGTGGCCCCCGCAATGAATGTGCGGATGTGGCAACACGCAGCTACGCAGGCCAATATGGCTACGCTTAACAAGCGTGGCGTGTTGGTGGTGCCGCCCGATGAAGGGCCGATGGCATGCGGTGAGTTTGGCCCCGGGCGGTTGGCCGAACCGCCCGCCATAGTGGCAGCCATTGCCCAAACACTTGCCCAAATATTGGGGGCAGGTGGCTCATTAAACGGTGCATTGGCTGGCAAACACGCGCTGGTCACCAGCGGGCCGACGCATGAGCCGATCGACCCGGTGCGCTATTTGGGCAACCGCTCGTCAGGCAAGCAGGGCCACGCCATTGCGGCGGCGCTGGCCGCTTACGGTGCGCGGGTGACGCTGGTGAGCGGGCCGGTGAGCATCCCTGATCCTGCGGGGGTAAATGTGGTGCATGTGGAAACCGCGTTAGAGATGCTGGCGGCGGTACGGGAAGCCTTGCCCGCCGATGTTGCGGTGTGCGCCGCCGCTGTGGCGGATTGGCGGGTTGAAACTCTGGCGGCACATAAAATTAAAAAAACCAACGATGCGCCGCCTTCACTCACTTTGACCGAAAATCCTGACATTTTGCGCATCATATCAACGCCCGGCCCGCGCCGGCCAAAGCTGGTGGTTGGGTTCGCAGCGGAAACTGAAAATCTTTACACCCACGCCGCCGCCAAGCGCGAACGCAAGGGTTGTGACTGGATCATCGCCAATAATGTGGGCGGCACCGGCATCATGGGCGGGGATTCCAATGAGGTGACGTTGATCAATGCTGCGGGCGAGGAGATCTGGCCGGTCATGGGCAAGCATGAGGTTGCCGTTAAACTCGCCGCACTTATTGCCCAAGAGGTTGCATGACCAACATCGATGTCCGGGTTCACCGTCTGCCCCATGGTGCAGATTTAGAGTTGCCAAGCTATGCCACAGCGGGTGCCGCGGGCATGGATTTACTGGCGGCGGTTGCCAAGCCGGTGATCATCCCGCCGCTTGGCCGGGTGTTGATCCCGACCGGCCTTAGCATTGCCTTACCGCCGGGGTTTGAATTGCAAATCCGCCCGCGCTCGGGCCTGGCGTTGAAGTATGGCATCACGCTGCCCAACACGCCTGGCACGATTGATGAGGATTACCGGGGCGAAATTCAGGTGATTGTAATGAACGCCAGCGAGGAGCGTTTTATCGTCACCCGTGGGATGCGCATTGCCCAGGCGGTGCTGGCACCGGTGGTACGGGCCGTATGGGTGGAGGTTGAAAGCCTTGATGAAACAGCGCGCGGTGCTGGTGGTTTCGGCAGCACGGGACGCTGAAACTGTCTTAAAAAGGCAATGATTGGTGGGGGTGACAGGACTGCGCTTGACGGCTAAGGCCAGGGTCAAACCATTGTGCAATCAGGCGTTTAACAAGGCGGGTCCATGGTAAATTTTACCCCTTCAGCGCTTACCTCCGGCCGCCGCATGCCCAACCGCTGGGATGGCGTGGCGATGCTGCTGGTCATGGGGCTGCTGATTGGGCTGGTGGATGTGGGTCGGAGCACGCTGTTTACGCCGTTGTTGGCCAGCCAGGCCACCACCATTCACCTCGACCCGGCTTATTTGCCGGGCTACGCGCTGCGCACCACGGCGCGGATGTTCGCGGCGTTGTTTTGCTCACTGGTTTTTACCTTCACCTTTGCCACGCTGGCCGCCAAAAGCCGCCGGGCCGGGCTGATCTTGATCCCGATTCTCGATATTTTGCAGTCAGTGCCGATTTTAGGGTTTTTATCCTTCACGGTAGTTTTTTTTCTCAACCTGTTTCCCGGCCGCGTTGTGGGGGCTGAGTTAGCGTGCGTGTTTGCCATTTTCACCAGCCAGGCCTTGAACATGGCGTTTAGCTTTTACCAATCGCTTACCACCCTACCAAATGATTTGCAGGAGGCTTCGCGCGCCTTCCGGCTGTCACCCTGGCAGAAATTCTGGCGGCTTGATGTGCCGTTCGCCATGCCGGGGCTGGTGTGGAACACCATGCTTTCAATGTCGGGTGGTTGGTTTTTCGTGGTCGCATCCGAGGCGATTACTGTGGGCAACACAAGTTTTGCGCTACCGGGTATTGGCTCCTACGTGGCGCTGGCGCTGGCGCAGAAAAACCTGCTGGCGATTTTATATGCCATTCTGGCAATGTTGATCGTGATTTTGCTCTACGATCAACTGGTGTTTCGCCCGCTGGTGGCATGGTCTGGCAAATTCCGGTTTGAAACCACCGCCGCCGTGGCAACGCCTGACCCGTGGATGCTGAAACTGATCCGCCAAACGCGGCTGTTGCAGGCGATATTTGATAAAATGGGAATCGTAGTGGGGGCCTTTTTTCGGCTGCGTTTGAGCGGCAGTTCATCGGTGCAAGTTGATGAAAACCGTAAACCATCCCGCGTTATCGATGGCATCTGGTTTGTGATGATCGCCGCTTTGGCGGTTTATGCGCTGTGGCAAATTATTGGCTTTGTCTCAACAAGTTTGCATTGGAGCGACCTTGGGACGGCGGTGCTGATGGGTGTATTTACCATGTTCCGGGTTATCGTATTGATGGTCATTGCCGCTCTTATCTGGGTGCCAATTGGGGTGTGGATTGGCCTGCGCCCCAAGGCAACCCGCATTGCCCAGCCGATTGCGCAATTTTTAGCAGCGTTTCCGGCGAATTTGCTGTTTCCGCCGTTTGTGGTGGCGATTGTGTATTTTCATGTTAGCCCCAATATCTGGCTAACACCGCTGATGCTGATCGGCACGCAATGGTATATTTTATTCAACGTTATCGCCGGTGCCGCGGCGTTTCCTGGTGATATGCGTGAAGCTGTGGCGAATTTTCGGATTCGCGGCTGGTTGCGTTGGCGCAGTGTGATGATCCCTGGCATTTTGCCGTATTTTGTCACCGGTGCCATTACCGCCAGCGGCGGCGCGTGGAACGCCTCGATTGTGGCGGAAGTGGCAAGCTGGGGTAGCACGAATTTGCAAGCGCAGGGGTTGGGTGCGTACATCGCGCAAGCCACCACCGCCGGCGACACGCCGCGGATCGTGCTGGGTGTTGCGGTGATGTCAGCCTTCGTGATTACCTTCAACCGCGTTTTATGGCGGCCATTATACGCTTACGCCTCGCGGCGGACCACATTGGGCTAGGGAGAGATACGATGGATCAGGTTGTTAATCATCAAGACCCACTCGTCATTGTTCGTAATTGCCGGCAATCCTACCATAAGGATGGCAGCGCTGATCTGATTGTGCTGGATGATGTAAACCTCACCCTGCAATCAGGCGAGATTGTTGGGCTGCTGGGGCGCTCGGGCTCTGGTAAATCCACCTTGCTGCGTATTGTCTCAGGCTTGTTGAAGCCGACCGACGGTGAAGTGATGTGGCGTGGCCAACCGCTCACCGGGCCTGCTGCGGGCGTGGCAATGGTGTTTCAAAGCTTTGCTTTGTTTCCCTGGTTGACCGTGCAGGAAAATGTGGAAATTGGTCTGGAAGCCCAGGGCGTGAAGAAGGCCGAGCGCGACGAGCGTACTGAAGCGGCGATCGATCTGATCGGTCTGGGTGGTTATGATACCGCGTACCCGAAGGAACTATCAGGCGGTATGCGCCAACGGGTGGGGCTGGCCCGTGCCTTGGTTGTGCATCCTGATTTGTTGCTGATGGATGAGCCGTTCTCAGCGCTGGACGTACTAACCGCCGAGACGCTGCGTACCGATTTGATCGATTTATGGATGGATAAAAAGCTCCCGGTAAAGTCGATTTTGCTGGTCACCCACAACATCGAAGAAGCGGTGCTGATGTGCGACCGGATTTTGGTGTTTTCATCCAACCCAGGCCGCGTGGCACAGGAATTAAAAGTACCGTTTCCGCATCCGCGCAACCGTTATGACACAGCGTTCCGCCAGATGGTGGATGATATTTACGGCATCATGACAAGGCGCAAGGCACCCACGGCGCAAACTGCAGCTCCGGTTACCAGCTTCTCCACGCCGCTGCATCCGGTGGGAACCAATATCATGTCTGGTTTGCTGGAAACTTTGGAAAACCCGCCGTACGAGGGCCGGGCCGATTTGCCAGCGTTGGCGGCGGCTTTACAATATGAAGCCGATGAATTGCTGCCGCTTGGTGAAACTTTGAGCTTGCTGGGCTTTGCTATTTTGGAAGAAGGCGACTTGCAGATTACCGATGCCGGCCGGCAGTTTGTGAATGCCGAGACCGAAGAGCGTAAGGCCCTTTTTGCCAAAACCATTCTGGCACACGTGCCGCTGGTGGCTGAAATTCGCAAAGTGCTTGATGAGCGCTGGAACCATCGCGCCTCGGCGGTGCGCTTCCGCGATGAGTTGGAAGACCATATGTCGGCGGCATATGCCGAGGAAACCTTGCGCACGGTCATCGCCTGGGGCCGGTTTGCCGAGTTGTACGAATATGACGAGGAAGCCCAGCAGTTCAGCCTGGAAGAAGAAGACGAAGAGACGCAGGCCTAACGCTTTATGAGCGACCAATAGGCTGGCGTTCGCCCGGCGGTGATGGCTTTCGCCTCATAGCGGGTTGGGGGCCAGCCATCGGGGCGCACGCCCATAGCCCGGGTCACGATAAATAAGTCCTGCGCGGCCAGCACTTCATCGGTCCAATGTTGGTAGGTTGGGTCATCTGAGGCAATGCGCCATTCGCCGCCTTGCACAAGCACGCGGGCAATTTCAGGCAGCATCACCGGGTGCACAAAGCGGCGTTTGGCATGGCGGGCTTTTGGCCAGGGGTCAGGGAACATCAAAAAAATTTTGCCCAAAGCTGCATCTGGTAGTGCGCGGATCAGCGGGCGGGCGTCATCGGTGAATAGCCGCAAATTTGGCGGTGCTACGGGGTTTTCTACATCGTCAGGTGCCAGTCGGGACAATAGCGAGCATATGCCGTTTTCAAAAACTTCAGCGGCAATCAATGCAACATCATGGTGCGCTGTGGCCAGCGCATAGGCGTGCTCACCACCGCCAAAGCCAACTTCCAGCCATAACTCACGCTGCTGGTTGGTGAAGGGCGCGTTGGGATAGCTGACCAAAGGCAAAAACGCCGCCATCAGCCATTCCTGGCGTGGGCGGAGTTTTTTACCTTTTATCCGGCCATACAGCCGGTCAGCCGGCGGTTTAACGGCCAAACGCAGCTTTCAGCGCAGGTGCCAGGTCAGTTTTTTCCCAGGTAAAGGTGCCAAGGTCGGTATCCGGGGTGCGGCCAAAATGCACGAAGGCGGAGGTTACCGCATAAATTGGCCGGTTCATTTGCAAATGCTCGCGAATCCCGCGCGGCGTTAAATTCACCAGCCCGCGCAAAGTCTTTTCCAATTTCACCGGGTCAACATCAGTTTCGGTGCCATGCATATCAACATAGAGCGAGAGCGGCTGCGAGACGCCGATGGCGTAGCTCAACTGTAAGGTCGCGCGGCTTGCCAAGCCCGCTGCCACGATGTTCTTGGCAAGATAGCGGCACACGTAGGCAGCGGAACGATCAACCTTGGTGGGGTCTTTGCCTGAGAACGCGCCGCCGCCATGCGGAGCCGCCCCGCCGTAAGTGTCCACAATAATCTTGCGCCCGGTAAGCCCGCAGTCACCGTCGGGTCCGCCGATCACAAAGTTGCCGGTCGGGTTCACATAAAATTCTTCATCAGGCGGCATCCAACCGGCGGGCAGGGCAGCGGCCACAATCGGGCGCAGCATGTCTTTGATCTGCTTGGCGGTCATGCCTTCCTGGTGCTGAATGGACACCACCACCGAGGTAGCTCCTACCGGCTTGCCGTCAACATATTTCAACGTCACCTGGCTCTTGGCATCCGGCAACAATCCAACGGCGCGGCTGTCTTGGGCGCGGCGCAGCTCAGAGATGCGGCGCAAAATCAAATGGGCGTAATAAATCGGCGCTGGCATCAGCGCGTCGGTCTCGGTGCAGGCATAGCCGAACATGATGCCCTGGTCACCGGCACCTTCGTCCTTATTGCCAGCTGCATCCACGCCAACCGCGATGTCGGTGGATTGGGCATGCAAATGCACGTCCACTTGGGCGTTGCGCCAGGAGAAGCCAGCTTGATCGTAGCCGATATCGTGCACGGCCAAGCGGGCCAAATGCGCCAGATGCTCCTTGGTGATGGTCTCCGGCCCGCGCACTTCGCCAGCTAGGATGATGCGGTTGGTGGTCACCAAGGTTTCGCAGGCCACCCGCGCATAGGGGTCGGCGGCCAGGTAAGCGTCCACCACGGTATCAGAAATCCGGTCAGCTACCTTGTCGGGGTGGCCTTCAGAAACAGACTCAGAGGTAAAGAGATACTCACCTTTATCGCGCATCATAAAATCCTTGGTTGAGGCGATGCGGGATGGCGGAAACTCCCCCCTGGGTCAAGACCGGCTACATCCCCAGAACATCCTTCATATTATAAAGGCCGGGTTTTTTCCCCTCCAGCCAGAGTGCCGCGCGCACCGCGCCGGTGGCAAAGCTGCGGCGGTCGAAGGCGTGGTGGGTGAGGGTGATCTGCTCGCTGCCAGCGGTGAACAGCAGGCTGTGGCTGCCAACAATTTGGCCGCCACGCAGCGTGGCAAAGCCGATTTCGCCATCTTTGCGAGGGCCGGTATGGCCATCGCGCCCGGAGACCATAACATTTTGCAGGTTAACGCCGCGCCCGGCGGCCACCGCCCGCCCCAGCCCCAAGGCGGTGCCGGAGGGCGCATCCACCTTCTGGCGATGGTGCATTTCCAGAATTTCGGCATCGTAAGCATCGGCGGGCAGGGCGGCAGCCATGCGCTCGGCCAAGGCGAACATCAGATTCACGCCAGGCGAGAAATTGGGTGCGGCAATGACCGGGATTTTGGTCCCGGCAGTGGCAATCGCGGCCTCATCCGCTGCGGCAAGCCCGGTGGTGCCCAGCACCCAACGGGTGCCGGTGTGGGCGAGGGCGGCGGCGTGCGCCACAACGGTGCTGGCGTGGGTGAAGTCGATCACCACGTCGCAGGCGGCGGCCAGGGCGGCAATATCCGCGAACAGAGTGGCGCCTTTGGCATCATCGCCTGGACGGCAGATCCCCCCCACCAGAATTGCACCTGCGGCGGTAACCTCCTCGGTCAACATTTGGCCCATGCGGCCGGAGATCCCGGCGATTCCTATTTTCAATGTCATGCATGTTTTATAGGCGATATCCGCTGCTATGCCCTAATGCGACGTTTTTGTGAGCCAATGGACGAGTGCGGCATAGACCGCTAATCGGTTCGTTATCATAAATATCAAACCAACAGCGGCGCGAATGAAAATCCTTACAGCACTCGATAAATTTTTTGGCCGCAGCCATGACCGGCGGCTGGAGCGACCGCATGGAATCACCTATTGGCTGACCGATAATCCTTCATTTCCTGTGTCCCTCACGCTGGCGTTGCAGCATCTGGCCATCCAATCAATTTATTTCGTGGTGCCGATCGCGGCTGCCGCCAGCATTACCAGTGACCCTGGTGAGATCACCCGGTTTTTGTGTTTATCGATTTTAGTGGCCGCAATCTGGCAGGCTTTGCAATTGGTGAACCGCGGATGGGTGGGCTCGGGCTACCCGATACCGGGCACCCATACGGCTGCATTGTTGAGCGCCTATGCGTTGGCTGGCCATCTTGGCATTGGGTTTGGTGGCGTTGGGGCGATGGTTCTGATCACCGGTGTGGTGGCGATTTTGCTCACATTCGCGCTGGGCCGCTTGCGGATAGTGCTGCCGAACGAAATTGCCGGGGTGGTGGTGATGCTGATTGGGGTGTCACTCATCGGGCTGGCTGCTGTTCAGCTTGGCCTGCAGCCAGGGGGCACGCCACGCGGCCCGCAGGCGGTGGCGGTGGTGATCGGTGCGATTATCGTCATGGCAGCGGTGGCGCTCAGCAGAACCAAGGCAGCGCGTCTGGCGGTGTTGATCGGCGCGATGGTGAGCATTCTGCCTGCGATATGGCTCGGCGAGGGCACGCCCAACGCCGCCGCCATTTTGGCAGCCCGCCCCTGGTTTGCATTGCCAAGCCCGTGGCTGCCGGATTTTGGGGCGGTTTCGGCTGCGCCACTAGCAGCTTATTTATTGTCACTGGTCGCCTTGATGGCCACCGCCACCGGCAGTTTTGTGGTTTTGCAGCGTGCGGCTGACGGTGGCTGGACCCGGGCCGATGCACCACCCCTAAGGCGCGGGCTGTTGGCGAACGGCATTGGCATCGCCACCGCAGGGTTGATGGGCGGTGCGCCGCCCGGGCCTGCAACGGCGGCAGTAGGCTTGTCGGTGGCCACGGGCACCTTGGCGCGGCGGGTGGTTTGGCTTGGGATTCCGCTGCTGGTGATCGTGGCTTTGTGCCCCAAGCTGGCAGCACTTTTCGTGCTGATGCCGGCACCGGTCAAAGCCGCGATGCTGTTGTATGTTTCGGGCTTTATCATGGCCCAGGGCTGCCAGTTGGCCACCGCGCGGTTGCTGGATACCCGCCGTACCTTGGTGGTGGCTCTTGGTCTGTCCGCCGGGGTGCTGGTAGCGGTGGCGCCATTGGCGTTTCAGGCCTCCGTGCCAGCCCTTGCGTCGCCATTATCGTTTGGTGCGGTGATCGCCTTTTTGGTGAATTTTCTAACGCTACCGCTGGTGGCGCAGCGGGTTGAGCTGAAGTTGCCGCTTGATAGTGCCGCCGGCACCCGGGCGGATGAATGGTTCGCCAATCTGGCCGCTGGATGGGGATTGCGGGCACGCACCTCGGTTAATATCAGCCATGCCTTGGACGAGTTGATCGGCTTGCTGATGGCGCGCGCGGTCGCGCAACTGCAACTTGAGGCCCGCTGGGCGGAAGACCGGGTGGAGATCAATCTGGCGTGGCAGGGTGCGCCGATCCCGCGTGCCAGCCGCCGCGCCCGGGTGGAGGATTTGACCGGTGAGGCTGATGCCCTGGAAGGTTTTGCGGTATGGATGGCGACGCGGGACGCAAAATCCTTCACGCAGAGCCAATCCGCTGGGGGCTGTAGTGCGAAGCTGATTTTCGAGGATTGAGAGCCTCGCCTCGCCCCGCCTCGAAATGGCTTGCCTGCTTTCCCATACGGGCGCATCTTTCCCAAAACGGCAGATAATTTGAGGAAACATTATGCTGTTGGAATTTTGCAAGCATGGCAGCAACCTGGTTTTGGGCTTGGTGGTGGTGCTGGTGACCGGAATGGTGATGAGCGGGCTTTGGATGGTTCACCCCTGGTTGTTTTTGCTCGGTGCGGTATTGTTTTTTACCAGCGAATATACTTTCCATCGTTACGCATTTCACGCACGGCCAATGACCAAAGTGGCGTTCATACTCAAATTGCAACATCGGTTGCATTACGACCATCACAGCGAACCAAACCGGCTTGATCTCTTGTTTCTACCGCTGTGGTTTGTACTGCCGAATTTGGCGATGACGGGTGGTCTGGCATGGTTGATCTGGCCGTCGGTTGAGTCGGTTGGCACATTACTGGCGGGTACCTCGGCGGCGATATTATATTATGAATGGGTGCATTTCGTGGCTCATATTCCCTACAAGCCTCGCACCGCCTGGGGCCGGTGGATCAAGAAATATCATCTCTGGCATCATTTCAAAAATGAGCGCCTCTGGTTTGGCGTGACCAACCCTAGCTTCGATTTTATCATGCGCAGCTATGAGAAAGTTGCGGATGCTGCGGCTAGCGCAACCACCCGCAACCTCCACCCTTAAGCGCTATGCGCCTTGACCAACCGGCGGGCAATAATCAACGCTGCCAGGCACCTGGGCAACCAGATGCAAGAACGCGCCAAACGGCCCCATGTTGGACATCGCTTCCCACTTCGGCCCCTGAAAGTTCAAGCGCCCAAACATCATCGCGGTCATCGGTGAGCCCATATTCTGCCAGTTTTTTGTGGTGGCCCACATCGCGTAATCGACGCCATAATCCATCGCAGCGCCCTTGATCGCGCCGCCGTAAACGCAGATGGCCTTGCCGTCCTTGAAGGCGATTTGCAGCTCAACCGGCGCGCTTTTGGTGCAGACGGAGTCTGATACTTTCAAAGTTTTGTAGCCTTTGCCACCATCATTATGAACCCAGCCGCCCGCGAGACCGGTGGTGAGATCATCGGAATGGTTCCACGCATCGCAAAGTTGACCAGCCCAGTCCGGCGACATGAACACCGGCGGTGCAGTGTCAGCCCAGGCAGCACTGCTGAGAAAAACACTTGCGGCTGTTGCCGCCACAAACAGTTTCTTAAAATCCATAACTAACTCCCTAAAAACCGCCATTATTATTTTGCGCCAGCGGCATTTCAGGTTTAACCAGATTTCGGCGTTTGCCTATTAAGATATTCTGGCGAATGTGTGCGACCTATCTTAACCCTTACATGCCGCCTGGATAATTCGGGCCACCCGCACCTTCGGGCACCACCCAGTTGATGTTCTGGGTTGGGTCTTTGATATCGCAGGTTTTGCAATGCACGCAGTTTTGCGCATTGATCTGCAATTGCGGATTGCCGGTTTCTTCACCGATGATTTCATACACGCCAGCCGGGCAATAGCGGGTTTCCGGGCTGCGATATTCATTCCAGTTCACGGCAATCGCCTTGGCGGGATCGATCAGCTGCAAATGTGCCGGCTGGTTTTCCTCATGGTTGGTGTTGGAGAGGAATACCGAGGAGAGCCTGTCGAACGTGAGTTTGCCATCGGGCTTTGGATAATTGATCGGCTGGCTGTCCTGGGCTTTTTTTAGTTGGTTATAGTCGGCGTGGTTTTTCAGGGTCCAGGGCGATTTGCCACGCGTGATGTAGGTCTCGATTGCCGCATTCACCAGGCCACCATACAGGCCAAATTTTGCAAAGCCGGGGCGGATGTTGCGCACTTGATGCAATTCCGGCCACACCCAACTGGCTTTCAGCATATCGCGATAGGCCGTTACCTCGGCGGGCTTGTCGCCCGAGAAAGCCGCGGCGATGGCCTCGGCTGCCACCATGCCGGATTTCATCGCGGTGTGGGTGCCCTTAATTTTGGGCACATTCAGTGTGCCGGCCGCGCAGCCGATCAGCACACCACCCGGAAAGGTTAGCTTCGGCAATGATTGAAACCCACCCTCATTAAGCGCACGCGCACCGTAGGAGATGCGCTTGGCACCCTCAAAATACGGCGCGATGGCCGGGTGCATCTTGAAGCGCTGCATCTCACCGAACGGTGAGAGGAAGGGGTTGGCATAGTCCAGCCCAACCACGTAACCGTATGCCATCAGGTTTTCACCAAAATGATACATGAACGAGCCGCCGTAAGTGTCGCTCTGCAGCGGCCAGCCGATGGTATGTAGCGTCAGGCCTTTGCGAAATTTCTCCGGCTTGATCTCCCATAATTCCTTAATGCCAATGGCGTAGGTCTGCGGGTCGTTATCCTCATTCAGATTGAAGTTTTTCATCAACTGCTTGGAGAGCGAGCCGCGGCAGCCTTCAGCGAAAATCGTGTAGGTGGCCCGCAGTTCGATGCCACGGGTAAAATTGCCGGTAGGCTGACCGTCTTTGCCGATTCCCATGTCGCCGGTGGCGACGCCCACCACCCGGCCATCCTCAACCAACACTTCGGCGGCGGCAAAGCCTGGGTAAATCTCCACGCCGGTTTCCTCGGCCTGCTGGCCCAGCCAGCGCACCACATTGCCGAGCGAGACAATATAGTTGCCGTGATTATGCATTTGCGGCGGGGTCGGCATGGTGATGGCTTTGGTTTCGGTGAGGAACATGAATTTGTCCTCCACCACCGGCGTTGAGAGCGCGATCAGCGATGGGTCGCAATCGGGGAATAATTCCAGCAGGGCGCGTGGCTCCAGCACCGCGCCGGAGAGAATATGCGCACCGACTTCGCTGCCTTTTTCGATGACACAGACGGAAATTTCAGGATTGATCTGTTTGAGACGGATCGCAGCGGCCAACCCGCCGGGGCCGGCACCTACCACCAGCACATCAAATTCCATGGCCTCACGGGGTTCCAAATGCTCGGACATCATCGCTCCTTTATGTGGTGTGGAATATGGTGTGGGCTAGCTAATGTTGACGTATACGTAAACCTTGCGGTGTCTTGCGTAAACCCTGCTTGGCGTCCCAAATCACTATATGGATGAATTGATCGCTTTGCGACTGCAGTTGAATTGGGGCGTGGATGAAATTCTGCTGGCAGCGCCGCAGAATCGCACGCGCGTGATGCCGGAGGTTGCCAGCCCTGTCGCGCTACCGCCAAGGGCGGCGCCGCTGCCGGTATTAGCGCTCCCAGCCGGACCAGCGGATGCCGCCAGAATTGCCACCAATTGTGAAACTATTGAGGATTTGCATGAAGCTCTTGGAAGTTTCACCGGCTGCGCCTTGCGCGATACCGCCACGCAACTGGTATTTGCAAATGGCGCGGCGGCAGCGCGGGTGATGGTGATCGGCGATGCGCCGGCGGCTGAGGATGATCGTTCGGGCCAGCCATTCAGCGGGCCGCGCGGCCAGTTGCTCGACAAGATGCTGGCGAGCATAGGGCTGGACCGCAGCCTCGTGCGGATCACCAATATCGTGCCCTGGCGCCCCCCCGGCGACCGCCAGCCGACCGAGGCTGAAATTGCGCTGTGTCTGCCGTTTTTGCAGCGCCACATCGCTTTATTACGGCCGGATTGCTTAATATTATTGGGGGCGGTAACGGCTAAGGCCATGTTGCCTGCGCAATACGGCCATGCTGGTATCAGTAAGCTGCGGGGGAAATGGCAAAGCATCGACATACCGGGCCTAGCCGTGCCCATACCGTGCCTGCCATTTTATCATCCCGCTTACTTGCTGCGCACGCCAGCGGCGAAACGAGATTCGTGGCATGATCTTTTAGCGTTGCGGGCGTGGTTGGACGGCTGAGGTTAGACAGTGTGATCACGTAATCGTGAGCGGTGATGGTCATCATAACCCAAGGAAACCATTAAATTTGTCTTAATTTATGGTAAACGTCTCATAGAAAGCCCTTGCCTCTCATGGGTGGATTGTGTAGCCACATCTCACCATGCGCGGAGCCCTCCAAACGCTCTCCCGCCTGAACGCCACTTCGGCCATGCTTGCCGCAGTCGCGCTTGTTGCCTTCAGTGCCGTCTTCGTAACGGCAGCTTCGGCAAGCCCCTCTGCTACGGGGTCAGGGTCAGGGTCGGATATTCCCCTTTCAACAGCCGGTGCTGTGTCGGATGGGAATTCTGTGGCCTATGCGGTGCCGCGTGCGTCGCCAAATTCAGCTGATGAAGTTGTCCTGCCGCAGCCGTTACCACCGAGCGAGGTGGCGCAATATCAGCGCATTCTGGCGTTGCAGGACCAGGGGGCCTACGCCGAGGCGGACCAGCTGATCAACCGGCTCGACGATACTTCAATGGTGGGCACCATTCTGGCCGCCCGCTATCTTTCGCCCCGTTATCACCCCAGCACCGCCGAGCTGACCAGCTGGTACAGCCAATACAGCGGCCAGCCTGCGGCTGCCGCTGTGTTTCAGGTCTTGGTTAAGAGACTCCGCCCTGGCACCATTGCGCCGCCGCTGGCGGTGTTGCTGCCTGAGCAGACCGCTATTTCGGCCGGTAGCAACAAGCCTGCCCGAATGAACGATGCGCCGGCCTGGCGGAACGCCTTCACCAAAGGGCTGGCTGATTGGCAGCGCGGCGATATTGCCAGTGCCGCGCCACTATTCGTGCAGGCTGCCAACGTTACAGGCGCGTCTGATGATGACCGAGCCGCCGGGGCCTTTTGGGCCGCCCGTGCTGCCTTACGTTTGCAGCAGCCGGTGGATTATCTGAACTGGCTGCGCACCGCCGCCACCGCGACGAACAGTTTTTATGGCATCATCGCCGGCCGCTTGCTGGGCCAGGGTTTTGGCCCCACCGGGATTGCCGCGGTGCTGTCTGAGGCTGATATCACGGCCGTGGATGCGCTGCCAAACGGCCACCTGGCATTTGAGCTGCTGCAAATTGG
This sequence comes from Acidocella sp., assembly GCA_029077825.1. Classification (GTDB taxonomy): domain Bacteria; phylum Pseudomonadota; class Alphaproteobacteria; order Acetobacterales; family Acetobacteraceae; genus Acidocella. Next base: position 51,634 of record JAQNCT010000001.1, on the reverse strand, counting down.
CGAAAACGATCAGGCTGGGCTGGCGCTACGGGCGCTATGGCCGGATGTTCAGACCAATCCAGGGCTGGCACATGCGGTAATGGCGGTGGCGGCGCGCGCCGGGCTGGTTGACGTCGCCATTGCCGTCGCCGGACAAACCACGCTGGCGGACAACAGCATTGCCGGCGTCAGCTTGCCGTTGCCTGCTTTGCATCCTGCCGGCGGGTTCTCGGTTGACCCGGCGCTGGTCTATGCGCTGGCGCGTACCGAGTCGGGCTTTAACGCCAATGCGGTGTCGCCCTGTGGCGCGCGCGGGCTCATGCAATTGATGCCGGTGACCGCGCATTTTGTGGCGCGCGACGAAGGCATCTCTGGCGCCCTCAACGACCCTTCGGCGAACCTGGCACTCGGCCAGGGTTATATCCGTTACCTCGGTCAGCAAGCCGGTATCAATAACAATCTACTCGCGATTCTCGCCAGTTATAATGCAGGCCCTGGGGCTGCCGCCGTCTGGTACAATGCTTTGCAGCAAGACAGCGATCCGCTGATGTTTATTGAAACAATCTCGAACGACGAAACCCGGCATTTTGTGCATCGCGTGCTGGCAGATAGCTGGATTTACGCCGAGGAAATTGGCCTGAAGCCCACCAGCCTGGACGACATCGCGGAAGGTAATTTCCCGCAACTGCGTGACATGCCGCGTGCATCAGCGTCTAATTGATCCATGATCGACGAGTCGCGTAATTTTCTTCCGGTTCATATCGCTATCATCACTGTGTCTGATACCCGTGTGGCGGAAAATGACACCTCGGGTGATGCGCTGGCGAGCCGCATTCTGGCGGCTGGACATCATTTGGCGGACCGTAAAATTATCAAGGATGATGCTGATCTCATTGAATCTCAGTTGCGTGTCTGGATGGCTGACCCGGCGATTGACGTGGTGATCACCACTGGTGGCACCGGTGTGACCGGTCGCGATGTGACGCCGGAAGCGTTCAGCCGTGTGCTGGATAAAACCATCGAGGGTTTTGGCGAATTATTCCGGATGCTGAGCTACCAGAAAATCGGTACGTCAACCATCCAATCACGCGCCCTCGGCGGCGTGGCGGCCGGTACCTATATGTTTGCGCTGCCCGGCAGTACCGGGGCGGTGAAGGACGGCTGGGATGATATATTGAAGTTCCAGTTGGACTCCAGGCATCGCCCTTGCAATCTGGTGGAGCTGATGCCGCGGCTATTGGAGCATCTGAAATAGCCTAAACGTCGCGCGCCACCATGAAGGCGCTGTCGTCGATCTGCAGGGTCGACGTGGCGCGTAAGTCAATTGCCTCATGGCCGCTGATATATTCATCCGCCAGCATTGTCAGGCACGCCACCTCATCTTCGGTGACCGGGATGAAGCCGGTAAATCCAATATCCTGCAATAACATCTGTCCGCGCGGCTCCTCATCCATCCGGCAGAGGACCTCGGTGAGGCGCTCTTGCAACGGCAACAGACGAGGGCCGATACAAAAAGCGTGAAAGGCGAAGGCGTCGTCGGATTTGTCGATGATGCGCAGCCGGTCCCGGATGAGCCCGCTGGCACCGGCGTAGATTTCATCAAATAAAAATCCGACATCCGCTTGCTTTTGCAGTACCGCTTTCAACACGCCCTGGTAACTGCCAGTGAAGACAAACTCCAGCCGCGCCCGGTCGATCTCGGCTTTATCCAGCAGGAACAGCCCCACCATATGGATCAGCGTACCGGGGTGGGCTGAGGCAATCCGGATACGTTCCGGCAAATCAGCCACTGTCTCGACGGCGCTGCTGGCGGCGGTGCATAGATACACTTCATCGAAATGGTCGCGCGGTTTGGTGATGGGGATAAAATCCAGCTTTTGCGTATATTGCACCCAGTCGAACGGGTTAGCGTAAACTAGATCATAATCATTTGAGAGTACGGCAGTCCGGCAGTCATCGAAGCTGTCATGCGGCTGAAAACGCATCGCCACGCCGAGTTGGCGTTGCAGATAGGTATTCATTAAGAACCAGCCGGGCAGATTCTTGCCGGAATAGTTTGGATCAACCGTGAAGTTTAGCTTGGATCCGACGCCGGCTCGAGAGTCTGACATGACACCGCGTCCTCAGATATTAAAATCGACAGGAATTTTGCCCAGAATTTGCAAATGCATGTTGAACGGCGCCATGTATTTCATGGCCGTCATCATCGAGCCTTTGAACTTCAGCCGCCGCGTCATCAGAGCGGCTTTGCCGCTGACTTCGCCGGAGAGGATTTTTTTCCAGTTGTCGAGGCTGGCCCACATGATGAAGTCACGGGCCAGCCCGTCCGATGGTCCGGCGTAAACCACCTTGCCGGCCTGGCAGACCAGCATGACATGCGCAATTTCGGGCCTATCTTCGATATAATATTCCCATGAGGCATTGAAATTCTTCAAATCCTTTTGGATATCGGGGTTCGCATCCCATTGGGCGCCCACCAGCTGAATCCACGCCGCGCTCAGAAACTTCGCTGTCATTTTTTATGCCCTTGGACCGTTGTATTTTAGTTTTGGCGAAATACTCGATATGGTTTCGCTTCGATCGTCTCGGCCCCGTATCCGGGTCCATATGCAACGCTGGCCGTTTATTGGTCTTTCCGTGACCGCAAAAAATACAGTGCTGGCTCAGTGCAGGAGTGTTGCCACCGCCTGCGCGGTATATTTTGCATTCAGGAACAGCAGCCCCAGTTTTACGGTTTTGTTGGCAATCACGCATAGTACGGCATCGTTGCCGGCATGAACGATCAGGATATGCCCGTGCGAACCGCTGACCAGCACCTGTTCCAATTGACCACAGGCTAGTTCGGCAGTGGTACGATCGCCCAATGACAGCATGGCGGCCACCATCGCTGCAACACGGTCCTCATCCATTGCGCCCGGTAAAGCCGAGGCTAGGATCAACCCGTCAGTTGAGATCAGCGCCGAAGCCTCGATGCTGGCGGAGCCGTTGTTCAGGTCTGTCAGCACGGTTTTTATTTCGTTTTCACGCAAAGTGACCTCCCATAAGCGAGCTAATAAACCAGGATTAGAATGTTTTGACTTTTTCGCAATAGGATTATCGTAACTTACGCCAATTGCTTAACTGTGTGCGTAAAGCATAGGCTTTACGGAAATTGCTTCGGCCGTGTAAATTTTGATTGTAATTGCAAGAAATTATTCAAATCATCGAATATTGCAACGATATGATTTTTCGCGCGCATCTGGACAGATGTAACGTTAAGGTTAATGATATCGTTACGGGGTTAAAAGCTTGAAAGATACTTCCATGATCGCACCGCAGCGGAATAATGCCACTGGTATCGTAACAATTGATAATGAACCCGTTATTTTTCACTGTAATCATTATAACCGGGTTCTGCAGCTGGTGGTGGAAGATTGCCACTATATCAAACGGGAACCGATTCTGATTAACGCCGCTGTGGAAGTCAGTTTTCGGCAAATGCGGGCGCATTTTGACGCTAATCCGGGCATGAATCGTGCGGCGCGCCTTGCCTATGCGGAAGAATTTTACCGGTTTTGCGGCTTCGGCAATTTGCCGATCGCCGGCATTCCGCCGTTGCCCCCCGAGGGCGTCGTCATCGAGGAAGCATTTTCTCATTACGGTTGCGCATTGCGCCTGAATTACGGCAAGCGCCGCTGGGCTGGCGATTATTTCGATCTGGGATTTGCCGTCGGCGTGCTGGCTGCGGTGGATGGCATTGCGGTAACCGGACAGATTGATCAAGCGCAGTCAATTTCCATGGGGGCCGAAAACAGCCGTTTTCATGTCGCCCCCGCCACCGAGGGCCGCTTTCCGCTTGATACGCCACCGATCACGCCGGTGATCTTGCCGCCCCGCGCGGATCAGGTGCCGGTCCGCACGGTTGGCCTGCATATCGATGAGTCGGCGATCATCGCGGCGGTCGGGTCATTGCCGCTGTTGGGCGATGAAAATGGCATGATCCCGGCATTTGGCGTATTCCTGACCCGCCATTACGCAGATTATTACAATCTCGTTTCGTTTCGCTATGAACGAGCGCTGGCTGAAGCCTTGAAGACCCACAAATATCTCAGCGATGTTTTGTGGTTCGAATATCCGGCGCTGTTTTATTACAAAGATAAATTCAGCCACCTGAAGGGCATGGAGCTGGCCAGCACGCTGCTCATCGAGGCCGGCCATATTTGCGGCTTTAATACCATGGGCGGAATCATGCGCTCCGAGCCCTGGTACCAACTGATCGTGCCGCAACTGCGCACCAAGGAGGACTGGGTGTCAGGGGTGGTTGCCTGCATCAACGCGCTGGGGTGGGGCGTGTGGCGCATCCACGAGATCATTCCCAATGAACGGCTGGTGCTGCGGGCCTGGCACCCTTACGAATCGCTTGGCCATTTGCGGCTGTTCGGTAAGGCGGACCACCCGATTGATTATCTATTCACCGGCATCGGCGGGTCGCTGATGAATTTGCTCTATAGCGCCGATATCACCACCAAACCGGACCTCACGCTGGATTTTTATTATAAGGTCAACCGCTCAAAATCAGGCTTCTGGGGCCGCCAGACCGCCTGTGTGGCGATGGGTGATGCCTATTCAGAAGTGGTGGTGGAACGCAACATTCTGTAGCCACAAACGGGGGGCTTTTACGCCCCCGGTTTATTCAGGCGCGGTGCAGAATGCTCCGCCCGGCATAGCGGGCTGAGGGGCCAAGATCAGCCTCGATCCGCATGAGCTGATTATATTTCGCGGTGCGATCGCTGCGGGCCAGCGAGCCGGTTTTGATCTGACCGCAATTGGTGGCCACCGCCAGGTCGGCGATGGTGGAATCCTCGGTCTCACCAGAGCGATGCGACATCACGGCGGTAAACCCGGCACGGTGCGCAATTTCCACGGCGTCCAAAGTCTCAGAGAGCGTGCCGATCTGGTTCACCTTCACCAGAATTGAGTTGCCGGTGCCAGCCACAATGCCGCGGCGCAGACGCTCGGGGTTTGTTACAAATAAATCATCACCGACGAGTTGGATTTTTTTACCCAGAACATCCGTGAGGTGCTTCCAGCCGTCCCAGTCATCCTCGGCGCAGCCATCCTCGATCGAAGCGATCGGGTAGCGTGCCGCTAAATCTTCGAGGTACTTCACCATGCCGGCAGCGTCGAATTTTTTGCCCTCGCCTTCGAGATTATAAACACCGTCATGATAAAACTCAGTGGAGGCACAATCGAGCGCGAACATCACATCCACGCCTGGTTTGTAGCCAGCTCGCTCACATGCCTTCGAGATAAATCCAAGTGCCTCGTCAGCCGATTTCAAATTCGGCGCAAACCCGCCTTCATCACCCACATTCGTGTTGTGCCCTGCCTCATGCAGCGCCTTCTTCAAGGTAGCGAAAATTTCAGCACCCACACGCACAGCCTCACGCAGGCTCCCCACCCCGACCGGCTGGATCATGAATTCCTGAATATCAATCGGGTTATCCGCATGCTTGCCGCCATTGACGATATTCATCATCGGCACCGGCAAGGTCCGGGCAAACACCCCGCCCACATACCGGTACAACGGCAGACCCAAATCCTCCGCCGCCGCTTTTGCTACCGCCAGGCTCACGCCCAATATGGCATTGGCCCCCAAGCGTGACTTGTTCGGCGTACCATCAAGGTCGATCATGATCTCATCAATCGCTACCTGCTCGGTCGCATCAATCCCGCCAATGGCCTCAAAAATCTCGCCGGTCGCTGCCAAAATCGCTGCCTGCACGCCCTTGCCGCCGTAGCGGCCCTTGTCGCCGTCTCGCAACTCAACCGCTTCATGCGCCCCCGTCGAAGCCCCCGACGGCACCGCAGCCCGTCCCATCGCGCCGCTCTCCAACACAACATCAACTTCAATCGTCGGGTTCCCCCGGCTATCTAAAATCTCACGCGCAATAATGTCAGCAATCGCAGCCATAGGAATCTCCAGGGTATTATGCCCCGGCGATAAACCACGTGGGTTTAGGGGGCAAGGCCAGGGAGGCCGCGCCTCTGGCCTTACTTGCGAAACCGCATCGGGTTAATCGACGTGATAATCGCCCCGGCGGGTCCTGGGTCACGGTTGGCGATCATGTCGGCAACAAGTTGGCCGGCGGCGGGGGCGGTTTGGATGCCGTAGCCGCCTTGGCCGACGCACCAGAAGAAGCCGGGGGCGGCGGTATCAAAGCCAAAGGCGAGGTTGCGGTCAGCGGAGAAGGTGCGCAGGCCGGCCCAGGCGTGTTCAACGCGTCGGACTTCGATGTTGAGGGCCTGCTGCATACGGTCGATGCCGATGGCGACGTCAAGCTCGTCGGGTTGCACGTCATGCGGGTGCATCGGGGTTTCGTCGCAGGGGGTGACCATCAGTTTAGAGCGGGCTTCCGGGCGGATGTACCAGCTATGGTCAGCGGCCTGCACCAGCGGCCAGTTGGAGACGTTATAGGGTGCTGGGTCAATGATGGCGGCGGTGCGGCGGCAGGGGACAAGGCCGATGGGGGGCAGGCCAGCGATGGCGCCGACCTCATCGCCCCAGGCGCCGGCGGCGTTGACCACGATGGGGGCGGTAACGATGGTGCCGCCGGTGGTCTCGACATGCCAGTTGCAGTTCTTGCGGGTGATGCTACCGGCCCGGCTGCGCAGCATCAGCTCGCCGCTGTTCTGGCGGGTGCGGCGCAAGTACCCTTGGTGCAGCGCGGCGACATCCATGTCGAAAGAGGAATCCTCAAATCCGGCGCGGACAGCGTAGCCGTCGATATAGGCGGGCACTTGGGCTTTCACCTCAACCAGCGAGATTTCGCGAATGCCGAGGTCCTGGGCGAGCAGCGCATCGAGGAAGCTGGTTTGCTCTTCGGGGGCCAGATAGATGATCGGGCGCGGGGTGCCAAGTGAGGCGGCGGCGATGTCGGATGGTGGGTTGAGAAAAAAATCGCGCGACAGGCCGGTGAGGACGCGCACCTCCGGCGGGCCGTAATTGAGTATCCAGATAGCTGCGGAGCGGCCGGTGGTGTGATAACCAGCCTGCTCCTCGGCTTCTATGAGTCCAACTTTATGGGTGGTGCTCAGCGCGGCGGCGGTGGTGGCTCCCACCATACCGGCGCCGATGATCAGCACGTCAAAATGAGTCGACATTATAACAAAAACTCCTGCAAAGCAGCGATCACAGGTTTGGGTTGGTCAGCGTGTAACCAATGCGCCGCATGTTCGATGGTTTTGATTTGCGAATGAGGAAATAATGCGGTGATTTTGTCGTATGATGAGGGGCGCACATAATCAGAGTTTGCACCGCGCAGAAATAACGCTGGGTTCGGGAAGGGGGCGGCCCCAGGCGGATCCTGCCATTGCAGCATTTGCCCCATCGCGGCGCGGATTTCGTTTAAGCCCACCCGCCAGCGCGGCTGCTCACCCAGGATCAGGTTGTTGAGCAGGAAAGCGCGGTAATTAGCGTCTGGGATGGCGGCGGTAAGTGCGGCATCGGCGGCGCTGCGGGTGAGTGAGGTGGTGAGAGGCAATTGCTGCATGGCGGCGGCATAGGCGTCATAGCCATGCTGATAAGTGACCGGCGCGATATCCAGCACCGCCAGTTTGGTAATCAGGCCAGGATGAGCAAGGGCAACATGCATGGCGATTTTGCCGCCCATTGAATGGCCCGCAAGTGCTGTGGTGGTGATACCAAGGGCTGCAATGGTCTCGGTCACGTCATTGGCCATGACAGGGTAGCTCATGGCGGCATGGTGCGGGCTGTCACCATGGTTGCGCAAATCCAGCGAGATGACCCGGGCGTGGGTTGCTAGGCCGCGGGCGATGACTCCAAGATTTTTTGCTGCGCCAAATAGCCCGTGCAGCAAAATCAGCGGTGGGCCGGCGCCTTGTTCGATGGAGTTGAGAATCATTTGCCTCTAACATCGGCCCATGAAACAAAATGCTCAAGGCCCCGCATGACGACATTGGTGCTTGGCCTGGGCGGCGTGGGTCTGCTGTGCGCGTTTGGCGTGGCTTTTTGGTATCCACTGGCGGCGCTGGTGCTGTGGGTGCTGTTTTTGGAAACCTCACCGGACATTTGGCTGGCCGGGCTGATCGGCGGGTATGAGACTATACTCGGTGCGATGAAGGGTGCTGGATTGGCGCTAGCCCTGGCATTGGCGTTGCGCGGCGGGTGGAAGGCCGACCGGTATAATCCGGGCTTCGGGTTTGGAGCGATGTTCATAACGGGCGCGGCGCACGGGCTGTATCCGGGGCTCTCGCTACTCTCCAGCCTGCGCTCATTGGCCGGCTCAGCGGCACCGTTTGTATTTGGGTTCGTTAAACTGCCGTCAGGCTGGTGCCGGGCGGTGACCCGCACGGTCATTGTTGCGCCGTTTTGCACATTATTGTTTGGCGCTGTGCTGCAAGTGGCGGGGGTGCATGCGATGTATGACCTTGAACAAGGCGCACTGCGGCTGGGGGCGTCGGGCGAGCCAGCGTATTTGGCGGGGTTTGCCTTGATCGGTATTTATGCCGGGCTGGTCGAGCTTTCGGCTGGCGTCCGGCGGGCAGAGGTGGGCTGGCTGCTGGTGAATCTCGTCATTTTGTTCGCAACCGGTGCCAGGGTGCCGCTGGCATTGGCTGCGCTGGTGAGCTTGTTCGCGGTTTTGCAGCCCCAATCGCCGTTTACGTCGATGGGGAAAATCATGTTCCTGGCTGCTTGTGGTACCTTGGCCTGCCTGGCGGTGGTATTTGCCAATGCGCTGTCGTTCATCCGGGTGTTTGACCTTGTGCAGCTTGGCGAGGCGGGCAATCTCTCCAACCGGGATCTGGTCTGGCCGTATTTCGAGGCCGCCATCGCTAACGCGCCCTTGGTTGGCTGGGGGGTAGGGGCCGGTAAATTTGTGCTGCCGGTTACCTCCATTTTAAGCGCCACCATAGGCACCAATGCCGCGCATAATGAATATTTACGGATCGGCGCGGAGGGCGGGTTCATCGGGCTTGGTTTGCTGGTGGTTTTTATTGGCCTTTGGGCATGGCGCGGCAGCCGGTTTTTACCTTCAGCGCAGCGTGGTTTATTGCGACTGATTTTCATTGCTTTCGCACTTCACGCAGCCACAGATAATGTTTTAATAGCAACAACAAGCAGCATTTTCTTCGTTTGGGTCAGCGCCCTCTTCGCAACGCGATCACATGCGCCTAAAGGGGAGGAATGATTCTCCGCCGCAGCTTCCTATCGCTCCCGCTTATTGGTCTCACACCCGCCCTGGCGGACACCCCGTCCGCGCCCTCAACCACCGGCGCGTCCGCGGTTCACAATTCAGGCGCGTCCGCGCCCCTGGCCCTGGTCATGAACTCCGGTGAAGCCACCGTTAGCGTGATTGATATGACCACCCGCCAGGTGGTGAGAACCCTGCCCACCTACCGCGAGCCAAGCCATTGGGTGCTGACGCCCGACCGCAGCAAGCTTTATATTTGTGATGCCAGCGGCAATTCATTGTTCATGCTTGACCCGCTCACTGCCGCGCCGCTGGGCCATATGACCATCGCAGATCCGTATCAGCTGGGTTATACGCCAGACCAAAAATATCTGGTGGTAAACGCGCTGCGCATCAATCATGTTGATATTTATGATGGCGCAACCTTAAAACTTGTGAAGCGCTTTGCACCCGGCAAAATGCCCAGCCATCTGGATTTTTCGCCAGACAGCCGATGGAGTTTTCATTCCCTGCAAGGCAGTAATGAGTTGGTCTCGTTTGACCTGACCAGCATGACCACGCGCTGGCAGATCAAAATTGGTGCCACCCCAGCCGGCGTGCTGTGGCACAAGGGCAAAATTCTGGTCTGCCTGATGGGTGCTGATGGAATCGTTGAGGTGGACCCGGTAAAGGGAGAAATTCTGCGCCATATCAAAACCGGCAAGGGTGCTCATAATATATTTTTATCGGCTGATAAATCGACCTTTTATGTCTCAAACCGCCTTGGCGGCACGCTCACAGCACTTGACCCCGCCACTTTGACGGTACGCCGCACCTATAGCCTTCCGGGCGGGCCAGATGATTTGGGTGAAGCCCCGGATGGTAAATTATGGATCGCGCTGCGCTTTGCTGAGGCGGTGGCGGTTTTAGACCCGGTGAGCGGGGATTTTAGTAAAATCAACGTGGGCCGTTCACCGCATGGTATTTTCCTGAACACGGAGATGCGTAAACCGGGTAAACTGACAGCGGAGGTTTTGTAAAAATGTTGATCGACCGCTTTTTCAGCAATATCGCCGGCGATATTGACCAAGGGCTGATCTTACCAGTTCTGTATCATTTCGGTTGGATGGAGTGGGAAGAGCTGTCTTTTGATTGGGCGTTGATCTGCGTTTACGGCATGTTCGCGGTGATTGTAACCTACGCAGTGTGCTGGCCGCTGGAAGCGCTATTTCCGGTAGAGCGCTGGGCATCGCGCAAGGCGGTGGGGGTGGATGTGCTTTACACCATTCTCAACCGCGTTGGCGTGGTGCCAATTGTTAGTTTTTTGCTGTTCTACCAGTTGCAGGTGGCATTTACCGGCAGCTTGGTGGATTGGGGCTTTGTACTACCTGACCTGGAAATGTGGGTACCGGCTTTGTTCGGCCATCCGGTTATTACATTTCTCATTTACGCGCTGATTCTGGACTTTGCTGACTATTGGCGCCACCGCCTGAGCCACACCTTCCGGGCCTGGTATGCGCTGCATGCGCTGCACCACGCGCAGCGGCAGATGAGTTTTTGGTCGGATGACCGCAATCATATTCTCGATGATCTGATCTCGTTCGTGTGGTTTTTTATTGTTGGGCTGGCCATTGGCATCCCGCCGCTGCAATTTCCGCTGCTGATTTTGCTGCTGCGCTTCATTGAAAGCCTCTCGCACGCCAATATCCGCCTGTCCTTCGGCTGGCTGGGTGAGCGGCTGCTAATCTCGCCGCGCTTCCACCGGCTGCACCATGCGCTGAAGGCCGCCGGGCGGAAATCCTGCAATTATGGTGGGGTGTTTCCGTACTGGGACATGATGTTCGGGACGGCCGACTTCTCGGATGTGTATTTCCCCACCGGCGATGCCCGCGCCCCTGAGGCACTGGCCACCGGTAATTATCTGGCCCAGCAATGGGCCGGGGCCAAGATGTTTGTGGCAGCCCTTGGCAGGGCCTTCGCGGGCTAATACAAGCCGCTTCATGAGCAAAGACATCAAAAAAGTCGTCCTCGCCTACTCTGGCGGGCTTGATACCTCGGTTATTCTGCGCTGGCTGCAAAATACCTACCACTGTGAAGTTGTAACCTTTACGGCGGATTTAGGCCAAGGTGAGGAGCTGGAGCCGGCCCGCAAGAAGGCCGAGATGTTTGGTATCCGCCAGATTTTCATCGAGGATCTGCGCGAGACCTTCGTGCAGGATTTTGTGTTCCCGATGTTTCGAGCCAATGCGCTGTATGAGGGCCAATATTTATTGGGCACCTCAATCGCCCGGCCTTTAATCGCACAGCGCCAAATCGAGATTGCCGAGATGGTAGGGGCTGACGCTGTGGCACATGGCGCCACCGGCAAGGGCAATGACCAGGTACGGTTTGAACTGGGCTATTACGCCTTGAACCCGAATATTAAAGTGATCGCGCCGTGGCGTGAATGGGAACTGACCTCGCGTACCAAACTGCTGGAATATGCCGAGGCGCACCAGATACCCGTGACCAAGGATAAGCGCGGTGAGGCGCCATTTTCAGTGGATGCGAACCTGCTGCATTCATCATCTGAGGGTAAAATTCTGGAAGACCCCGCTTTGGAGCCAGAAGAGATTGTGTATCAGCGCACCATCTCACCGGAGGATGCGCCAGATTTCGCCACCATCATCAGTGTGGATTTTCACCAGGGGGATGCGGTGGGGATCAATGGTGAAAGCCTGTCACCGGCAACAATTCTCACCAAGCTGAATGAATATGGCAAAGCCAACGGCATTGGCCGGTTGGATTTGGTGGAGAACCGCTTTGTCGGCATGAAGTCCCGTGGGGTGTATGAAACACCAGGCGGGACAATTTTGCTGGCCGCCCACCGCGGCATTGAAAGCATTACGCTGGACCGTGAAGCCGGGCATTTGAAAGACAGCATCATGCCGCGCTATGCGGAGCTGATTTATAACGGTTTCTGGTTCTCACCTGAGCGGCGGATGCTGCAAGCATTGATCGATACCAGCCAACATTCTGTTACGGGTACGGTGCGGTTAAAGCTATATAAGGGCAATGTAACGGTGATAGGCCGTGAAAGCCCGCACTCGCTCTATTCAACCCGGATGGTGACGTTTGAGGATGACGCCGGGGCGTATAACCAGCAGGACGCGGCTGGGTTTATCAAGCTGAACGCACTGCGCTTGCGGCTTGGTGCCACCATAGGCCGCCGGGGCGGGGGGCTGTAAGCACTGCGTTACGTGCCCCGTCTTAGGGGCTGTTCGTCTCACCCGCTCCCTTGTCATCCCCCGCCCGTCATCCCCGCGAATGCGGGGACCTCCTCACGGTGGGCAGGTTCCCGCTTGCGCGGGAATGACAGGGGGAGTGTTGCAATGATGATCAACACAAATCATCCCATCCGGGATTAACGCCTTCAACCAACTGAACTTTCCAATGCCCCCCGTCATCCCCGCGAACGCGGGGACCTCCTCACGGTGAGCAGGTTCCCGCTTGCGCGGGAATGACAGGGGGGAGTGTTGCAATGATGATCAACACAAATCATCCCATCCAGGATTAACGCCCCTTAAACAAAGGAACTTTCCAATGCCCCCCGTCATCCTCGCGAACGCGGGGACCTCCTCACGGTGGGCAGGTTCCCGCTTGCGCGGGAATGACAGGGGGGATTGTTGCAATGATGATCAACACAAATCATCCCATCCGGGATTAACGCCCTCAACCAACTGAACTTTCCAATGCCCCCCGTCATCCCCGCGAACGCGGGGACCCCCTCACGGTGGGCAGGTTCCTGCTTGCCGGTAACGTCCGGTCAATTCACTTTCGTTAAATTTTGTTGCGATCTCGGTCATAAAACTGTGCGCGGGCTTCGGCAGGGTCAGGCATCGCGGCGTCGCGGGCGAGTGTTATGATGATCAGGCTGAATACCACAAGCAGCACCGAAGCCATCCAGCCGGTGCCGCCAAACGCAGTGATCGCCCATAACCCGCCGAAGTATGGCGCGAACCACCAGGCACCCCGCCATTCAAGATGCGCTAGCGTGCGGCGGGTGGCGAATTGGTAGGCAACGTAAATAACAAACGCGATGCCCAGCCCGCCGAACAAATGGTTGGCAACACTCGCCCCCGCCCAGAACACCACAAAATTTGCCACCATAAAGGCCAGGGTTGCGAATAACGGCGCGTAGGCCAGCCGGAATGGCCGGGGAAATTCTGCCTCGGGCAGGGTTTTGCGGAAAGATATCAGCACCAGCGGCCCTACCCCATAGGCCAGCACGCCGATGGAGGAGAGGTACGTTACCAACAGCCGCCAAGAGGGCAGCGGGGCCAGGAACAACAACCCCACCACAAAACTCAAACCCAGGCTGCTCACCGGCACCCCAGTTTTAGAAACTGTTGCGAATTTTTTGGTAAGAAAGCCCTCCTGCGCCGTGGCATAAATTACCCGCGCTGTTGTGGTGTTATAAATAATCCCGGTGCCGGCGGGGGAGATGGCAGCATCAGCATAAAGCAATACCGCCAGCCAGCTTAACCCCAGCAGACTGGCCAGCCCGGCAAACGGCCCCGAAATGCCGGGGAAATTAATGTGGTTCCAGCCGTGCGCGAGGTCGGCGGGCGCCAGGGCGCCGATGAATGCCAATTGCAGCCCCACGTAAAGCAAAACACAAAACAACACTGACCCCACAATGGCGAACGGCAAATTGCGCTTGGGGTTTGATGATTCCCCCGCCAGCTCAATGGCCTGGCGGAACCCCAGATAGGTGAAGATAATCCCGGCACCTGAAACCGCTTTCAACACCCCGTTCACCCCGGCAGGGGCGAAGCCGAATTGGGTGAAATTGGCGGCACGGAAATGCACCAGCATCAGCGCCACCACGGTGAGGGCAGGCACCGCCAGTTTCCACCAGGTAATGGCGTTATTCACCACCAGCACCAACCTGATAGCCAGTAGATTGATGACGATGAACAGCGCCATCAGCGCCGCTGAGGCGGCCACGCCCGCCAGAGTCAGCCCCCCCGATTGCGGCACCACCAGGCCGGGGAGGTAGTTGTTGGTATAGGACACCACCGCCACCGCCTCGACGGGTGCCACCGAGACATAAGCCAAAAAATTCACCCAGCTCATGATCTGGGCGGCCAGATGGCCATGGCAGAGCTTGGGAAACACAATCACCGCGCCGGGTTTGGGGAACATGGTGGTGAGTTCAGCATAGACAAATGCCAGCAACAGCACGGCTGTCCCGCCGATCGCCCAGGAGATGACAGAGGCAGGTCCGGCGATTTTGGCGGCGTTCATGGCCCCAAACAGCCAGCCCGAGCCGATCATGCCGCCGAGGCTCGCAAATAGCAGCCCAATCTTGCCTGCATCCCGCCTTAACCCATCTGTCGGCAATGCCTCGCTCCTGTTCAATATGTATTTGACGTCAGCGCATGAGCGCTTACATCAGGTGGTAATTAAGGAGCCCAAATTTGATGCGCGATTCAGGACAAGCCTATCAGCCCGAAGGTATGGGGGGCAGCGGGGAAATACCAGTCTGGGACTTAAGTGATCTCTATGGCGCCGCCACCGACCCGCGCATCACCACCGATCTGGCTGAAATTGAGCATCAGGCGAAGGCGTTCGAGGCTCGCTATAAGGGCAAAATTGTTACCCTGTCCGGCGCTGAACTGGGCGCTGCGATCGTTGGTTATGAGCGCATCGAGGAACGGCTGGGCCGGGTATTATCCTATGCGCAACTGCTGTTTGCCGCCGATTCCACTGACCCTGCTTGCGGTAAATTCTATCAGACCATGAGCGAACGCGGCACCACCATCAACATGTTTTTGCTGTTTTTCACACTCGAGATCAACCGCATTGCGGAGATTGATCTGGCGGTGAAATTGCAAGACCCGGCGCTGGCGCATTATGCCTCGTGGCTGCGCGATTTGCGGGTGTTTCTGCCGCATCAGCTCTCCGATGAGCTTGAGAAGCTGCTGCTCGAAAAAGACCTTAGCGGTCATTCCGCCTGGAGTCGGCTGTTCGATGAAACTACCGCGGGGATGCGGATTTCGTTGCGCGGTGAGGACTTAACTTTGTCAGCGGTGCTGAACAAACTATCAGACCCTGCGCGTGATGTGCGTGAAGCTGCCGGCAAAGCCATTGGTGAGGCGATTGGCAAGCAGGAAAAATTATTTTCCCTCATCACCAATACGCTCGCTAAAGATAAAGAGATTGATGATAAATGGCGGCAGTACCCTAAGCCATCGAGCTACCGTAACCGCTCGAACATGGTTGAGGACGAGGTGGTGGATGCGCTTTCCGCTGCTGTCGTGGCCTCCTATGGTAAGCTCTCGCATCGTTATTACGCGATGAAAGCCAAATGGCTGGGGTTGGAAAAACTCGAATATTGGGACCGTAACGCGCCCCTGCCTGATGATGGTGACAAGGCTATTTCTTGGCCGCAAGCCAAAGCCTGCGTGCTCGATGCTTATGGCGCGTTCACACCAGAACTTGCAGCCACCGCCAAGCCGTTTTTCGAGCAGAACTGGATTGACGCGGCCTTGCGTCCGGGAAAATCAGGTGGGGCGTTTGCCCACCCTACCGTGCCCTCAGCGCATCCGTTTGTGCTGATGAATTTTCATGGCCGCACGCGCGATGTGATGACGCTGGCGCATGAGCTGGGGCACGGCGTACACCAAGTGCTGGCGGCACAGCAGGGTTATTTAATGTCCGGCACGCCGTTAACTCTGGCGGAAACCGCCAGCGTGTTCGGCGAGATGCTGACCTTCCGGGCGTTGCTGGATGCCGAGAGCGACCCAAAGCGCCGCCGCATTATGCTGGCGCAAAAGGTTGAGGATATGCTGAACACGGTGGTGCGCCAGATTGCGTTTTATCAGTTCGAGAAAAAAATCCATGATGAGCGCCGGCATGGCGAAATTCTGCCCGAACGAATTGGTGAAATCTGGCTGCAAGTGCAGACTGAAAGTTTAGGACCGGCCTTCCATTTTGACCCTGAATACCGCTTGTTCTGGGCCTATGTGCCGCATTTCATTCACTCGCCGTTCTATGTCTATGCCTATGCATTCGGCGATTGCTTGGTGAATGCGCTGTACGCCGTTTACACCGAGCAAAAAACTGCCGGGAAGGCCGCCGAATTTACCGAAAAATATCTCACCATGTTGCGCGCTGGTGGCACGTTACGCCACCAGGAACTGCTGGCACCATTTGGGCTGGACGCCAGTGAACCGGCGTTCTGGCAGAAGGGTCTGGATGTTATCTCTGGGTTCATTGACGAGTTGGCAGCGTAACATGGCTGATCGTGATGGCGGAAACATGTTTGGTGAAATTAAGCGTTTGGCGCGCACTTCAGGTGCGGTAGGCGGCATTGCGGCGCGAATTACTGGTGAGCGGGTGTTTGGGATCAAAACCAATCAGGCCAAGCACGCTGAGGATTTGAAAGCGATTCTGGGCGGGCTGAAAGGCCCGATGATGAAGGTGGCGCAGTTTCTCTCCACCATTCCAGATGCGCTGCCGCCGGAATATGCAGCGCAACTGGCTGAATTGCAGGCCAACGCGCCGCCGATGGGCTGGGCTTTTGTGCGCCGCCGCATGGCTGGTGAATTGGGGCCGGGATGGGAAGCAAAATTCAGCAGCTTCGGCAAAGAGGCTGCTGCTGCTGCCAGCCTGGGCCAGGTGCACCGCGCCACTTTACTGGATGGCACGCAAGTAGCCTGCAAGCTGCAATATCCTGACATGCCAAGTACCGTTGAAGCCGATTTGCGGCAGATTAAAATGGCGATGGCGGTATATCGCCGGATGGATAACGCCATCATCCAGGATGATATTTACGACGAGCTGGTTGAGCGGCTGCGCGAGGAGCTGGATTACACCCGCGAAGCCGCACAAATGAACCTCTACCGCGCCATGTTGGCTGATGTTGCGGATGTGAATGTGCCCGAACCGGTGCCCGCTTACACCACCACTCGGTTGATTACGATGAAATGGCTAAACGGCGTTGGTTTAAGCACCTGGCTGGCCACCAACCCCTCACAGGAGGCGCGCAACCGGCTCGCCACCGCGCTGTTCAAAGCGTGGTATAAGCCATTTTACCGCTACGGCGTCATCCATGGTGATCCGCATTTGGGCAATTACCAGGTCAACCCGGAGGGCCAGTTGAATTTGCTGGA
This sequence comes from Acidocella sp., assembly GCA_029077825.1. Lineage (GTDB taxonomy): Bacteria > Pseudomonadota > Alphaproteobacteria > Acetobacterales > Acetobacteraceae > Acidocella. The sequence continues at coordinate 34,323 of JAQNCT010000001.1, read as the reverse complement.
TTATGGCTCCATCCGAGTGTTCCGTGGAAAGTTTGTTACCGGCGTGCTGGAGCTGTACGCCGCCGTGCGCGATGATGACGAGGCACGTGCGGCTCATGCCTATGACATTTGGGGCTTTAAGGGCATCACCCGTGAGCAGGTGCATGTGCTGAACGACTGGGCGCGGTTTATCTATGAGCCGCTGGTGCAGGACCGGGTGCGGCCGATCCAGGAAAATGGCGACACGCAATTTGGCCGTTCCGTTGCCGAGAAAGTGCATGCCGGGTTGCAACGCACCGGCGGGGTGCGCCCACCTCGGGAGTTCGTGCTGATGGACCGCTCTGCGATAGGATTAGGCAGCGTTTTTTTAAGGCTGCAAGCCGAGCTAAATTGGAGCCGGCTGTTTCATGAAACAGTGGCCGAGTTTAATGAGGCGGAACTTGATGCGCGCCAGGTTGCAGCACTTACGGCGGCAAAAGTGCCAATCACTGTTTGAGAGCGGTATTGCTTTCACCTGCCGTTCCGCTATGGCGCATGACATAGTGTTTTGGGGTCCGTTGCATCATGTCGATATTCAAAAGCGGTTGGCGGGAAGGGGTAACAACCCGGCTTTACCGCAAGTGGCTCCATAAGTTTTACGCCAATGACCTTTGGCTGGATTTGCGGCTGCACGCCAAGCGCGAGGCGGTTGCGTATATTATTGCCAACATGGCTGAAGCCATGGTGTTGCCAGACCGGTTTGATTTGCTGAAATTTGCGCTCAACCGTGCCCCAGCCCAGGGGATTGTGCTGGAATTTGGCGTTGAGAAAGGCGCCTCACTACGGCATCTCGCCGCTAACACCCAGCGGGTTGTGCATGGGTTTGACAGTTTTGAGGGGCTGCCGGGCGACTGGGGCGGTACCAAGGAAGCCGCCGGAGCGTTTTCCCTGCGCGGCAAATTGCCGAAAATTTCAGCCAACGCCGAGCTTCACGTCGGCTGGTTTGATGCCACATTGCCGGAGTTCCTGGCGACCCACCCGGAGCCTTGCGCGCTGGTCCATGTGGATTGTGACATTTACACATCAACGGTGTCTATTTTCACGCTGCTGCGCGAGCGGATCAAGACCGGAACCGTGATCGTGTTTGATGAATACTTCAATTACCCCGGCTGGCGTGCTCATGAATATAAGGCTTTCCAGGAGTTTATCGCTTCAACCGGGCTGAGTTACCACTATATTGGTGTGGCCGCCGAGAAGGGCCACGTGGCGGTTATAATTACCTAAGAATTACGGCCTTGCTTTGTGGTAATGGCTGAAACTATTGCATCTATCGCGCTGCTCCATCATGGTGCAGGCAATGATGTGGCCGGGCCGAAAGGTCGGTTTTAATGGCTTATGGGGATGGTTAAATGCGTCTGGCGGTTTTGAAAGAACGTGCATCTGGTGAAGCCCGCGTGGCTGCTACACCGGATACGGTCAAAAAATTATTAGCCTTGGGTCTAACGGTGGCGGTGGAAGCCGGTGCTGGTCTGGAGGCGTCGATTTCCGATGCTGAATACAGCGCGGCTGGAGCCGAAATTGTGGCCGATCCCGCGGCGGCGCTCAAGGATGCGGGCATTTTGTTTGCCGTGCAGGCGCCGGGGCCTGATATTCGCGCCCTGATGCCCAAAGGCATTCTGCTGGTCTGCACCATGAACAGCTTCGCGGACCCTTCGCTGGTGCCAGCACTGGCTGCCGCCGGGATTGACGGCGTAGCGATGGAGATGATGCCGCGCATTACCCGCGCTCAGAGCATGGATGTGCTCTCCAGCCAGGCGAATTTGGCCGGCTACCGGGCGGTGATTGAGGCGGCGAATGCGTTTGCCCGTGGCTTTCCCATGATGATGACCGCCGCTGGAACGGTGCCGCCGGCCCGGGTGCTGGTGATCGGCGCTGGCGTGGCTGGCTTGCAGGCCATCGCCACCGCGCGGCGCCTGGGTGGTATTGTTTCGGGCACCGATGTGCGCCCGGCCGCCAAGGAAGAAATCCGCTCGCTGGGTGCCACTTATGTTGGCGTTGATGACGAAGAATCCGCCAAACAAACCGGCCCTTATGCTGGCCAGATGTCGGACGAATTCCGCAAAAAGCAGGCTGACCTCATGGCCGTCACCGTTGCGAAGAATGACATGGTAATTTGCACCGCGTTGGTGCAGGGCCGCAAGGCGCCGACCATCGTCACCGCTGAGATGGTGGCCGCGATGAAGCCGGGCAGCGTGATTATTGATTTAGCGGCGGACTCCGGCGGCAACTGCGCCGCCACCGTGCCTGGCGAGTCAATTGTCACTGAGAACGGTGTACGGATTTTGGGTTACCGCAACTGGCCCTCACGCATTGGTGTGGCGGCAAGCCAGCTTTACGCCCGCAACCTGCTCACCTTCATCACCACCTTCTGGGATAAAGAAGCCAAGGCACCCAAGCTGGTGGAAACCGACGATATTATTAAAGGCGTGCTGCTGACCAAAGGCGGGCAGATTATCCACCCGAATTTTCAGCCGGCCGCTGCCGCGTAATTAAGGAACTCTGAAATGACCCCCACTGATCTTGCCAGCCAGGCGGCAGACTTAGCCCACCAGGCATCTATTCTTGCCCAGAACGCAGCGGGTGTGGCGGCAATTGCTGCCCAGCACGCCCCACCGGCGGCACCGTTTGTGTATTTGTTCAGCATTTTTGTGTTGGCGATTTTCGTTGGTTATTATGTGGTGTGGAACGTCACCCCGGCGTTGCACTCACCTTTAATGGCGGTGACCAACGCGATTTCCTCGGTGATCATCGTGGGCGCCATGCTGGCAGCCGGGCTGCACGGCAACTTCGCCGCGCATAGCTTCGGCTTCCTGGCGGTGGTGCTGGTGAGTGTTAATATTTTCGGCGGCTTTGTGGTGACCAACCGCATGCTCTCGATGTTCCGCAAGAAGCAATAAGGCAAACGCCCACATGAACGAGTCATTTACTGCTTTTGCCTATCTGGTCGCCGCTGTCCTTTTCATTCTGGCGCTGCGCGGCCTGTCTCACCCCTTAACATCGCGCCGTGGCAACCAGATGGGTGTCATCGGCATGGGTATCGCCATTGTCGCCACGCTTTTGCACGGCGGCATGTCACTTGGTGGCGTGTTCATTATCGTGTTGGGGGTCGCCATTGGCGGTTCCATCGGTACGGTTGCGGCACTTCGGATTAAAATGACCGCGCTGCCGCAGCTTGTTGCGGCTTTCCACTCACTGGTCGGTCTGGCCGCGGTGTTTGTCGCGGCCTCGGCATTGAATGCGCCGGAGAGCTTTGGCATCGGCACACCGGGCAATATTCATGTTGAGAGCCTGATCGAGATGTCGCTCGGCCTCGCGATTGGTGCCATCACCTTCACCGGATCACTCATTGCGTTTGCGAAGTTGCAGGCGCTGATGAAGGGCACGCCGATCACTTTTAAGGGCCAGCACCAGATCAATCTGGGGCTTGGGATATTACTGTTGGTGCTTATCGTGGCGTTCATCGTCTCGGGCGGCAGCCAAATAGTGTTCTGGATGGTGGCGGTTTTGGCGCTCGCCATCGGCTTTTTGCTCATCATCCCGATCGGCGGCGCCGATATGCCGGTGGTGGTCTCGATGCTGAATTCCTATTCGGGCTGGGCGGCTTCGGGCATTGGCTTCACCATTGGAAACTTGGCACTTATCGTGACCGGTGCGCTGGTGGGCTCCTCGGGTGCCATTCTGTCTTATATTATGTGCAAAGGCATGAACCGCAGCATCTTCAACGTGATCCTAGGCGGGTTCGGCACCGGTGGTGAAGCGGCAGTGGCGGGTCCGGCCGGCGATAAAGCGGTGAAGATCGGCTCGGCGGAAGATGCGGCTTTCATCATGAAGAATGCCTCGAAGGTCATCATTGTGCCGGGCTATGGCATGGCGGTGTCGCAGGCCCAGCATGCGCTACGTGAAATGGCGGACACGCTGAAGAAAGACAATGTGGAAGTGAAATACGCCATTCACCCGGTGGCGGGCCGTATGCCTGGGCACATGAACGTGCTGCTGGCGGAGGCCAACGTGCCGTATGATGAAGTGTTCGAGCTTGAGCAGATCAACAACGAATTCGCCACCGCGGACGTGGTGTATGTAATCGGCGCGAATGACGTTACCAACCCGGCAGCCAAAACCAACCCGGCGAGCCCGATTTTTGGGATGCCGATTCTGGAGGTTGATAAAGCCAAAACTGTGCTGTTCGTGAAGCGCTCGATGGCTTCAGGCTATGCTGGCGTGGATAATGAACTATTTTTCCGCGATAACACAATGATGCTGTTTGGTGATGCCAAGAAGATGACCGAAGAAATCGTGCAGGCGCTTAACCACTAAGCGTCAACCGGTGGCTTAGGTCAGACGCTCAGAATGATTAAAAAGGCCCGGAATTTCCGGGCCTTTTTGATTCAGGCTTGTACTTTACTCATATGCTCGATGGAGGAGGCGAAACGGCTGACGGCGAGCCGCTCACGGTTGATCAACTCCTCGATGGTCTCGTGGTTGGGGTCGTCGTCAAGCTTGCCACCGGCCTCCTTGAATTTGAGCAGCCGCTCCAGATGCAGCGCATGGCTGGCTTTCATGGCTTCGAGGATCGGCAAAATAGGCTCGGGCATATGCGTTCTCCGGTTATTGTTAAGCTGAGCATATGACTGTTTAGAGACTGCCGCCAAGCATTTTTAAGGGGGCAGAATTGTAATGCGGCGATATCGTAAAAATCCGTAAGCATGCTTATTATATACGCCGTGATGAGCCAGCACCCCAGCCATGATTTACTGTTCCTGCTGCACGACGTCGCCCGGATGCTGCGGGTTGAGGTGGATCGACGTGCCAGCGCACATGGCGTGACCAGGGCGCAATGGGCGTTGCTCTCCCGGTTGGCCCGGAACCCCGGTCTCTCGCAGAAGGAAATTGCCGATTTGCTGGAGGTGGAGCCGATTTCTGTGGCGCGGCTGGTGGACCGGCTGGCGGCGAGCGGTTTGATCGAGCGGCGGGCGGATGCGGCGGACCGGCGGATCTGGCGGTTGCATCTGTTGCCTGCCGCCGAACCGGTTTTGCAAGAACTGGCGGTGCTGAAGCGGGCGTTGGCGGCGGAGATCGGCGCCGGGATGCCCGACGAAGTGCGAGAGGCCATGCTCGCCGGATTGAATCAGATGAAGGTCAATTTGTTGAATATGCCGCAAGTGCCGCCTGGCACGATCAAGGAGGTTGCGTAATGTCTCAGACCAACACCGTGCCAAGGAATACCAGCAATGCCGGGTTCCGCCGGGCCAACCGCATTAAGCTGTTGCGACCCGTTTTGATGCTGGGCGGTTTGCTGGTCGTTTTGATCATCTCGTTAATTTTCTGGTTGTTTGGCGGTCAGTATGTGTCGTCGGATGATACTTATGTGGATGCGGCGAAGGTCTCACTTTCCACCGATGTCTCAGGGCTGGTGTCAGACGTGGACGTGAAGGATAATCAGCATGTCGAGGCTGGGCAGGTTTTGTTCAAGCTTGGTCAGGCACAGTTTGATATCGCGGTAGCGGCGGCGCAGGCGCAGCTGGCGCAGGCTCAATTGGATGTGGCATCGGCCAAGCGTGGCTATGCCGAGGCGGTCGATGAAATTGCCGCACAGCGGATTCAAATCCAGGATGATCAGTCGAATCTCTCAAAATATGCCTCGGTGGTCGGCGCGGGCGGCGTCACTCGGGCGACTTACGATGATGCACGCTATAAGCTGGCAGCTGATCAATCGAAGCTGACGCAACTGCAGGATTTATCCGGCGTACAACTGGCAAAATTGGCTAATAACCCCAACATCGACCCCACCCAGACCCCGGAATATCAATCGGCCCTGGCGCAGTTGAATAACGCCAAGCTCCAACAGGCCCACAGCATTGTGCGGGCACCTTATTCCGGCACCGTGACGATGGTGGAACAGTTGCAGCCGGGGATGTTTCTGCCGGCTGGCACAGCGGCTTTCGGGTTGGTTTCCGACACTGATATATGGGTGACAGCGCAACCGAAAGAGAGTGATTTAACCTGGGTGAAGCCGGGCCAGAGCGTGGATATCACCGTTGATGCGTATCCAGGTAAAAAATGGACTGGCGAGGTACAAAGCATCAGCCCTGCCAGCGGCTCGGAATTTTCCATTCTGCCGGCGCAGAATTCGTCAGGTAACTGGGTGAAGGTGGTGCAGCGGATTCCGCTGCGGGTGCAAATCAAATCAGGCGGCCCGCATGGGTTTGTGCTGCGCGATGGCATGAGTGCCGAAATTTCGATTGATACCAATCACCATCGGCATTTGTCGGATCTGTTCTAATGCCGGGTCCCGCCTTGGTGGAAACGCCGCATCGGACGTTGATCACCATTTGCTTGATGATCGCGACTTTGATGCAGGCCCTGGATTCCACCATCGCCAATGTGGCATTGCCCTATATGCAGGGCAGTCTCTCAGCGTCATATGACGAAATTACCTGGGTACTCACATCCTACGTGATTGCCGCGGCCATTATGACGGCGCCCGTTGGGTGGCTGGCGGCAAGGTTTGGCCGCAAGAATCTGTTCATCGCCTGTCTGGTGGGTTTCACGGTGACCTCGATGCTGTGTGGCATTGCGGATTCGCTGGTGCAGATGGTTGTTTACCGGTTTTTGCAAGGTTGCTTTGGCGCGGCGTTGGTGCCGCTGTCACAATCTACCATGCTGGACATCTACCCTGTTGAGCAGCGCGGGATGGCGATGTCAGTCTGGGGTATGGGGGTTATGGTGGGGCCCATTTTGGGGCCGACCCTGGGCGGCTACCTGACCTATTATTATAATTGGCGCTTTGTGTTTTTCGTGAATCTCCCGTTTGGTATCATTGCTGTGCTGGGTTTGTTGTTTTTGATGCCGCGGGTGAAACAGGCGGCCACCGGAGGGTTTGATTGGCTGGGATTTGGCGTGCTCGCATTAGGGTTGGCGGCGCTGCAGATTATGCTCGACCGTGGGGAGGAACTTGATTGGTTTGGTAATCCTGAAATTGTTGTTGCCGCGATACTGGCTGGCCTGGGGTTTTATTTGTTCGTTGTTCATATGTTGACAGCAAAGGACCCGTTTATTCCGCGTGCGGCCTTCCGTGACATGAACCTGAATGCCGGGTTGATTACGATGTTTTCGGTGGGCATGATTTTGCTCGCCTCCTCCGCCCTGCTGGCGCCATACCTTGAAAATCTCGGCAATTATCCGGTGGCGACCGCGGGTTTGATTATGGCGCCGCGCGGCATCGGTACGATGGGTGCGATGATGATCGCCGGAAGACTAACCAATAAGCTGGACCCAAGGGCGATCATGCTGGTGGGATATGGGATGCTGGGCCTCTCAATCCATATGCTGGAAGGTTGGACCCCGGATGTTTCCGTGGGCTACATGACGACCACCATTATCATCCAGGGCGCGGGCTTGGGGTTTGTGTTTGTGCCGTTGCAGGTGGTGGCGTTTTACACATTATCACCGGCGTTGCGCACCCAGGGTACGGGTTTGCTCAGCCTGGTTCGTAATGTTGGCAGTGCCATAGGCATTTCCATTACCTCGGCTTTGCTGGACCGCCAGAGCCAGGTTGAGCATTCGGTCCTCGCGCAATTCATTACACCCTTTACCCGGCCTTTGCAGGGTGGCGGGGCGGTGAGCAAAATGCTGAATCCGGCCTCGCCGGGCGGAGCCTCTTTGCTGAATAGTCTGGTCAACACCCAGGCGCAGATTATTGCCTATGTGGATGATTATAAACTGATGCTGCTCACCACCATTCCGGCGGTGGCCTGCCTGTTGCTGATGCATAAGCCGCTGACCGCTGACAATGCACCGGCACCCCCCGGTCACGCCGTTATGGATTAGACGGCACTGGCACATTCCGGCATGATGAGCGCATCCATGCAGGGAATGTGATGTCGATTTCAGAACAGTATATGCAGGCCGAAATGGCTTATATCCATGCGAGTGGGCTGTTTCTGGCGGATTGGTACGTCGAGCGGCACCCTGAACTAGGCCGCCTGCCGACTGATACAAGCGCTGGCGCGCTTGGCTATTTTTGCAAAATCGGCTGGCGGGAGGGGGATTTTCCGAACCCTTATTTCGATCCGGCGTATTATCTGGCGGTCAATCAGGATGTTGCTCGCGCCGGGCTGAACCCGCTGCTGCATTATGTGACGCATGGCGACAAGGAAGGCCGGGATCCGTGCGCGTATTTCCATGTTTCATGGTACCGTGAGCAGTACCAGGTTCCGGCGGATGAGACAGCGTTGAAGCATTTTCTGGGCCGGCGGTTCACCGGCGAGGTGGCGCCGGTGCCGATGTTTGACCCGGTTTATTACCTTGAAAATAATCCGGATGTGGCAACAGCGGGTTCTGATCCGTTTGAGCATTTTCTGGCGTTCGGGGCCGCCGAGGCACGTAACCCGGCAGCGGAATTTGACATGCGGTTTTATACCGCCCGCTACGGCGCGGTGTTGGGCGGGCTAAACCCGCTGCTGCATTATCTGGCCAACCGGGGCGAGGGGGCGTTTTTTCCGGCCAGGCCAGAGCATGAGAAGCTTATTCCGGGTGCGGTAAAGCACGCCACGCGGCCGGGTGCCATGTTCGAGGATGTCTCTGCGGTACCCGCGCAGGCCAAGCGGCGGGCGAAACTGCTGGCGTTCTACTTGCCGCAGTTTCATCAGGTGCCGCAAAACGATGCCTGGTGGGGCAAGGGCTTTACTGATTGGACGAATCTGGCGCGCGGCTTGCCACGTTTTGCCGGGCATTTGCAGCCGCGTGTGCCGCGTGATCTGGGATTTTACGCAGCTGATAACCCTGAGATTTTAGCCAAGCAAATCGCGCTGGCGCAAGGTGCCGGGCTTAGTGGCTTTGTATTTCACTTCTACTGGTTCAATCGCCAGCGGCTGCTTGATGCACCGTTGAATATGTTGCTTGCGCATCAGGCCTTGGTTTTTCCATTTTGCGTCAGCTGGGCCAACGAAAATTGGACACGCCGCTGGGATGGGCTGGAGCGCGAGGTTTTGCTGGCGCAGGAATATCGTGAGAGTGATGATGAAGCTCTGATTGCTTGCTTTGCCGGGTTGTTTGCGGATCATCGTTATATTCGCATCAAGGGGCGGCCGTTATTGATGATCTATCGGGTAGCACTAATCCCGGATGCGGCACGGCGGATTGCTGCGTGGCGGGTATTGTTTGAAAAGAACCACGGCGAAACCCCTACTATTGTGATGGTGCAGAGCCTGGGTGATGCGAACCCCACGCCCTACGGGCTGGATGGCGCGGTGGAGTTTCCGCCCCATCAGATTGCTGACGAGCTGGTGCCGGTGAATGACCGGCTGGATTTATTTGACCCTGAGTTTACGGCCAGGGTTTATAAATATGAGGATGTCGCGGCAGCCTCGCTGGCGGTGGCGCGTCCGGATTATCCGCTGATCAAAACCATAGCGCCCGGCTGGGATAATGATCCGCGCCGCGAGGGTAAGGGGTTGGTGCTGCATGGCAGCACTCCGGCAAAATATCAGGCTTGGCTGACGGCTTTGGTAACGCAGGCTAATGCGCAGCCGTTCTATGGTGAGCCGGTGGTTTGCGTGAATGCCTGGAATGAATGGGCAGAAGGCGCGTTTTTAGAGCCTGACGTGCATTTTGGCGCGGCGTTTTTGAATGCCACGGGCCGCGCGATTTGCGAAACCGCATCGCACGCTAAAGCCGCACTGCTGATGATCGGGCATGATGCTCATCCGCACGGTGCGCAGTTAAACCTGCTTTATCTGGCACAGCACTACAGCCAGGTTTGTGGAATTGACGTGCATGTGCTGTTGCTTGGCCCCGGCGCCTTGCTACCGGCGTTTCAGAAAACTGCCAATGTGAGCCTGACGAATGACAAGGCCATGATTGCGGGTTTGCTTGATCGCTATGCCGCATTGGGTATTCGCACAGCCATTGTCAACAGCGCCGCCTCGGCCAGACTGGTACCTACTTTAGCGGCGCGCGGCATGGCGGTGACATTACTGATCCATGAAATGCCAAATCTACTGACCGAGTATAATTTGCAGATGCAGGCCAAGCTCGGCGCCTTGGCGGCGCGGCGCGTGGTGTTTCCCGCCGCCTATCCAAAGCAGCGTTTTTGTGAGGCGCTGCAATTTAAACCTGATAACGCAATGATTTTGCCGCAGGGGAACTATAAAAAAATCAGATATTCGCCATCAGCCAGGTCTGAGGTGCGGCGTGCTTTCGGCGTGCCGGACACAGGTTTTTTGGTGCTGGGAGTCGGGTTTGCTGATCTGCGAAAAGGGTTTGATTTGTTTTTGCAAACGGCGAGATATTTTTTATCAGCGCGCGATGATGTGTATTTTTTATGGGTCGGTGAAATTCAGCCGCTGTTGCGGGCCCATTTGGCAAATGAACTGGCCGCAGCTGTTACGACGGGCCGGTTTTTGCGGGTCAGTTTTAATGATGATGTCGAGAAATATTATGCTGCGTCTGATGTTTATGCGTTAACCTCACGGGAGGACCCATACCCGACGGTGGCGATGGAAGCCATTGCCTGCGGTGTGCCGGTAGTGGCTTTCGATAAATCTGGTGGCACGCCCGAGATGTTGCGCCAGTATGCGGCTGGCGTGGTGGCCGAATATGGCAACCTGGAAGATTTCAGAGACAAGCTTGCCGGATTGTTGCACCATGACACTCTGGAGCAGAATCGGCCCCGGTTGATTAAGCTGGCCGAGGAGATTTTTTCAGCGGCACGTTACGCCCAAAATTTATTGTGCCTTGCGCAGCCAGATTTGAAAACGGTCAGCGTTTGTGTGGTAAATTACAATTATGCCAAATATTTAAAGCAGCGTCTAAATTCGGTATTTGCTCAAACATACCCGGTAGCGGAAATTCTGTTTGTTGATGATGGGTCAAGCGATGACTCGCGCCTTTTGGCAAAGGCGGTCGCAGCCGAACAGGGCAGGGAATTGCAAATCCTGGCGAACTTACAAAATGCCGGCCAGATACTGCTGCAATGGCAAAGTGCCGTGGCCGCCGCCAGTGGTGAGTATGTATGGATTGCTGAAGCTGATGATGATTGTGATCCACAATTTCTCAGCCGGGTGATCGAGGCGATGGCGAGTGCTGAGGATGTGCTGCTGGGGTTTTCGGACAGCGCGATGATCGATGTTGCCGGCGCGTTGATCGCGCCCAATTATCAAAGCCAATATCATGCTGCCGGGGCTGCGATGCTGGGCAATTCAGGTGTTTGGCCCGCGGGTGATTTTGCCCGGCAATGCCTTGCGATACAAAACCTCATTTATAACGTGAGCGCGGTGGTATGGCGCCGCGATATATTGCTGGAGGCGCTGCAGCGCTGCAGCGAATCGTTGCAGGATTGGAAAATTGCCGGTGACTGGCGGCTGTATATTGAGGCTTTGACGCACGGAAAGGGCAGAGTGGCTTACGTTGCGGCACCGCTGAATCGTCACCGGCGCCATGCTGATAGTGCTACGCAAACTGCTGACACCGAACGGCATCTGGATGAAATCCGGCGAATGCAGAAGATATCGGCAGAAAAATGCGGCTTGAACGCGCATTTTAGAACAAAACAACAAAACTACCTGCGGGACGTTGAAAAATCATTTTCTGTATCGAAAGCGGCGAATCAACGTGAGATTAAATCAGTGCGCGGGGCGAAGCCCGTTATTGCGCGTAAACCTAAGGTCTGATTAAACCAAGCCACTGATTGAACGGCTAGAGAATGGTGCATACCGGATGAGACTGCTTATAACGGGAGGTTGTGGCTTTATCGGCTCGGCTGTCATCCGCCATATCTTGCAATACACGGAACATACTGTCCTCAATTACGATAAAATGACTTATGCCGCCTCAGAAGCGGCACTTGAGGCGAGCAGCCATCATCTCCGGCATAAACTCCTGGTCGCGGATATTACCGATGCGGCGGCTGTCAAAAGCGCGTTTGATGAATTTCAACCAGAAGCTGTTATGCATCTGGCGGCTGAAAGTCATGTTGATCGTTCAATCGACGGGCCGGCTGATTTCGTGACAACCAACGTGGTAGGCACGTTTACGCTGCTGCAAGCGGCGCGCGATTATTTTGGTAATTTGCCACCCGCGCAACAGAAAAAATTCCGCTTTCATCATATTTCAACTGACGAGGTGTTTGGAGCACTTGAAGCGGGTGACCCGGCTTTTGATGAGACAACAGCCTATGACCCGCGCAGCCCTTATTCAGCCACCAAAGCCTCATCTGACCATTTGGTACGCGCTTGGTATCATACCTATGGCTTGCCGGTGATTGTTTCAAACACCACCAATAACTACGGCCCCTGGCAGTTTCCGGAAAAATTGATTCCCTTGATGATCATCAACGCGATCGAGGAAAAGCCGCTGCCTGTCTATGGAGATGGCAAGAACACCCGCTGCCAGTGTATGGTGATGGTGCCAATGTGCGTGATTGGCTGTTTGTGGATGACCATGCCAAAGCTTTGGTGAAAATTGTAGAAGCCGGGGAGGTGGGGCAAAATTATTGCATCGGCGCACGCCAGCCGCGCAATAATCTGCAAGTTGTCAAAGAAATTTGTGCTATTGTTGACCAGAAGTTACCTAGCCCGCACGGGGCGCGGGAGCGTCTGATCCATTTTGTGCAAGACCGGCCTGGCCATGATTTCCGCTACGAGATTGACCCATCATACGCTGAGACCAGCCTGAACTGGCACGCCACGCATGATTTTGAAACCGGCTTGGCCGCCACAATTGATTGGTATCTGGCGCATCGGGATTGGTGGCAGGCCATTCGTGCGAAAAAATACCATGGTCAGCGTTTAGGAACCGCAGCATGATCAGGAAAGGTATATTATTAGCAGGTGGCTCCGGCACCAGGCTGCACCCCACCACGCTGGCTACATCCAAGCAATTGCTGCCGGTTTATGACAAGCCGATGGTGTATTATCCGTTATCCACTTTGCTGCTGGCCGGGATCAGGGAAGTGCTGGTGATCTCTACGCCAGCCGATTTGCCGCAGTTTCAAAGATTATTTCATGATGGTTCGCATCTGGGGATTCGAATTTCCTATGCTGAGCAGGCAAAGCCGGAAGGGATCGCGCAGGCGTTTTTAATCGGCGAGGACTGGATTGCCGGTGATTCTTGTGCGTTAGCACTTGGCGATAATTTAATTCATGGCGACCATCTTTCAACCCTGTTGCGCTCTGCCAGTGCCCGGCCGGAAGGTGCCACCGTATTCGCCTACCAGGTGCGTGACCCGGAGCGTTATGGTGTTGTTTCGTTTGGTGCTGATGGCAAGGCGGTTGATATTGTTGAAAAGCCGCTAAAACCAGAGTCCAACTGGGCTGTAACGGGTTTGTATTTTTATGATGCGCGGATCAGCGATGTTGCCAAACAAATAAAACCATCAGCCCGTGGTGAGCTTGAGATTACCGACATCAACCATTGGTACCTCAACAATGGTTCACTGCATGTGGAGCGTCTGGGCCGTGGCACCGCCTGGCTAGATGCTGGCACGCCAGATTCATTGTTGCAGGCCGCTACATTTGTGCAAACCATCCAGTCTCGGCAGGGCAATTTGGTTGGCTGCCCCGAGGAGATTGCGTTTCGCATGAAATATATCAACGCTGATGCGCTGCGTGCGAGCGCCAAGCTGATTGGCAAAACCGAGCTTGGTAAAATTTTAACCGACATCGCTGATGGGACGCATCAATAATGCATATTGAGCGGCTCAATATTCCAGATGTTTTGTTGATTACGCCACCGAAGTTTGCCGATAACCGGGGGTTTTTCTCAGAAACATGGAATGAGGCGAAACTGGCGGCGGCAGGGTTTACTGAGCGTTTTGTGCAAGACAACCAAAGCCTCTCACGTGATGTAGGCACGGTGCGTGGCTTGCATTGCCAGGTTGCGCCGGCGGTTCAGGGTAAATTGGTGCGGGTTACCCGCGGCGCAATCTGGGATGTAGCGGTGGATGTGCGGCGCGGTTCACCAACGTTCGGGAAGTATGCCGCGGCGGTGCTGAGTGCCGAAAACTGGCAGCAATTATGGATCCCCGGTGGGTTTTTGCATGGGTTTTGCACCCTCGAAGCTGATACAGAGGTGATTTATAAAGTCACCGCTGGTTACCACCGCGAGTCTGAGCGCGCTGTGATTTGGAATGACCCTGATTTAGCACTGCCCTGGCCGGTTACGGCTGATGGCGCAATATTATCTGATAAGGATAAAATTCTGCCGCGTCTGGGCGATTGCGATGCGTGGTTCAGCCTGTGAGTGGCATTCTTATCACTGGTGGGTCGGGCCAGTTGGGCCATGCGTTGCAAGGGTTGGCGGCCCAGCGTGGCTTGGCGTTTAGCGCGGTTAGCCGCCCGCAATTTGATTTTGAAAATCCCCAAAGTGTGGCAGCCTGTTTTGCCGCCGCGCAGCCCTGGTTGGTTGTTAACGCGGCGGCTTACACGGCGGTAGATGCCGCTGAAACTAACTTACAGGCCGCAAAGGCTGGCAACCATACCGGGCCGTTGCAACTGGCGGCACTTTGCACGGCAGCGGGCATTCCGTTGATTCATGTCTCAACTGATTATGTTTTTGATGGTAATAAAGGCCAGCCTTACACGGAGGATGATGTACCATCCCCCACCGGCGTTTATGGCCGCACCAAGCGTGATGGTGAGACGGCAATTTTAGCCACCGCAGCCAAAGCAATTATAGTGCGTACGGCGTGGGTTTATGGGGCGTATGGCAAAAACTTTGCCCGCACCATGCTGAATGCTGCCCATAAAACCAATGCCCTGCGGGTGGTGGCTGACCAGCGCGGTACGCCGACAGCGGCACCGGATTTAGCGGCGGCAATTTTGCATATTGTAAGTATTGTACAAACCAGCGGCTGGCAGCCGGCTTACCGTGGTATTTATCATGCTACCGGTAGTGGCGAGACGAGCTGGTATGGCTTTGCGCAAGCAATTTTTGCAGCCACGCCGGCTGGTTTTCCGCGCCCCTCCGTTACGCCCATCACCACGGCCGATTGGCCGACCCCAGCTCGCCGGCCAGTGGATTCCCGGCTTGATTGCAGTAAGATAACCAAGACTTTTGGTGTAAGCTTGCCTGCTTGGCAGGCCTCGCTACCGCCCATTATCTCGGCTTTAATTGCAATGGACGCGCCCCCGCCATGAGCGATTCCATTGCCATTTTGCTCTCAACCTTCAATGGCGCGTTGTATCTCGAAGAGCAGCTGGCCAGTTTCACGGCCCAGAGTTTTACCAATTGGCGGCTGCTCTGGCGCGATGACGGCTCATCCGATGATAGCGTAGCAATCATGCGTGGTTTTGCCCAAAAAATTGGTGAGGCGCGCTGCATCGAACTGGCCGATTCTGGTGTTCATTACGGCGCACCGGCAAGTTTTCTGGGGTTGTTGGCGCGGGCCACGTCCTACGCGATGGTGGCGTTTGCAGACCAGGATGATGTTTGGTTGCCGGATAAATTATCCAACGCGGTACGTCAGGTAACTGCGGCGGGCGATGGTCCGGTGCTTTATTGCGCGCGGCAATTTTTGGTAGATCAGCAATTGCGCGGCCATCGGCTTTCGGCGTTGCACTCGGGGAAAGAGTTTCCGGCATGTCTGACGCAGAACATTGCCAATGGTAACACGCTGGTGATGAATCAGGCAGCGGCAACGCTGGTGGTGGCCACAGCAGCGCCTGAGGCTACGCTGCATGATTGGTGGAGCTATATCGTGATATCGGCCTGTGGCGGCCAGGTTATTTTCGACCCCGAGCCACAAATTTTATACCGACTGCATAAGAAAAATTTGATCGGCCGGTCGCAGCCGCTGCCGAAGCGGGCGATGGCGGCATTGCAGCGTGGCCCCTATGTTTTTATGACCACCATGCGCCGGCATGCGCGTGCCTTGGCGGGCGCTGAATTATCATTGTCGCTGGCGGCGCGGTCTGATCTGGCCATGATCGCGACGGCGCTTTCCGGCAGTGTTTCAAGCCGCGTGCGGGCACTGCGTTGCCCACGTCTTCGCCGCGAGTCATGGTATGAAAATATTCTGTTTGGCTATTGGTTCATCAAGGGCTGAGGGCTGTATGCAGCACCGGAATGGCGCCGGAGAGGACGATCTGGACGCCGATGCCGAGCAATAAAAACGCAGCGATACGTGAAACCACCTGCCGCCCGACATTGCCCAGCGCATCGGTAACATGGTCGGCGGTGCTGTAGAGAATCCAGATGATGAGAGCCATGCTCAGCACGGCCAGCGAGGCGCCGGTGAAAAATATCATGGTGTTGAGCCAGCCTTCGGGCCGCTCGGTGCCCAGAGACACCGCCACCGCGATGGTGCCGGGGCCGGTGGTGAAGGGCATGGTGAGAGGAAAAAATGCATAGCCTGATAAACTACCGCCCGTACGCCCAAGGGTTGCGGCTTGCTCCTCCTTACGTTGTATCGGCACTCCGGGGGTGGTGAGCATCTCATAGGCCCGTACCGAGACCACGATGCCGCCTGCAATTCGCAATGCGTTGAGTGAAATACCAAAAAAGCTAAGGATATAACTGCCGCCCCAAAGGGCGACGAGCATCGTCATGGTGGAGTATATTGCGACTTTGCGGGCGAGGGTAACGCGCTCCGCGTGCGTCTGGGTGCCGGTGACCTCGTTGAAAATGATGGCGCCAGCCAGCGGATTGACGATCGAGAACAGAGCCGGGAAGGCCAGCAGCAAGGCTTGTAAACCGGCGCTTAATATCATGCAGCCATATACCAGCATGGCTGCAACTGGGTAAGTGCAGCCGGTATATGCCCGGGAGAACGGAGAATTGATGTTCCGGCCACTTCACGCCGTGTGTCAATCTGGTAATAGTATTCGTGATTTAGCGTGTTACGGCCGCCGGAAAACGGTTCCGGCCAGTATATTAGGGTTTAAAAGCTATGAAACTAATAAATGCCATCCGTATGGGCGGCACTGAGGTTTTGCCATTGGTTGAAGGTGGCAAGGGTGTTGCGGTATCAAATGGTATTACATCCGGCCACTGGGCCGCGGGCGGCGGCGTTGGCACGTTCAGCGCCGTGAATGCCGATAGCTATGATGTGCATGGTGTTGCAATCCCTCAAGAATATCATGGCGCTACCCGGCGGTTGCGCCATGAGGAACTGGTTGCCTATGCGATTGAGGGCGGGGTGACGCAGGCACGGCGCTCGTACGATATTTCAGGCGGCAAGGGCCGGATTCACGCCAATATATTATGGGAGATGGGGGGTGCCGAGCGAGTGATTACTGGCATTTTGGAGCGCACCAAGGGCATTGTAACTGGCATCACCTGCGGTGCTGGCATGCCTTACCGGCTCTCAGAGATCGCTGCTAAATTCAACGTGCATTACTATCCTATCGTCTCCTCGGGCCGTGCTTTTTCGGCTCTTTGGAAGCGCGCCTATTCCAAGGTTTCCCACCTGCTTGGCGGGGTTGTGTATGAAGACCCATGGTTGGCGGGTGGTCATAATGGCCTTTCCAACAGTGAGAACCCGCAAAAACCTGAAGACCCTTATCCGCGTGTTTTGGCGTTGCGCAAAATCATGCGTGAGTTCGGTCTGGGTGAAACACCCATCATTATGGCTGGTGGTGTCTGGGCGCTGGAAGAATGGGAAAACTGGATCGACAATCCCGAGCTGGGCCCGATTGCCTTCCAGTTTGGTACCCGCCCGCTGCTGACCAAGGAAAGCCCGATCAGCGATGGCTGGAAGCAGCGTTTGCTCAAGCTCAAGCAGGGCGACGTGTTCCTCAATAAATTTTCCCCCACCGGGTTTTATTCCTCGGCGGTCAATAACGACTTCATCAAGGAACTGCGGGCGCGTTCCGACCGGCAGGTGGCTTTCACTACCGAGCCGGTTGGCGAGCATCTCGTGGAATATGGCGTTGGGGCACGCAAGCGAGTGGTGTATCTAACCGCGCCGGACTACGCGCGGGCGAAGGATTGGGAAGATGCCGGCTTTATTGAAGCAATGCGCACGCCCGACTCCACGCTGATTTTTGTAGCCCCTGAGAAGGCTGAGGAAATTCATCGTGACCAGGTGAATTGCATGGGCTGCCTGACCCAATGCCGCTTTTCCAACTGGTCACAGGAAGGCCCGGATTTTGATAACGGCAAAAAAGCAGACCCGCGCAGCTTCTGCATCCAAAAAACCCTGCAGAATATTGCCCACGCTGACCCTGCAGATGAGGCAGCCCTTGAGGATAACCTGATGTTTGCAGGGCATAACGCCTACCGGTTCGCCTCTGACCCGTATTATTCCAACGGGTTTATCCCAACCGTGCGTGAATTGGTGGACCGGATTTTAACGGGCAAATAATAGTCTCCCGGCGGTGGCGCGCATCGTATAAACTGCAATAATACCCGAGTCGGAGTTTTTTGCATGGCGACCATCACCGCGGCGACCAAGCCTAACGTCATCGTGCTTGGCAATGAGAAGGGTGGCTCGGGTAAATCCACATCCGCCATTCACATTATTGTCGGGCTGCTGCGTGAGGGTTACCGCGTTGGCGCCATGGACCTTGATGCCAGGCAAGGCACGCTGGCGGGCACCTTGGCGGGGCGCGAACATTTTATAGCCAGTAAAGGCATTTCGCTGCCAATGCCACGGTTTAGCCCTGTGCACCGCAGCGTGGCTGATAACCGGTTAGAGGCTGAGGCCGAGGAGCGCAGCCGGTTTGATGAGGCGTTTAACGGGCTGGCCAGCGATTGTGAGATTATTGTGGTCGATTGTCCGGGGGCTGACACCTATCTCTCGCGCTATGGCCATGCCCATGCTGACACCTTGATCACTCCGATCAATGATAGTTTTGTTGATTTCTCGATGCTGGCAAAAGTCGATCCGGAGAATCATGACATTGTAAACCCCAGTATTTATTCTGAAATGGTGTGGGAGGCCCGCAAGAACCGTTTTAGCATGGACCGTGGCCGGATTGACTGGATTGTGATGCGCAACCGGCTAGCGAGTTCGGAGGCACGTAACAAGCGCGACGTGGGGGAATCTTTGGACTTACTCGCCAAGCGAATTGGGTTTCGTACCCTGAAGGGCTTTGGCGAGCGGGTGATTTTCCGGGAGTTATATCTGCAAGGTCTGACCTTGATGGATGTGCGTGAGGCTAATATCGGCATTGCTATGGGTCTTTCGCATGTGGCGGCCCGTACTGAGGTGCGTGCGCTGCTGGCGGCGATCAAGAAACCGATGCCGCGCCTTGAACTGGTAGCCTGAACACCCGGTTACTGCCGCGCACGCGATCCAGCGGGGACAGTTTAAATTTTTAAATACCAATGGTAAAAAATTACATAAGAACGCCTTGGGGGGGGGGAAACATGATCAGATGGCTGCTTATTGCTGTTTTTGTGCTGGCATTGGCGGTGCCGTTTTTTAACCAGGCGGAGCCCAGCCTGTTCGGCTTTCCGTTTTTCTACTGGTATCAGATGCTGATTGTGCCGGTCTGCGCGCTGCTGACCTTTGTGGTGTTTGTCGTTGAAGACAATAAAAGGGACGGCAAATGACTTACCCTATTGCCACGATTATCTTCCTGGCGCTGATCGGCTTTGTGATTTTGCTCGGCTTTAGTGCGGCGCGCTGGAATGCCGGGGATATGAGCCAAATTGAAGAATGGGGCCTCGGTGGGCGGCGCTTTGGCACCTTGATTTCCTGGTTCTTGATCGGCGGCGATATTTATACCGCCTATACTTTCATTGCGATTCCGGCACTGATGTTCGGGGCTGGCGCGATTGGTTTTTTTGCCCTGCCATACACGATTGTTTGCTATCCTATCCTGTATGTGGTGTTCCCAAAATTATGGAAAGTGGCGCATAAATATGGCTACATCACCGGGCCAGAATTTGTGCGTGGCCGATATGGCAATAAATATCTGGGGCTTGCCATTGGCGTTACCGGCATTTTTGCCACCATGCCTTACATTGCGCTGCAGCTTATCGGCATGCAGACGGTTATTGGCGCCTTGGGAATCCCAGGCCACATACCGTTGATGCTTGCCTTTGGCGTGCTGGCTGCCTTTACCTATACGTCTGGTTTGCGCGCCCCGGCCATGATCGCGATTGTCAAAGACCTGCTCATTTATATTACGGTAATCGCCGCGATTGTTGTGATTCCAGCTGAACTTGGTGGGTTTGGCGCCATTTTTGCCAAAATTCCCCCCGCTAAGTTGCTGCTGGCAACCCCTCCGGCTGGCAGCACCGGGCTTTATACCGGCTACGCCACCCTGGCGCTCGGCTCGGCGATGGCGCTGTTTTTGTACCCGCACAGCACCACCGCCATTTTGAGTGCATCTGGCCCGCGGGTGATCCGCCGCAATGCGGTGTTCCTGCCCGCCTATTCGTTCCTGTTGGGGATGCTGGCCCTAATGGGCTTCATGGCGGTGGCGTCGGGTGTGAGCAGCATGCCTCAATTCGCCGCCGGTTTTAAACAATATGGCCCGAGCTTTGCGGTTCCGGCCCTGGTGCTGAACTCGTTCCCGGCCTGGTTTGCCGGGGTGGCGTTTGCCGCGATAGCGATCGGCGCCTTGGTGCCAGCCGCCATTATGGCGATTGCTTCAGCGAATATTTTCACCCGGGATATATATTCGCAATTCGTAGCGTCCAGCCGCCCGCAGACTGATACGCGGGTTGCGAAATTATTTTCAATTTTCATGGTCGTCGGTGCGCTGGTATTTATTATGGTGATCCCCAGCACCTATGCGGTGCAGTTGCAGCTGTTGGGCGGCATGTGGATTATTCAGACATTCCCGGCGATTGTGTTTTCCCTGTTCACGCGGTTCTTCAACGGCTGGGCGCTGCTGGTGGGTTGGGCGATTGGGATCGTCAGCGCCACCTGGCTGGTTGCGCTCAATCATTTTGCCGGGGCCATCTGGGCATTCCATGTGTTTGGCCTCACGGTGCCAAGCTATATTGCTTTGGCCACAGTGGTTGTTAACGCTGTGGTGGCGGCGGTGTTGAGCTTGCCGTTGAATGCCATGGCGCCTGACCGCGCTGGCGATGAAACGATCGCGGCTGATTATAGCTGACGGATAATGGCGGCAGCAGGTTTTAGCTTAAGCTAAAACCCGCCCAGCTACAGCCTGCAACTTTACCAAGGCCTGCGGGTCACGCGCGGCTGGCGCGGTGATCAGTGCGTATTCCAGCGCACGGTCACAGCCGGCTGGGCATAGCCCGCGTTCGGCACCAATTTTTGGTAACACCGCTTTAACCAGGCTGCGTGCCTTATCGGCATTGCCGAGCAGAACCTTGATCACGGCATCCACGGTTACGGCGTCATGGTCCTCGTGCCAGCAATCAAAGTCAGTTACCATGGCCACGGTTGCGTAACAAATCTCGGCTTCGCGGGCCAATTTGGCTTCTGGCATATTGGTCATGCCGATGACGGAGCAGCCCCAGGAGCGGTAGAGATTGCTCTCCGCCAGGGTGGAGAATTGCGGCCCTTCCATCACCAGATACGTGCCGCCGCGTGTTACAGGCAGGCCAAGTTCCTTGGCCGAAGCCTCCAGCGCATCACCCAACCGTGGGCACACTGGCTGCGCCATTGAAACATGGGCAACGCAACCTGTACCAAAAAATGTTTTGGCGCGGGCGAAGCTGCGGTCGATGAACTGGTCAACGATCACAAAATGCCCAGGTGGCAATTCGGCCTTCAATGAACCGACCGCCGAGAGCGAGAGAATGTCGGTCACACCAACGCGCTTCAGCGCGTCAATATTGGCGCGGTAGTTCAGCTCGGACGGGGAGATGCGATGGCCGCGTCCATGACGAGGCAGAAACGCCACCTTGGTGCCTTCAAACTGGCCGATCAGCAGTTCATCGGAAGGCTCACCCCAGGGCGATTCCACCTTTTCCCAATGCTTATCGGTTAGCCCCTCAATATCATAGAGACCTGAACCGCCAATGATGCCGATGACCGGCGTGATGACCTCAGACATCGCGTGCTACCCCACGTCTCGCCAGATTTTGCGCTTGGTAGCGATCGCCAGCAGCGTGAGGAAAATCAGGAAGATCACCGCTCTCAAGCCAATCTGCCGGCGCGCATCAAGGTTGGGGTCTGATACCCAAGACAAAAACGCCGCGACATCAGAGGCTTCCTGCGCGGTGGTGGCCTTGGTGCCATCGGCATAAGTGACAGCATTATCCGTCAACGGGGCTGGCATGGCAATTTGGTTGCCGGGGTAGGCCGCGTTGTAATAATGCTTCGCCATCAGGGTTACATCAGCGGGGGCAGGCTGGTACCCGGTGAGCAAATGGTAAACATAAGCCACCCCCTTGGGCCTAGCGGCAACCATGTTCGAGAGGTCAGGCGGGATCGCGCCGCCAAACGTGGCAGCGGCCTGGGCTTTGGGAAGTGCGCCAATCAGGCGGCTGTTCAATGTAACGGGTTGGTTGTCCTGCTTTATATTGGCAATCAGGTCAGCCACTTGTTCGGTGGTCAGGCCAAGGGCAGTCAGGTCACGGTAATGCACCGCGCTGGCTGAATGGCAGCTGGCGCAAACAGTTTGATACACCAAAAACCCACGTTGCAGGGCAGCTTGGTCATAAGAGCCAAAAGTACCTTGGGACTGCCAATGCAGCGGCACCAGCGTGTCTTCAGCATGGGCAGTGGCGCCAAAACCAAGCGGAGCCGCCAATAAAGCGGCAGCAAAAATGCCAAATTTCATCAATTTAACTCCCGCGCGGTGGCGAGTGGGGTGAGCACCAGAAAATGTAGAAAATACCAGCCGATAAAAACAATGGTTAACACTGCATTGATAGTTGATGGCCCGGCGGCAGCAACCAGGCAAAGGGCAATCACATCAAGTGCCAGAACAACCACCAGCAGCTTGTATAAAAAACCGGGCCGCGCACCAGGGGCTGAACGGTCCAGCCAGGGCATGCCAAACAACACGGCAAAGGCGGCAATAAAAGCGATAATACCCCCGTTGGTGCCCGGCAGTGCATGGGTTAAGGCGGTGGCTGGCAGCAAGTACCAGGGCGGCGTTGTTACGGCGGGCACCAGCAGCGGGTTGGCAGGCGCCTGGTTCAAGGGGTTTTCACCTAAATGGGGGGCAAAAAACACCAGCACCGCAAATAGCAACACATAAACGCCCGCCGCCACAAAATGGTGGCTGGTGTAATACGGGTGCAGCGGCACAGTTTTTTCAGCAGGCGGGGTAATGGCCTGCTTGGCAAAATAATGTAAAGCCAGCACGCCCAGCGCAATGAATGTTAACAGCCCATGCATCACGGCAAGCCTGGTAAGTGTGCCAGGGCCGGCGGGGCCACCAAACACCCAGTTAAAAATATTAGCCGGAAAGCTTGCCAGACCAGCACCGGTTTGCACCACGCCATGCAGGCTCCAATAACTAACCGCGCTGTCCTGCATGGCGTAGCCCAAATAGCCAACCAGCAACATCAACAACAAAAATACCAATTTAAGGCTCCACACCAACTCACCTGGCAGCCGGTAACTACCGGTGACCAAGGCCCGGAAAATTGCCAAATACACCGCCGCGAACAGCATGGTGGTGCCAGTGGCGTGGAAAGAGCGGATCAACCAGCCGTCGTTAACATCGCGCATGATGAGCTGGATTGACTGAAACGCGCGATGCTCCGCAGCGACATAATACGCCGAAAGCACCACGCCTGAGAGCACCAAAAACAACAAAGTGGCGGTTATCAACATACCCAGTGCGGCAAGGTATGGCTGGTTTGCAGCCAAGGGCTTACGCGATAACTGGTTGCCAATGTTGTGCGCGATAGGAAGCCTGGAGCCCAGCCAGGTTTTGGTTTGGTCTGACATTATATATATTCCTGCTTAACCGAGCTGAATTTGTGTGGCGTTGAGAAAACTAAAGCGCGGAATTGCAAGGTTATTTGGCGCTGGGCCGCTGCGCACCCGCCCCAGCGGGTCATAAATGCTGCCATCGCAAGGGCATGTCCAACCATCAACCGGGCCGCGTGCATCGGTTGGGCTATTGCCCAGAAGTTCACAGGGAATACCGGTATTTAACCCCACCACCACCACAAAACTCTCATAACCTGGCTTCACGCGGCTGGTAAAATCAGCTGGATCAGGCAATGAAGATGCCACCACGGCCAGATTATCGGCAATCTGCTGGGGGGTGAGTTTGCGAATATAAATCGGCTGGCCGTTCCACATAACCCGCACAGCGCTGTTTGGGGCAATGGCACCAACCTCAATGATGGGGTTTGCTATGGCCAGATCATCAGCTGTTGGGTTCAAAGCGTTAATAAACGGCCAGACTGTGGCCCCAAGCGCTACGGCACCTGCTGAAACGGTCAGAATTTTTAAAAAATCGCGCCTTACAAGGGTTTCTACCTCGTTGATTTCTGCACCAACCTCTAAATCTGCCATTTATAGTCCTACCTAACCAAAGCCTGACACGCCCAAGGACGCAACTGGGTCACGCATGACCGCAACGACAGAAAAATTCAAGAGTAGATGACACAGAGTTTCGGCGTTATGAACATAGCATGCAACAAATTACCAAAATCAATCCGCACGAAACCTTAAAGCCTGAAGTCTCGATTTGGTTTGCAGCCTTGCGTGACAGGATATGTGAAGCCTTTGAAGCCATTGAGGATGAGGCAGGGCCAAACCCTGGCCGGTTTGTCCGCACCCCCTGGCAGCGCCCCGAAGGCGGCGGCGGCGTGATGAGCGTGATGCGTGGCCAAGTGTTTGAGAAGGTGGGGGTGAATGTCTCCACCGTGACAGGTAAATTTTCACCTGATTTTGCCAAACAGATGCGCGGTGCCACCGATGATGGCCAGTTTTGGGCCTCAGGCATCAGCCTGGTGGCGCATCTGCGCAGCCCCCGGGTGCCGGCTGTGCACATGAACACCAGGATGATTGTAACCGGCGATGGCTGGTTTGGCGGCGGTGGTGATTTAACCCCGCTGCAACCTGGCACGCCGCAAGCCACTGAGGATGCTGCGTTTTTTCATGCGGCCTACCAGGCTGCCTGTGATAAAAATGACCCGACATATTATGAGAAATTCAAAAAATGGTGCGATGAATATTTTTTCCTGCCGCACCGTAATGAGCCACGCGGTGCCGGCGGGATTTTTTATGATTATTTAAACACCGGTGACATGGCGGCGGATTTTACCTTTACCCGTGATGTTGGTGAGGCGTTTTTGGCGGCCTACCCCGCCATAGTACGGCGCCGGATGGCAGAACCATGGACACCAGCTGAACGCGAAGCCCAGCTGATCCGCCGTGGCCGCTATGTGGAATTTAACTTACTGTATGACCGTGGCACTACTTTCGGCCTTAAAACCGGCGGCAACACTGAAGCGATTTTGATGTCGCTGCCGCCGGAAGTGAAGTGGCCTTGAAAAATTACTTGGGCAAACTTTTGAAGCTTAAGGACGGAAACCGAAGGTGATGATCGGTGGCGCGTAATACACCGGCGGTGGCGGCGCGTAATATGCTGGCGGTGGTGGATAATATCCGTCATCATCATGACGCCACCTGTCGTGACCCCATTGGCCGTCATGGCGTGCGTGGTCGTAGTGGTCTCCATAGCCGCCATGGTCATAATCATCACCATCAGCCTTGGCGGCGTGACTGGCAATCAGGCCAAAACCAATAATACTTGCAATGAGAAGTGTCTTTGTCATCTTCATGTTATCGAGCCTCCAAAGCTCATATTGGTAATCTGGTTCCAAAGCATGGCGAACGCAGGACGATAAAAAGGTAAAACCGTGGCATTTTACGATTTTTGGAAACGCCTGTGGAAATCATTGATAAATATCCGCAAATTGCTTGCGAAACCCAGGCCGCTTGCTACAGACTTTCCGTGCCTTTGTTTTTGGCCTGAGGTTTAGGATTTAATTTGCTCAAGACGCTCAAATCGCGGCTACAGGCACTTTTGCCGCCAGCCATTTTTCTGGCCATTACCTGGTATTTTGGCTGGAACGCGCTGCATGGTTCACGCGGGTTGGAGGCGCAGGCGGTTCAGCAGACAGCACTCGATAAAGCCAATCTGTCGTATCAATCGACTGATGCGTCGCTCAGCCAATGGGAAACCCAGGTTGCTGATCTCAGTGATAAATCAATCGTGCGTGATGAGTTGGAGGAGCAGGCGCGCCAGGAGCTTTATCTGGCGTCACCGTCGGACATTATGGTGCAGCTTCCGCCCGTGACAGCGCCTGTTACACAAAAGCAAACGAAATAATAAACGGGCGAATTTCAGCTTGCCGGTGCAGATTGGTTGCGGAGAGCAATTTCGTCACGACATAATATTACTTAGCTGAAATTGTGATGTAAGGCAGTAAACTAAATTAACCATAATCTAGTTAATTCAGTTTACTGCGATGCAGCATATTGTTTTCTTTAAGCTTTATATTGCGAAGCATGTGGAATACCGTCTAGCAAAGGCCGGAAAACTTCACCGAGAGGAAGATGCCGCATGGCTGTGACCCAGGATAAACCCACCAAAAGGACCAGAAAGTCGGAACCCGCGATGGAGAAGGCTGAGCTTCTCGGCGCTTACAGCACCATGCTGCTGATCCGGCGCTTTGAGGAAAAAGCCGGGCAGCTGTACGGCATGGGTTTGATTGCCGGATTCTGCCATTTGTATATTGGCCAGGAAGCCGTAGTGGTTGGCATGAAGCACGCCACCAGCGAGGGCGATGAGGTGATTACCTCATACCGTGACCATGGCCACATGCTGGCGTGCGGCATGGACCCGAAAGGTGTGATGGCTGAACTTACTGGGCGTGCCGGTGGCTATTCGCGTGGTAAGGGCGGCTCCATGCATATGTTCAGCCGCGAGAAAAACTTTTTTGGCGGCCATGGTATTGTTGGCGCACAGGTATCGCTTGGTACCGGGCTTGGGTTTTCCAACTGGTACCGTGCCAACGACCGTGTTTCGCTGACTTATTTTGGGGACGGTGCCGCCAACCAAGGCCAGGTGTATGAGAGTTTCAACCTTGCCAGCCTGATGAAGCTGCCGGTGATTTTTATTATTGAAAACAACCGCTATTCGATGGGCACCAGTGTGGAACGCGCCTCCGCGTCGCGCGATTTATCCTTGAATGGTTCGCCTTGGGGCATGGCCAGCCTGTCGGTGGACGGCATGGATGTGATGGCGGTGAAGGCCGCCGGTGAAGTTGCCGTGGCGCATTGCCGCTCCGGCAAGGGGCCATTTTTGCTGGAGATGAAAACCTACCGCTACCGCGGCCATTCAATGTCTGACCCCGCTAAATACCGTACCCGCGAAGAAGTGCAGCGGATGCGCGCCGAGCATGATTGTTTGGATGCTGCGAAAAAAATGCTGGAAGATCTCGGTGTTTCGGAGGCTGATTTGAAGAAGCTTGACGATGACATCAAGGCGCAGGTGCAGGAGGCGGCGGATTTTGCCCAGACCTCGCCAGAACCTGAGCTTTCGGAAATTTGGACTGATGTATTGGTGGAGGGCGTATAATTATGGCAACCGAAATTTTGATGCCCGCACTCTCGCCCACTATGACAGAGGGCAAGCTTTCCAAATGGCTGAAGAAAGTCGGCGATGACGTAAAATCCGGCGACGTGATTGCCGAGATTGAGACCGACAAAGCAACAATGGAAGTCGAAGCCGTTGATGAGGGTAAAATCCTCAGCATTCTGGTCGAAGAAGGCACTGAGGGCGTGCCGGTTAATGCCGTGATTGCCACTTTAGGCGTTGCAGGTGAGACTGCTAAAGCGGTACCCGCAGCGGCTCCAAAGGCTGAGCTGCCCGTGGCGGCACCAAAAGCGGCTGCTCCTGCACAGGCCATGAAGCCTGAGCATCATGAAATTGCTGAGCCTTCATGGGGCGAGACCAAACCCACCACCGTGCGTGAAGCCTTGCGGGCGGGTATGAGCCTTGAGATGCGGGCTGACCCGGATGTGTTTTTGATGGGTGAGGAGGTAGCCCAATACCAGGGCGCTTATAAAATCAGCCAGGGCATGCTCGATGAGTTTGGCCCGCGCCGGGTGATTGATACGCCGATCACCGAGCATGGCTTCACCGGCATGGCCGTTGGTGCGGCGATGAATGGCTTGAAGCCAATTGTTGAGTTCATGACGTTCAATTTTGCCATGCAGGCGATTGACCAGATCATCAATTCCGCCGCCAAAACATTGTACATGTCAGGCGGTCAAATGGGCTGCCCGATCGTGTTCCGTGGCCCGAATGGTGCGGCATCGCGCGTGGGTGCGCAGCATAGCCAGTGCTTTGCCTCCTGGTATGCGCATTGCCCTGGGCTGAAAGTGGTGGCCCCATGGTCAGCCGCTGATGCCAAGGGCCTGATGCGGGCTGCGATCCGTGATCCGAACCCAGTGATTTTCCTTGAGAATGAAATTCTTTATGGTCAGAGCTTTGATTGTCCGGTCTCGGATGATTTTATTCTACCTATCGGTAAGGCGAAAGTTGAGCGGGTTGGGTCAGATGTTACGATCGTGGCGTTCTCCATGATGGTGGATGTGGCGCTGAAAGCCGCCGAGATTTTGGCCGGGCAGGGGATTAGCGCCGAGGTGATTAATTTGCGCACCATCCGGCCTTTGGATGTGGCGACGATTATTGAGTCCGTAAAAAAAACCAACCGTGTGGTAAGTGTGGAAGAAGGCTGGCCGTTCGCGGGTATCGGCTCTGAGATATGCATGACCGTGACCGAGCATTGTTTCGACTGGCTGGATGCGCCGCCGGTGCGGGTGGCTGGGCTCGATGTGCCGATGCCGTACGCCGCTAATCTCGAAAAGCTGGCGCTGCCACAGCCGAATTGGGTTGTGGATGCCGTCAAGAAAATTATCTGAGGCAGGGAGCATAAACATGGCAACCAATATTTTGATGCCGGCACTTTCGCCTACGATGACCGAAGGCAAATTGTCGCGCTGGCTGAAGAAGGAAGGCGACGAGGTTAAATCCGGCGATCTGCTGGCTGAAATCGAGACCGATAAGGCGACGATGGAAGTGGAAGCGGTGGACGAAGGCTACCTCGCCAAAATTGTTGTGCCGGATGGCACGGAGGGCGTGGCGGTAAATGCGGTGATTGCGATTCTTACCGCCACCAAGGATGAAAACACGGCTGCCCCGGCGGCATTAACCGCCGTCCAAACGCCCGCGCCCGCGCAATTGCCCGCACCAATGCCTGCCCCGGTGGCAGCTACAGCCGCGGCCCCTGCCGCCATTGACCATGCTGAGCGCGTGTTTGCCTCACCTTTGGCACGTCGCATGGCCAAGCAGGCTGGGATTGATCTTGCTAACGTTAAAGGCTCGGGCCCCAACGGGCGGATTGTGAAGGCTGATATTGCCGGTGGTGCCGCGCATATGCCGGCGGCGAAGCCTGAAGCC
Organism: Acidocella sp.; assembly: GCA_029077825.1. Lineage (GTDB taxonomy): Bacteria > Pseudomonadota > Alphaproteobacteria > Acetobacterales > Acetobacteraceae > Acidocella. Next base: position 4,996 of record JAQNCT010000001.1, on the reverse strand, counting down.
GCCGCAGCTGTTGCAGCACCCGCCGCCGCACTGCCACCAAAACCGGCGGCCCCGGCTCCGGTAATTACAGCCGCGCACAAAAAACTACCCAACTCCACCATGCGCAAGGTTATCGCCAAGCGCCTGACGGAGTCGAAGCAAAATGTTCCGCATTTCTACCTCACCAGCAACATCGAGATCGATGCGCTGCTGAAGTTGCGGGCCGAATTGAATGCTAAATCACCAAAGGATGGTGCCAGCAGCTTCAAGCTTTCGGTGAATGACCTTATTATTAAAGCTTGCGGTGTGGCGCTGCGCCGGCATCCACAGGTGAATGCATCGTACACGGAAGATGCGATTATAATGTATGATGATGTTGATATTTCCATCGCCGTCTCCATCCCTGATGGCTTGATCACCCCGATTGTCCGCAAGGCCGATCAGCTTGGCTTGGCGGCGATTAGCAACACCATGAAAGACCTCGGCGCGCGCGCTAAAACCGGTAAGTTGAAGCCGGAAGAATTCCAAGGCGGCGGCTTCTCAATCTCAAATCTCGGCATGTTCGGAATCCCGGAATTTTCCGCCATTATCAACCCACCGCAGGCGGGTATTTTGGCCGTGGGTGCTGGTGAAAAGCGCGCCGTGGTGAAGAACGACGCCATCGTGATTGCCACCATGATGACCGTCACACTTTCCTGCGATCATCGGGTGGTTGATGGCGCACTTGGTGCTGAATTTCTCTCGACCCTGAAAGCCATCATTGAAGACCCGTTGAGCCTGATGCTGTGATCATTCGCGCCATAACGCCCGCGGACGTGCCAGCGATTCACGATTTCATCGTGCAACTCGCGGCATTCGAGCGGGAGCCGCATATGGTGAAAATGACGCTCGAGGAACTGCACGCAGCCTTGTTTGGCGCGGTGCCCCGGGCGCAGGCGATTATTGTGGATTCCGATGAAGGCGAGATCGGCTTTGCGATTTTCTCCGAGAGTTTCAACACCTGGACCGGCAAGCCCACTCTGCATATCGAGGATGTGTTTGTGAATGAGTCAGCCCGCGGGCAGGGCGCTGGACATTTAATTTTCCAGTATCTGGCGGCACTCACCGTCTCGCGCGGGTATCACAGAATGGAATGGGCGGTTCTGAACTGGAACCGCCCCGCCATTCGGTTTTACGAATCAATCGGTGCGGCCTCGATGGCCGAATGGACCAAATATCGCTTGAGCGGTGATGCGCTGCATGCCCTCGCGCAAAAAGGAACTGAACATGGCGGATGAACAAAATTTTGATTTAATCGTCGTTGGCGGCGGGCCAGGCGGCTACGTGGCCGCCATCCGCGCCGCGCAGTTGAAGATGAAGGTGGCGCTGGTTGAAGGCAAACACCTGGGCGGTATCTGTCTTAACTGGGGTTGTATCCCCACCAAAGCGCTGCTGCGTTCCTCGGAAATCAACCATTTGCTGCATCATCTCGATGAGTTTGGTTTTTCCGGCGGCAATTTCAGCTTTGATGTCGAGAAAATCGTCAAGCGTTCACGCGGCATCGCCAAGCAGCTTTCCTCAGGTGTGACGCATTTGTTGAAGAAGAACAAAGTCACTGTGATTGACGGCTATGGCAAGCTGGCCGGCAAGGGCACGCTTGAAGTTACCAAGGATGGTAAAAAGATCGCCACGTTGAGCGCCAAAAATATCATCCTCGCCACAGGTGCGCGGCCCCGCCAAATCCCCGGTATCGAAGTTGATGGCAAGCTGATCTGGAGCTATTTCGAGGCAATGGTGCCCACCGAAATGCCAAAAACTCTGCTGGTGATGGGCTCCGGCGCCATTGGTATTGAATTTGCGAGCTTCTACCAGAACATGGGCGCCAAAGTGACCGTGGTGGAAATGCTCGACCGCGTGCTGCCGGTAGAAGATGCGGAAGTTTCCGCCTTCGCCCGCAAAGCGTTCGAGAAGCAAGGGATGCAGATTTTCACCTCAGCCACCGTCAAGGGTGTTAAAAAAGCCGCCAATAGCGTCACTGTTACGGTTGAAGCCGGCGGTAAAACACAGGAAATTACCGTAGAGCGCGTCATCTCAGCCGTCGGTATCGTAGGTAATGTTGAAAACATTGGGCTTGAGGGCACCAAAGCGGTGGTTGAGCGTACCCATGTGGTGGTTGATGGCTACGGCTTTACCGGTGAACCCGGCGTGTATGCCATTGGTGACCTCGCAGGCCCGCCCTGGCTGGCGCACAAGGCCAGCCATGAGGGTATTATATGTGTTGAACATATCGCCGGGCTAAATCCACACCCGATGGAAACCGGCAACATCCCTGGCTGCACCTATTGTCGCCCGCAGGTGGCATCGGTGGGGTTAACGGAAGCCAAAGCCAAAGAGGCTGGGCATGAAATTAAGGTGGGCCGCTTCCCCTTCGTTGGCAACGGCAAGGCCATTGCCATGGGTGAGCCGGAAGGCTTTGTGAAAACCGTGTTCGATGCCAAAACCGGTGAATTGCTGGGGGCTCACATGATCGGCGCTGAGGTAACTGAGATGATCCAAGGCTACGTGATTGCCCGCACCTTGGAGACCACTGAGGTGGAATTAATGCATACGGTCTTTCCGCACCCCACCATCAGTGAAGCTATGCACGAGTCGGTGCTTGACGCTTACGGCCGCGTTATACATTTCTAGGGTTATGAGCACCCGCATCGAGATCGATCACCGTATCCGCCACCCGGAGAAGCAGCATCGGGTGGATAACCCGATCAGCCGCAAACCGGACTGGATCCGCGTGAAAGCGCCCACCAGCCCGGTTTACCATGAAACCCACGCGCTGATGCGCGCCAACGGGCTGGTGACGGTGTGTGAGGAAGCCGCCTGCCCGAATATCGGCGAATGCTGGTCACAACGGCACGCCACCATGATGATTATGGGCGAAATTTGCACCCGTGCCTGTAGTTTTTGCAACGTGGCCACCGGGGTTCCCAACGGGCTGGACGCTACGGAGTCGAACCGGGTGGCTGACGCGGTGGCCACCCTGGGGCTGCGCCATGTGGTGATAACCTCGGTGGACCGTGATGATCTGGCTGACGGCGGGGCTGCGCATTTTGCCGCCGTGATAGGTGCCATCCGCACTACAGCACCTGCCACCACCATCGAGATTTTAACCCCGGATTTTTTGCGTAAACCGGATGCTCTTGAAATTGTGGTGGCCGCCAAGCCTGATGTGTTCAACCATAATCTGGAAACCGTGCCACGGCTCTACCCCAGCATTCGGCCCGGGGCGCGCTATTATCAGTCGCTGCGTTTGCTTGACAAGGTAAAGGCACTCGATGCCAGTATTTTCACTAAATCCGGCCTGATGGTAGGGCTTGGTGAAGCCAAGCCCGAGATTGGCCAGGTGATGGATGATTTGCGAATTGCCGATGTGGATTTCATCACGCTGGGCCAATATTTACAGCCCACCATAAAGCACGCGGCGGTGGCGCAATTTGTAACGCCGGATGAGTTCCAAGACTACGCCGCCATTGCGCGTGCCAAGGGTTTTTTACAGGTTTCGGCAACACCGCTCACACGTAGCTCCTACCACGCCGATGCTGACTTTGCCGCCCTGCGTGATGCGCGGGCCAAGCAACTGGCCGCCTGAACATGACCAATTACACCGAGCGTAAACTCGTGCCGTACACCCCGGCGCAATTATTTGCGCTGGTGGCTGATGTGGCCAAATACCCAAGTTTTTTACCCTGGTGTGTGGGGGCGCGGATTCGCAGCAAGCAGGGTAATGTTTTGGTGGCTGACTTGACCATCGGCTTTGGCCCATTCCGTGAGGGTTTTACCAGCCGCGTGACGCTAACCCCGCCGGATGCGACGAGCTATTGTGCCATCAACGTAAAATACGAGAATGGCCCTTTCAAATATTTGCATAATGAATGGAAATTCACGCCGGATGCTCAGGGTTGCGTGGTGGATTTCTATGTCGATTTCGAGTTCCGTAACATCGTTTTGCAAAAAGCCATCGGCGTGGTGTTCACCGAGGCCGTGCGGTTGATGGTGAATGCTTTTTTGAAACGAGCTCGAACGGTATATGGGCCGCCGGTTAGCCTAACGGCGTCGGCCAGCCAAGAATCCAGCGCAGGCGCTTGAAGTTTCTGCGCCCCTATAGCAACCTTCCTTACACACTAAACTCAATTATCTCTCGCAGGCGCGGATAAATTTCCGTTGCCCAGCGCTTGCCGGAAAATACGCCGTAATGGCCAACGCCAGTTTGCACATAGTGGCGCTTTAACAAGGGGCGGATGCCAGTGCATAAATCAAGTGCCGAGGCGGTTTGGCCAAGACCGCAAATATCGTCGCGCTCGCCTTCAACGGTGAGCAAAAAGGTTTTCTTGATAAGCTCGGGGCGCACCGGTTTGCCGCGATACTTTAACTCACCCTTCGGCAATTCATGATCCATAAAAATGCGCTGGACGGTTTCGAGGTAGAATTCCGCCGGTAAATCCATCACCGCCAGATATTCATCATAGAAGGCACGATGGGAATCGGCAGCGTCGGTATCCTGCGCCGCCAGTGAGCGATATTGCTTGAAATGCGCTGACATATGTTTGTCGAGGTTCATTGAAACAAACGCCGAAAGCTGCACAAACCCTGGATACACCCGCCGCCCGGCACCACGGTAGCGCCACGGCACCACGCCGATCATTTTTTTCTCAAACCAGGCGATATCCTTGGTTTTGGCAAGAATATTCACCCGGGTCGGGTTGCGCCTCGTGTCTATCGGCCCGGCCATCAGGGTCATGCTGCGCGGCGTGGCCGGGTTGTTGTTTTCAGCCATTACGGCAACCGCCGCCAGCACTGCCACGGTTGGCTGACAAACCCCTACTACATGGCAACGCGGGCCAAGCTGCTCCAGGAATTTCATGATATGTTCAACATATTCATCAAACCCGAACACCCCAGCCTCAACCGGAATATCACGCGCATTGTGCCAATCTGTGATGTAAACATCATGGTCTTGCAACAAAACTTCAACCGTATGGCGCAA
>JAQNCT010000022.1 GCA_029077825.1 Acidocella sp. | reverse complement strand
GAATTCCGCGCTGTGCTTCTTCCTGGTATTCGTCACTGAAACCCCTTGGCTCAACGCCAGTTTAGGGGCAGGATTCTATCTAAGCTACCTGTCCAGTTTCCGGGGGCCACCTCAGTTATCATACAGGAAGTCAGCGGGGTAGGTGTCATTGGCCAAAATCCCGCCAACTTTCGCCGCCGCGAAGATAATTTCATCAGGCTTCGTTAAGTCAAGCCAGCGCTCAACGGCCGACTGGTCGCGTAAATCAAGCGTCGCGCGGCTCATCTTGATCACCTCGTCGCCCCGCGCCGCGAGCTGGCCGGTGATGGCCGAGCCAACCATGCCGTTATGACCAGCCACCCAAATCCGCCGTGGTCTCATGAAATTCCCCGCGTTATGAGCCTTTTGTTCCGGGACCGGTGATGAAAGTCAATTCTCCAGCAACATTATGACGATGTCGGCTTGACGCTGCGCCGCATGTTGTGATGTTGAAGCGGCAAACGATTATGTCGGTTATTAAGCAGGAACCTCAGTCGATTGTCTCTGGGACGCGTGATGCCACCGTGCCTCCCATCATTGTGACCAAAATCCGCTTCGGGCTGGCTAACCAGATGTTTCAATACGCCGCCGGCCGCCGTCTGGCTTACATGACGCATGGCCATCTGGTTTTATTGCTGGATGATGATTTTGCTCACCATAACCAGCGTGAGTTCGGCCTGACAGCGTTCAACATCTCAGCTTCGGTTGTCACCCAGAAAAATGTTGCGCAGCGCTTGCGGGCAATTTTCCCGGCGCATTCGGCGCCGCTGCCGGAAAGCCTCATCGAAGAAAAACGTTACGGAGACTATTTTCCGCAATCGGGCACCGGCATTTTGGCAGGCCGCCGAGATTTGTTGTTCCGGCCTGAGGTTCTTAGCTGGCGGCGCAGCCTGACCCTGCTGGGCCTATGGCAGGATGAGCGCTATTTCAGCGACATCCCGGATTGTATTCGCCATGAGTTCACCTTGAAGGCCCCGCCTGGTGCGCGCAATGCCGAGCTTATGGGGCGCATTGCCGCTGCAAAATCAGCCTTTATTCATGTCCGCCGTGGCGATTATCTCGCGCCGTCCGAGATCAATGTGCTGGGGGTATGTTCCGCTGGCTATTATCATTATGCCGCTGAGGTGTTGCGCGGTCGGCACGGCAAGGATTTGAAGTTTTTTATATTTTCTGATGACCCGGCCTGGGTGCGCCAGGAGGCAATCGGCGGCGTTGGTGCCGAGATCATTGATTGGAACAGCCATACCCCGGCGATCGATCTGATGCTTATGCGGGCCTGCCAGCACGCTGTAATTTCCAATAGCACCTTTAGTTGGTGGGGCGCCTGGCTGGGCGAACGGCCCGGCAATACCATCATCGCGCCGCGGGTATGGGCCAAAGCCTTGCCGGAATTTCAGGAAATTGTGCCTGAACGCTGGCTGCGCATTTAGGCCTAGAGCAATATCCGATCAGGTTGGATCGAAGATTCAGCGTGATCGGAAAACGCTCTAATGTTTTGGGCCTACTGGCTGGCCCAGATGATCCGGTGCATCCATAATATTTCATTCACGCCGAAGCTGAGGACAGGAAACGCCGGGTTCAGGCTGCTGAGTTCAATTTTATTGCTGGTGCGGCGGGTGAGCAGCTTGGCCATCACAGCGCCATCCACCCCGCGCGCCACCACCCGGTCACCCACCCGCACCGGCGCTGCGGGGGAGACGATGATGCTATCGCCATCGCGATATACCGGCTCCATCGAAGTTCCGGCCACCGCCAGCGCGTAGGCGTTTAAGTCAGCGGTGGTCGGTAACTCCACCTCATCCCAGCCAGCCCCAGCCGGATAGCCGCCATCATCGAAAAACCCGGAACTGCCGGCTTGGGCTAACCCGATCAACGGAATTTTACTCCGCCCCCGGCTACGGGTTTCCGGCAAGGCTCGGGCACCGGTGACCAGGGCGGTGAAGTTGGTCAAGTCGGTGCCGGTGGCGGCCAGCACCTTGGCGATGCTCTCGGTGGAGGGCCATCTGGCCTTGCCATCCGGTGTGCGGCGTTTGGAGATGTTGAAACTAGTGGGGTCCAGCCCGGCCTTGCGTGCCAAGCCAGAGGGCGAGAGCCCATGCTCTGCCGCTAAAGTATCAACCGCCCGCCAGATATCATCATGCCGCATCGGATGCGCTTCACTTTTACCGTAAAATCAGTTGTTTGCCTGATTTATGATGGGCCGTAAAGAAAAATAGGAATTTTGTCCGTTTTCACTTGCCAAGCAGCCCAGATTTTTTTAATAAGTTCTTGTTATGTTCTACTTCACCGCCACTTGTTTGACCGTCGATACAACCTCTGGTAACAAAGTCTTAATCACGGGCGGATCACGCCCGCCGTCTGGCACCCCACAACGCAGCGCACCCAGCGCCTGCGTTCGCCGGATGAAGTCCCCAACCCGACCCAAGCCTTAAAGGACCGGCCTTAATTGGCCGGTCCCCCTCTTTTATCGCATTATTGGAAAGGAACAGCCATCATGGCTTTCACGCTGCGCAACCTGTCGGTCCTTGCTTATGCCAACGGCTTCACCCTCTGGCACTATAAATCCGGGTCCGACCCGCTCACCCAAGCCACCCGTGAGGGCTATTTTGCTGACGCCGCTGACCTGCTGGCACCTGGCGATATGGTAATGCTGACAGCTGCCGAAGGCGGCAAAATCGCCACCATCGCGGGCCAGGGTAAATCAATTGCCCTGGCACCTTTATGTTAGCTTATTTGGGCAAATGCCGCGCGATGTAAGGCGGTAAATGAAATGCGGCGGCGTGGATTTCTGGTGTCCAATACTCAGACTTTCCAGTAATTCCCGCTGCTTCGGCCCGTGCCATCAGCACATCTGCCGTAAGCGCGGTTAGTGCTGTGTCCTTGCCGGCCCAGCCCAGTGTCATGTAGCCGCCCACATAGGTCGGCACCGCCGCCACGTAGGCTGTGACATGCGAGAAAAACTGCGCCCGGCGTTCGGATGTTTCACGCAGCTCATCAGCCTGCATGAAAGGCACGCCGCACTGATTTACAATCACGCCCTTGTCGGTGAGAATCCGAGCGGCGTTTTGGTAAAATTCGTCAGTAAACAAAACCTCGCCCACGCCGATCGGGTCAGTAGAATCCACGATAATCACATCAAATGATGCGTCCGGTGCCTTGCGGACATAATCAATACCATCACCTACAATCACCTCAGCGCGCTTATCAGTCCACGCACCGGCGCCGATGTTTGGTAGGAACTCCTTGGAAAGACGGATCACTTCGCCGTCAATCTCCGCCATCACAGCTTTCTCAACGCCCTTGTGCATCAGCACGTGTTTCAAAACGCCGCCGTCACCAGCGCCGATAATTAAAACATTCTTGGCATCGCCATGCGCCAGCATCGGCACATGCGTCAGCATTTCCTGATAAACAAACTCATCGCGTTCAGTAATTTGCACAATCCCATCAAGCGTCATCATCCGCCCGTGAGAATCGGTCTCGAAAATCGCAATGTCCTGAAACGGGCTTTTCACCCGCGCCAATTGCCGCACAAACTTAAACCGCTGACCCCAGTCAGCGTACAATGTCTCATTCAACCAAGTATCAGTCATTACGCGGCTCCTTCGCAGTTTGGGTTAACAAGGCCAGAGGCTCCGCCTCTGGACCTCGCCCAAGGATCAGTCATTGAAATCCATTTTGGGATGCTAGGGGGCAAAGCCCCCTAGTCTTACCAACTCAAACTTACGCGATAAGGCCGCGTTTTTGTTCTGAGACCTGGATATGAGTGGCGCCGAAGGCTGCCTTCAGGAAGGGCAGAACTTTGTAGGGGTCGCACACGCCGCACATGAACACATCGAGTGCCGCGAAGTTGCGTTCGGGCCAAGTGTGGATGGAGATATGCGATTCCGCGAGCACCACCACGCCGCTCACGCCGCCATTGGGTGTGAAATGGTGGAAATGGCTGTGCAGAATGGTGGCACCGGCATCGATGGCACCGGCGCACAAAGTTGCATCGATCAGCTCGGGGCTATCCAGGTTGGTAGCACCCCAAAGGTCGATGAGCAGATGCATGCCGGCAAACTTAACACCGTCGCGTTCCACGAAATAATCTTTAGCTGGCTCCAAGGAGACCATGGTCGTCGTCTGGTTTTCGCTCGGAGACTCCGAGACCATCCCCAGTCGGGCAAGTGCGTTCATTTCGAACCCCCTCAACTAGTAGACGGCCTGTAAGCCACGGCACCGCGCCGTGACCCCCTGGGCCAGTAGGAGGGGGGGTATGAGGCCATACCCCCACGGGTGCAATAGATTAATTCATAAAAAAATGTGAAATATTAGAGCTGTGCGTGTGGGTGGAACGTTGCGGGCCTGAATTCAGCGCGTGACGCGCGGCACAGGTTTTGCAAGACTTGATTGCAGCGCTGGTTCGGCGTGATTATGACATTGCGATAACATTAAGGGAAATTTCCGCATGACGGACCTGCTGCCGCCCGCCACCGCCTTGGTTGTCGAGGATATCCACAAGAGTTTTGGGTCGGTTGAGGTTCTCAAGGGCGTCTCGGTGACCGCGCATGAAAAGGATGTGATTGCCATTTTAGGGTCATCGGGTTCCGGAAAGAGCACGTTTTTACGCTGCATCAATTTGCTGGAAATGCCTGATAAAGGCCGGGTAAGTATAAAAGGTGAGCTGATCGAGATGCGGGACGGCAAAAAATCCCGCGGCGCTGCTAACCCCAAACAGATCGAACGGCTGCGTTCGCGCCTGGCGATGGTGTTTCAGCAGTTTAACCTCTGGGCGCACATGACAGTGCTGCAGAATGTTATCGAAGCACCCATCCATGTGCTCGGGCTGGACCGTAAAACCGCGGTCGCGCGCGGTGAGGCGATGCTTGAGAAGGTTGGTCTGTCGGCCAAGCACCATGCCTATCCGGCGCAGCTTTCAGGTGGCCAGCAGCAGCGCGTGGCGATTGCCCGGGCGCTGGCGATGGAGCCGGATGTTTTGCTGTTTGATGAGCCGACCTCAGCGCTTGACCCTGAGTTGGTGGGTGAGGTGCTGAAGGTGATGCGTGATCTGGCCAAGGAAGGCCGCACCATGCTGGTTGTTACGCATGAGATGGGCTTTGCCCGCGAGGTGGCCAGCCGGGTGATGTTTCTGCACAAAGGGATGACCGAGGAGGAGGGCACGCCGGATGATATGTTCACAAACCCCAAGTCGGAGCGCTTCCGGCAGTTTTTATCCAGTACTTTGAAGCATTAGGCTAAATAAGTCTCAGCTGAGCGAAACCTAAGCATTGCCAACGCAAGCCCTGATACTTGGCTAATGTAGCAGATCCGGCTAATCCCGGAGCATGGTCAGTAGTAATGATATCCGCGCGACATTTTTAAACTATTTTGCCCGTCATGGGCATGAGGTCGTGCCCAGCTCCTCGTTGGTGCCCAAGAACGACCCCACCTTGCTGTTTGCCAATTCCGGCATGGTGCAGTTTAAAAATGTCTTCACTGGGCAGGAAAAGCGGCCCTATGTGCGTGCCACCACCGCCCAGAAATGCGTGCGGGCCGGCGGCAAGCACAACGACCTGGATAACGTGGGCTACACCGCCCGCCACCACACCTTCTTTGAGATGCTGGGGAACTTCTCCTTTGGAGATTATTTCAAGGAACAGGCCATTACACACGCCTGGACCCTGCTGACCAAGGATTTTGGCCTGCCTAAGGATAAACTGCTGGTCACGGTGTACCACGAGGACCAGGACGCTGCGAACCTGTGGAAGAAAATTGCCGGGATCGGGGATGAGAAAATCATCCGCATTGCCACCGCTGATAATTTCTGGCGGATGGGTGATACCGGGCCGTGTGGCCCGTGTTCTGAGATTTTCTATGACCATGGCGATAAAATCCCAGGCGGCCCGCCCGGCAGCCCGGATGAGGATGGCGACAGGTTCATTGAGATTTGGAACCTGGTGTTCATGCAGTTCCTGGAAGAACCCGCTGGCACGCGCAATGCGCTGCCCAAGCCCAGCATTGATACCGGCATGGGGCTGGAACGCTTTGCCGCCATATTGCAGGGCAAGCACGATAATTATGACACTGACACACTGCGGGCGCTAATTCTCACCTCAGCTGAGGAAACCGGCCAGTCGCCGGATGGGCAGTTTAAAACCAGCCACCGGGTGGTGGCTGACCATCTGCGCTCGACCTCGTTCCTGATGGCGGATGGCGTGCTGCCCTCCAATGAAGGGCGCGGCTATGTGCTGCGCCGGATTATGCGCCGGGCGATGCGCCATGCGTATTTGATGGGGGCCAAGGAGCCTTTGATGTATCGGCTGGTGCCGGCACTCACCCGCCAAATGGGCCAGGCCTACCCGGAACTGAACCAGGCGGAGGCGCTGATTATCGAGACGCTGAAGCTGGAGGAAACCCGCTTCCGCGCCATGCTGGAGCGCGGCATTTCGTTGCTGAACGACGAAACTGAGCGCTTGGGCGAGGGCAACGCTCTGCCAGGGGCTGTGGCCTTCAAACTTTATGACACATTTGGCTTTCCGCTCGACCTCACCCAGGATGCGTTGCGCGAGCAAGGCCGCGAGGTAGATGTGGCCGGCTTTAATGCCGCCATGGATGAGCAACGCGCCCGGGCGCGGGCGGCGTGGTCAGGCAGCGGTGAGGCCGCCACTGAAACCGTATGGTTCGAGCTGAAGGAAAAGCTCGGGGCCACTGAATTTTTGGGCTATGCCACCGAGAGTGCCGAGGCCACCATCACAGGACTGATCGTGGATGGCCAGCCGACCGACGAGGCGATGCTGGGCCAAGAAGTGGCGATACTGCTGAACCAGACGCCGTTTTATGCGGAATCCGGCGGCCAGGTGGGCGACCATGGGTTGATCACCGGACCGGATAATCTGCGGATTGTGATTACTGATACCCAGAAAAAGCTCGGTGATTTGTTTGTGCATCTGGGCCGCGTGGAAGCAGGCACCGCCCGCGTTGGTGAGCCTGTGTTAGCGGTGGTTAACCATCAACGCCGCAGCGCCATTCGGGCGCATCATTCAGCTACGCATTTGCTGCATGAGGCAATGCGGCGGCACCTTGGCACCCATGTCGCCCAAAAAGGCAGCTTGAATGCACCGGACCGCCTGCGGTTTGACGTCTCGCAGCCGCGCCCGATCACTCATGAGGAAATTGCAGCCATTGAACGCGAGGTGAATGAGCGCATCCGTGAAAACGCCGAAGTCACCACCCGGCTGATGACGCCTGATGAGGCGGTGAAGCTGGGCGCGATGGCGCTGTTTGGCGAAAAATACGGCGAGGAAGTGCGGGTGGTGGGCATGGGTGCTTCGGATAATCCCGCCGAAAAATCCGCCTACTCGATTGAGCTTTGCGGCGGCACCCATGTTGGCCGTACCGGTGACATCGGGTTGTTTCGTATTACCTCTGAGGGCGCTGTCTCGGCGGGGGTTCGCCGGATTGAGGCGCTGGCAGGTGCCGCGGCGATTGCGGCGGTGGAGCAAGACGCCAAGTTGCTGGCCGAAGCCGCCAGCATCATGAAAGCCCCTGCCGCTGAACTGCCGGCCCGGATTGCCGCGTTGCAGGATGATAAAAAACGCCTGGAGCGCCAAATATCGGAATTACAAAAAAAACTCGCCATGGGTTCGGCGGCCAGCGCCATTGAAGATATTGGCGGGGTAAAATTCTCAGGCCGTAATGTGGGTGAGGTTTCACCCAAGGATTTAAAAACGGTGGCCAATGACATTCTCAAATCCATGCAAACCGGGGTGGTGACGTTGATTGCCGTGGCCGAAGGTAAGGCTGCGATTGTGGTGGGTGTATCGCCCGATCTTGCTGAAAAATTCGACGCTGTGGCGCTGGTACGCCTTGCCGCCGCAGCGGTGGGGGGCGCTGGGGGGGGCGGTAATAAAACCATTGCGCAAGCGGGCGGGCCAGATGGCCATAATTGGCAGGGGGCCTTGGATTCTGTAAAAGCCGCTCTGGCGGCGTGAGGGCGTAAAGCTAATATAGGTTTCCGGTGGGCCTAAATTTAGCCCGCTGGCCAACGGCTCTATTGAGGAGGTTCCCGCCTACGCGGGAATGACAAGTTTCGCGGGAATGACAAGTTAGGCGGGAACGACAGGTTACGCGGGAATCACGCGTGTTGGAACAGGCCAGGGGTACCGCCCCTGGCCTGTGTTGTTTCAAAACGCCAAGGTGGTGGCTTGCATTACCAGTGGCAAGGTTTTGACAGTTTCCAGCACTGATGCGGGTAAGTCACCATCAACCGAGACAAGGCAGATGGCATCTGAACCTTCAGCGGCGCGGCCCAGGTGGAAGGTGGCGATATTTACACCGGCATCGGAGAGGGTGGTGCCGAACTTGCCGATAAAGCCAGGTTTGTCTTGGTTGGTTACATACAGCATGTGCGGGGCAAAGTCGGCCTCGACCTTGATGCCTTTGATTTCAACCAGACGCGGCTTGCCGTTGCCGATAAGGGTGCCGGCTACCGAGCGGGTGTTTTCATCCGTGGTTACAACCAGGCGCACCAATGTTTGGTATTCACTGGGGCGGTCATGGGTGGCTTCTGAGACTTCGATGCCATGGTCGCGCGCGAACACCGGGGCGGAGACCATGTTCACACCTTCCATCACCGGGCCGAGCAAGCCGGCCAAGGCGGCGGCTGAGAGCGGGCGGTGGTTGAGATCGGCGGCAGCACCTTCATACTCGATCAGCACGCGGCGGATCACGCCATCCTTGGCTTGCGTCAACTGGCCTGCAAACGCGCCAAGCAGGCGGCAGAGGTCCATATAAGGGCGCAGGCGTGGCGCTTCCTCCGCACTCACAGACGGCATGTTGAGCGCGTTGGTAACCGAGCCGGTGAGCAGAAAGTCACTAATCTGTTCAGCAACCTGCAGTGCGACGTTTTCCTGCGCTTCAGAGGTCGCAGCGCCCAGATGCGGCGTGCAAATAACATTCTCCAGCGTAAATAACGGGCTGTCAGTGGCGGGTTCGGTCTCGAACACATCCAACGCGGCACCGGCGATATGACCGGATTTCAGCCCATCATAAAGTGCCGCTTCATCAAGCAAACCGCCGCGCGCGCAATTAACAATCCGCACGCCCTTTTTGGTTTTTGCCAAAGCCTCGCGGGAGAGAATGTTGCGGGTAGCATCGGTCAGCGGGGTGTGGATGGTAATAAAATCAGCACGCGGAATTAAATCCTCCAATTCCACTTTCTCAACACCCAAGGCCAGCGCACGGGCTTCGGTCAAGTACGGGTCATACGCCAGCACCTTCATCTTCAGGCCAACGGCGCGGTCAGCCACGATCGAGCCGATATTGCCGCAGCCGATCAGTCCGAGATATTTGCCGGTGAGCTCAACACCCATGAAGCGGTTTTTCTCCCACTTGCCAGCCTTGGTGGAGGCGGTGGCCTCGGGTAGTTGGCGCGCCAGGGCAAACATCATGGCAATGGCGTGCTCGGCGGTGGTGATGGCGTTGCCGAACGGCGTGTTCATTACCACAATGCCGCGTGAGGTAGCGGATTTCACATCCACATTGTCCACACCGATGCCGGCGCGGCCAATAACTTTCAAATTTGTGGCCACATCCAGCAGCTCGCGCGTTACTTTGGTGGCGGAGCGGATGGCCAAGCCGTCGTAGCTGCCGATAATGGCGCGCAAGTCGGCGGGGGGGAGGCCGGTTTTAACATCAACCTCGATGCCACGCTCCTTGAATATGGCGATCGCGGCAGGGGATAATTTGTCGCTGATAAGAACCTTAGGCATTTTCAAAAATCCTTAGAAATCTGCTTGAACAACATCAATGGCGTAGTCGATCCACGGCAGCAGCGCTGCGATGTTTGATGTTTCAACGGTGGCACCACCCCAAATCCGCAGTCCCGGTGGGGCGTCGCGGTAGGCGGCGGCATCCAGCCCGGCGCCGTTTTTCTCTAATATGCCAGCCACCGCCTTGGCGGCCTTTTGCTGAGCCTCGGCGGGCAGGGCAACAAACCAGGGGGCGGTGATTGACAAACAAATAGAGGTGCAGGAGCGCGTGGCAGGCTCTGCCGCCAGAAATTCTACCCGCGGGTTGCCATCAACCCAGGCGGCCATGGCTGCCAAATTAGCTTCAGAACGGGCGATCAGGCCTTTCAGCCCGCCCACGGATTGTGCCCAGCGCAATCCATCCAGCGCATCTTCCACCGCCAGCATTGAGGGGGTGTTAATGGTCTCACCGACGAACAAACCTTCGGTCAGCTTGCCGCCAGAAGTCATGCGGAAGATTTTCGGAAGCGGCCAGGCGGGCTTGTAAGTTAGCAAGCGTTCCACCGCGCGCGGTGAGAGGGCTAGCATACCATGGGCAGCTTCCCCCCCCAGCACTTTCTGCCAGGACCAGGTGACAACATCCAATTTATCAAACGGCAAATCCATGGCGAAGGCAGCTGAGGTGCAATCAGCAATCACCAGACCTTCGCGGTCAGCGGGGATAAAGTCGCCATTCGGGAAGCGCACACCGGAGGTGGTGCCGTTCCAGGCCAGCACCACGTCATGGCTGAAATTAATTTGGGTCACATCTGGCAGATTGCCGTATGGGGCGCTCAGCACCCGGGCATCTGGCAATTTTAACTGCTTGATCACATCGGTTGCCCAGGCTTCGGAAAAGCTCTCATGGGCCAGAACATCCACCGGGCGGGCCCCCAGCATTGACCACAGCACCATCTCAACGGCGCCGGTATCAGAGGCCGGCACAATGCCCAGGCGCCAATCAGCCGGTATGCCCAGAATATCGCGTGAGAGGGTGATAACCTCAGCCAGCTTGGCCTTGGGTTCCTTGGCGCGATGGCTGCGGCCCAGCAAGGCACCTTCAAGGGCGGCCAGTGTAAAACCGGGGCGCTTGGCGCAGGGGCCGGAAGAAAAATTGGGATTGTTGGGGGTGTGCGCGGGTTTCACCTGCGCGGTGACATCTGACATATTCAGTCTCCCTTTCAGAAGATAAAGCGCTCCATTGGGGGAGCGTGACCCGGGGAGGCTGTTAAACCGAAATGATTACCCCCGCAATAGGGACGGGATTGGGTCAGCCGGGGGCCGGTGCTAGCCCGGCGATACCAGTCAGTTGCCGACGGCTCACCACGCGCAGTGAGGTGCCAGGGACCAGGTAGTAATTATCCAGCTGCTCTTTCTGGGCGGCGGCAAGCACCAGCGCCAACTGGTAGCCATTGGCAAAATAAATAATCGTGTCAGCGGGCAGTGATGGTTGCATTTCGACAAGCTGCGCGCCGGTGTAATCACGCGGGTCAAGCGCTGCCACACCGCTATCGATTTTCACACTGCCAAGCTGAGCTTTGTCCTGTACGAAATCTTGTAACGCCTGTGCGGTAACGTGCCGCAACTGCGCGGAGGGAAGCTGATAGAAACTTTGCGGCAGCGCAATATGTCCAGGGTTATATTGCTGGCCGAGTTCTATGTAGCTGGTAAGCAGCAGCAGGCTGAATATGACAACGGGATATTTCAGCGGCGGCTGTGTGCTGCCGTAACTGGCAGCAAGCCGAGGCCCGAGAAGCACCCAGAATAAAGCGAAAATAAACGGGAAGCAGTAATAGCCGGAAAGTGTTGCCGCCCAAGGGCTAACCGCGAACAGGCTGAGGATGGCCCAAGGCACGACAGCCAGATAGCCTGCGGCAAGCATAATGTTGCGAGCCCGGTATGCCCAGGCCAGTGCCAAATACGCGGGCAAAAAAATAAAGCCGCGCTTAATTACATAATAAATAAGCAGTTTTGGAACCAGTGGCCAGCCATGCGGCGGCGAGGCGGGCGAACCGATATAGACATTGCGCAGGGCATCGTAGCCGGGAAAATAGAGCTTTTGAACCGCAATGGCTAGCAAACTGTAAAGCAGAGCCACGCCGCCATAAATGAGCACAGGCTTTAGTTTGTTTAAGCTTATCCCGCTAAATTTACCAACGAAACTGAAAACCCCGAGTAGGGTGACCAGGTGCAATCCGGCGTCCTCCCGAATTGTCAGACACAACATAAAAAAGATGGTCGCAATAACATACCGTTTTTGCAAAAGCCCGACCAGAAACATCATGCCGGTGCCGACAATCAGCATCTCGAAATGCGGGTTGCGTGAGACCGCCAGGGCCATGCCATTGAATGCGAACAGTAGGCTGATGCCAGCCGCAGCCAGCGGGGTGAAGCCGCGTGTCATACGCAAGTTGCCCACCAGCAGCCAGTAAACGGCGAGGCCAGGCAGCATGAAGGCAACACCAGAGACAATGGCAAAAAACCATACTTCAGAAAATGGTATCAGCCGACTTAGTAATGAAAGCAGTAGAAAAAACGGGGCAATGTGGTATTGGAAAAAACTGGCCGCGCCATTCACGAGGGGTAATCGTAATAGCGGGTCACTGTGCCACATGACCGCCGCGATCGCTCCGGAGTCGCTCCAGAACGCACCCAGAACGTAAAAATGACGAAGCACCAGTGTGCCAAACGCCGCCATTGGTACCAATACCACCACAGGTAATAAAAACCACACGCTGGCAGGTGTATACAGAGAGCGGGAGGGCACTGCTACAAATCCTCTGTTTTAGCGAAACATGTTTCTCGTCTAGGCGACTAGCGGAGCTCCTTCAACGGGGCGCTAGCCACGGCAGTCTGGTTCATGCCATTGTTTTGTCATGACCGACCTCGACGCCATTGACCGCGCGATTCTGCGCCTGATCGCCAACGATTCGTCGCTTTCCTTGAATGACATTGCCGATAAGGTGGGGCTGACCGCGACGCCCTGCTGGAAGCGCATCAAACGCATGGAGGAGGCCGGCATTATCTTGGGCCGGGTAGCGGTGCTGGATGCCGATAAGCTCGGCCTGCCGGTTTCGGTATTTGTGTCCGTTGAGACCTCAGACCATTCCGTCGAATGGCTGCAGGCCTTTGCTAAAACGGTCGCTGATACGCCTGAAATTGTCGGCGCCTGGCGGATGTCAGGCGATGTGGATTATCTGCTGCATGTCATCGTGGCGGACATCAGCGCCTATGACGCGTTTTATAAAAAGCTCATCAATGCGGTGAAGTTACGCAATGTATCATCACGCTTTGCAATGGAACGCATGAAAAACGGCGCGTTGCCTATTTGAAGCCGTCGGTTCAAACGAACTTGGTGCGCCGGACTGTAAGCCGCACGCCGATGTTGATGCACAATACCACAAGCATGACGATGAAAGCCGCGGCGAAGGCCAGGGCGTGGGATTCATCGGAAGGTTGGTTGATAAAGCTCCAAATTACGTAGGTTAAATAGCCGATCGGCGAATGGGTAAGCTGACCATTCCACATATAGTTCGACCAGCCGGCGGTGTAGATCAGCGGGGCGGTCTCGCCAACAGAAATGGCAAGTGCCAGCAAAACGCCGGTGATAACGCCGGACAAGGCCCCTGGCAAAACAACCTTGAATACCACCACCGGATCGTTGGCGCCCAGCGCGAAGGCGGCTTCGCGCATCGAAACGGGCACCTGGCGCAGCGCCAGTTCGCTGATGCGGGCCAGATAGGGCACGATGAGGATCGCCAGCGTGATCGACCCAGCCAGCGTCGAAAACTGCCAACCAAGGCCAGTGACGAACACGATATAGGAAAAATACCCGAGTACGATAGAAGGGGTGCCGGTGAGAACATCGGACAGAAAGCGAATGGTGTTGGCGATTTTGTTGTTGCCATATTCAGACAAATAAATCCCCGCCCCAACCCCGATGGGTACGGCGATCAGCAATGCCCCCGCCGAGAGGATGAGGGTGCCGGAAATGGCATTGGCCAGCCCCCCGCCGGTGCCGTTGGTGACGGTGGTGAATAACCCAATCGAAAAGACTGAAATGCCGCGTGAGGCGATGACCCAAACGATGTCCAGCAGCGGCCCGATGACCAACATCAGCGCCAAGCCGCAAGCCACCCAGCCGATCGTGCTCAGGGTGACGCGCTTCATTTCCAAAGCACTGCGCTTGGCGTGTGGCATATTAATGCTTGCTACGGCCATTGAGCACCCCTGATGAAAGTAGTTTGGCCCCGGCATTGACGGCCAGCGTAATGATGAACAGCACCAGCGCGATTTCCGCCAGTGATTGCACCGCCATGTTCGTGGGGTCCTGCTCGGCGCTGTCAAGCTGGCTGACGATGAAGGAGGCGATGGTGGAGACCGGGCTGTAGATATTTTGCGGCATGATGTTGATCGCACCGCCGGAGACCATCAATACAGCCATGGTCTCACCCAAAGCGCGGCCCAGAGCCAGCACGATGCCGCCGATCAGGGTTGTGCGGACCATCGGCAGCATGGCTTTGGAAACCACTTCAAAATGGGTCGCGCCTAGCGCAAACGCCGATTCGCGGTTTTCCTTAGGCACTTGCATCAGTGCGTCGAGCAATGTGGTGGCGATGATCGGGGTGATCATAAGCGCTAACACAATGGAGGTGGTGAGCAGCCCATAGCCGCTGCCGGTGTCACCACCGGCGAAAAAGGGAATGAAGCCGAGCAGATGGGATAATCCTGGCCCGATATAACCAGCCATCAGCGGGATGAGCACCGCGATGCCCCAAAGACCGAACACCACGCTGGGAACTACGGCGACGAGTTCAACCAGTAGTGAGAGAATGGGACGAATTTTGGCCGGAACTGATTCGGCCAGAAAAATAGCAGCGCCCACACTGAGGGGCACGGCAATCAGAATGGCGATGAAGGAGCTGAGCAAGGTGCCGACGATAAATACCAAAATCCCGTAGCTGGCACCCGGCGGCACCTGCACGCCGCGCACGCTAACCGGGTCACCGTATAAGTTGCCGAGATCCCAGGTGATGCGGGAGACGAAGCCAAAGCCGTTAAAGCTAACGGCTGGAGCGGCATAGATTGCCAGAAACAAAACAACCGCGCCGAGTGCAGCGGGGATTAGCAGGCTGAGGCCAAGGACAGAAAGACGGAATGGCTTTAATTTCATTGGTTCAAGGCCTTTAGCGGGTTCCGCCCCCCAGTGTAAGCCGGGGGGGCGGCGTTTAGGCTTACTGAATGCGAGCGATCTGTGACTTGGAGAGCTCCACCACTGCCGGCGGCAGCGGCAGGAAGTTCACCTGGCTCACATATTTTGCATCGTTACCGGTCGTCAAAGCCCAGGTCAGGAAGGTCTGGATGGCTTTGGCGGTGGTAGCATCAGGCTGTGAGGCATTGATGATCGCATATTCATAGTTGATGATCGGGTAGGCTTCTGGGCCTTTGGCGAAAATCATGCTGATGCGCTCATCAACCGGGGTTGAGGTGGCCAGCGAGCTGGCAGCCGCGTTAACGGTTTCAGTGGTCGGCAGCACAAACTTGCCATCAGCGTTCTTCAACGCGGCAGTGCCAAGACCAGCCTTGTCGATCTGGGCTTTGAAGCTAACGCCAATGTAAGCGATTGAGTACGGGTTGGCGGCAGCAGCCGAAACCATGCCCGGGTTGCCGTTGGCGCCCAGGCCACCCTGCACAGCCGGCCAGGAAATGGTGGTGCCAAAGCCGAGTGCGGTGTGCCAGGCTGGGGTTGAGGCATCAAGATACTGGCTGAAAATGAAGGTATCGCCTGAGCCATCAACACGATGGACCGGGATGATCACGTGCGCGGGCAGCGCAACGCCGGGGTTCATCGCCTTGATCTTCGGGTCGTTCCACATGGTGATTTTGCCCATGTAAATATCAGACAAAACCGGGCCAGAAAGCTTGAGGTGCTTACCGGCCATGCCGGGCAGATTGTAGTTGACTGACTGCGCCGAAATGGCGAGCGGAATGCTCAGCATGTTCGGGTTTTTCTGCACCACAGTATCAGACAAATAGGCATCGGACGCGCCGATCTGAACCAGGCCTTTAATGGACTGGGCAATGCCAGCGCCGGAACCGGTTGATGTGGTGGTCAACTGGATGCCGGGGTTGGCAGCGGTAAAATCAGGTACCCAGATGTTGAACAACGGGTAAAGCAGGCTGGAGCCGGTTTCCACCAAAGTGGTGGCAGCCTGGGCTGAGCCAGCGCTCACGGCGGCGAGTGCCAGAGCGGCGACGCCGGAGCGCAGCAAGGTAGAGCGGCGGAGGTTTTTGAAAATTTGCACGTGCAGTCCCCTTTTTTAAGACAGTTGTGGAGATCGCATCATCATTGAGCCGACCCCAAAACAAGGCAGTCTGTAATTCAACAATGTGACAAACGCGACGGGTTTTCGGTTGCAGTTTTATGACATTTAAGGTGGCGTATCAGTCTTCGCCGTTACATCTCGTTAGAATTGCCGTGGATTGCGCGATATGGCGTGGGCGGCTAGCAGCTGAATATGTCCCTCGATGTGCCACCAAAGTTGGATAACCGCGCGCTGTTTATCGGCTTTTTTAAAATTGGGATCATGGGGTTTGGTGGGGTTCTGGCGATTGCCCGGCGGGCCATGGTCGAGCAATGGCAGTGGCTTACGCAAGCTGAGTTCAATGACTTATTCAGCCTGTGCCAGTTCATGCCGGGCGCCAACATCACTAATTTTGCCTTTGCCTTCGGCGCCCGCCAGGGCGGTTGGCGGGGTGCTGCCTGTGCGGTGGTGGGGCTGCTGACCGCGCCGATCATCATTGTGTTGCTGATGGGCGCGTTGTTTGCCCGCTTCGCCACTGTCCCCGCAGTGGAACATACGGTGGGCGGCATGGCGGCGGCGGCGGCAGGTCTGGTGGCCGCCACAGCGTTCAAAATCGCGCAGCCCGGCCTCGTCACGCTTCGTCCGGCTTGCGTGACGGCGCTGGCTTTCGCACTGGTTATTGTGCTGCATGTCCCATTGCTCGGGGTTTTGGCCCTGATGCTGCCGCTTTCCATCGCCTTGGCGTGGCGCGCATGAGCCCGCTGCTGCAAGTTACTGTGCTTTTCGGCAAATTGTCCTTGCTGGCGGTCGGCGGGGTGAATGCCACCTTGCCAGCCGTTGCGCGCGAGGTGGTGCAGCAGCGCCATTGGATGACGGCGCATCAATTCTCGCAGCTTTTCGCCATCGCGCAGGCAGTGCCGGGGCCAAATATGCTGGTGGTGGCATTAATCGGGCAGCGCGAGGCCGGCTGGGAAGGCGGGTTGATTGCCACCGCCGCCACTGTGCTGCCCGCCGGCGCTTTGGTGCTGCTTGTATCGCATGTCTGGCAGCGTTTTCAGGGCGCTCGCTGGCGGCAGATCATTCAGCGGGCGATGCTGCCGATTTCTGGCGGCTTGATGCTCTCGGCGGCCTTCGTTCTGGTGCGCGCATCCGATAGCTGGTGGTTGATGGCCGCATTGACCGCAACGTCATTTTTTTCATGCTTGCGAACCAAAACCCACCCGCTTTGGTTACTTGGGAGCGGGGCGCTGGTGGGGTATTTGTTTAATTAGCGCAAATGCTCGGCGAAGAATGCCAGGCTGCGCAGTTCGGCCAGTTCGCAGTCTGGCGCGCTGTAGCTGGCGCGGTCCTCGCAGCCGAACCCGTGTTGCGCAGCGGGATAGATAAACACCGGCATCGCAGGATGTACGGCCTTGATGGCCTCAACATCAGCCAGAGGAATGCCATTATCCTTCTCGCCGAAATGCAGTTGCACCGGGCAATGGAGCTTTTCATGCCGGTTGGCGGCAATCGCGCCGCCGTACCAACTCACCGCCGCTTTGAACTTGCGGCTGCGGGTTGCCCCAAGCCAAGCCAATGAACCACCCCAGCAATAGCCGATAATGCCGACGGGCTTGTCGCCAAAGGCGGCGGCTGTGGCTTCAATGTCAGCCAGCGCGTCGGAGTCGGAGACTTTGGCGCGCAAAATTTTGCCGGCTTCAACGTCCTCAGCTGTGTAACCAAGTTCAGCGTTACGTTCGGCCCGGTCGAACAATGCCGGGGTGAGCACCCGGTAGCCAAAGCCCGCCAGCCGCTCGCTCACCGCGCGCATGTGCCGGTTCACCCCGAAAATTTCCTGCACCACCACCAGCCCGCGTGGCGCGTTTAAATTACCGGCTTCAAAAGCGGAAAACTGGTGACCATCGGCGGCGGTTAAAGCAATCATTCCCGGTGTTCCTCAGGCTGATCCGGCTCTAGGCCGGGTTGGCGTATCTGGCGAAGTCACGCGCCAGAAACTCGTAAATAGGGCGCTTGAAGGTGACGGCAATAGCAGGCAATTCGGCCAGTTTTGTCCAGCGCCAGGCATCGAATTCCGGGTGCGGGTCGGCGTCAAGGCGGATTTCAGAATCCGCGCCTAAAAACCGTAAAGCAAACCACTTCTGCCGCTGGCCTCGGTAGCGGCCCTTGAACGCCACACCAACCAGATGCGGTGGCAGGTCGTATTGCAGCCAGTCAGGGTGCTCGCCGAGAATCTCAGCGTTAGCGGTGCCGATCTCTTCGGATAATTCCCGCATTACGGCGGTCGTGGTGTCCTCATCGGCATCAATCCCGCCTTGCGGCAACTGCCAGCCGCCGACCGGGCCTTCCGCATGAGGAAAATTGGCGCGGCGGGCGATGAGTACCTCGCCCGCCGGATTGAACAGCACGGCGCCGACATTCAGCCGGTAGGGCAGGCCCTCTGGTGGTGTCATGAGTTAATTCGAAGCCGTTGAAGGTCCTGGAGCGTTCATTGCGGCGGCCAGTTTAATCGCCATCTGCAACTGAAAGTCAGTCTCCGGCTTGGTGGCATCAAAGGCCGGCCAAGTGGTGGGCGGTTTATCCGGAATGGTTTTCGCAACAGCCGGCAGCGGGATCGGCGACGGCAGGGCCGGGGCGGGAACGCCGGTTGGGTTTTTAAACGCATTCTGCATATCGCTCTCGCGCAGTTCAGCGAACTGGTCCTGCGGCTTGGCGGTGTCAGACACATTTACATCCGGAGTCACGCCGAAATCCTGAATCGATTTGCCGGAGGGCGTGTAATACAGCGCGGTCGTCAGGCGCAGCGCGCCGTTGCCTGGGATTGGCACCACGGTCTGCACGGAGCCTTTGCCAAAGCTGCGGGTGCCTAGCACCACGGCGCGGCGGTTTTGTTGTAAGGCGGCGGTGACGATTTCCGCCGCCGAGGCGGTGCCTTCATTGGTCATCACCACAATCGGCGCCCCATTGGTGATATCGCCCTGCTGGGCATACCACACCTGGTCATCCTGAGTATGGCGGCCATGGGTGGAAACAATTTCACCGGAATTGAGGAAATCATCTGAAACAGCCACCGCCTGGTCAAGCAACCCGCCGGGGTTGCCGCGCATGTCCAGAATATAGGCGTGGATATGACCGCCGGATTGCTTCTGCAGCGCCGTGACGGCCTTGCGGATATCCTCATCAGCTTTCTCGGAGAAGCTGGCGAGGCGGATATAGCCGATGTTACCAGCTGCAGATGGGATAATACGGCTCTTCACCGCCTGGATGGAAATGATTTCACGCGTAATGGTGACCACCACCGGCTTATCATTGCCGGAGCGTTTCAGGGTGAGGGTGATTTGGGTGCCAACCGCGCCCCGCATTTTATCAACCGCATCGTTCAGCACGAGACCCTCGGTGGAATGGCCATCAATATCGACGATGATATCGCCGGGCTTGATCCCGGCCTTGAAGGCGGGTGTGTCATCAATCGGGCTGATGACCTTGAGCAGACCGCTCGTCTCGGTAACTTCCAGGCCCAGCCCGCCAAATTGGCCGGTGGTTTCCACCTGCATGTCGGCGAATTGTTTGGCGTTCATGTAGCTGCTGTGCGGGTCCAGCCCGGTGAGCATACCGTTGATGGCGTTATAAACCAGCTTGTCCGAGGCGGGGTCGACCACATAATTGGCCTTGATACGCTCGAAAATATCGCCAAACAGGGAGAGCTGCTGGTAGGTGCTGTCATTGGAGGCTTCCTGCCCCCAGGCGTGACGTACCGGCGAGGCCGCCGTGCCAAACGCCAGCCCGGCCAAAAAGACTCCGCTCAACAACAACCCGTTCCGCAACTTCATCTTAAAATCCCTTGGTTGGCCAAAGTTGGTAGCATGGACGCCACTATTAGAAAACATCGTCGAAATATTATCCAGAGCCAGCCAAAGGTTAACGCGAATTCGGGTTAACCGGTGTGCCATTCTGGCGGAGTTCCACATATAGCTGGGGCTGCCTGGCTGGATTTTTAGGGTCGAACGGCGCCATTTCTCCTACCGGCTGGCCGCGCGCCACATGCTGGCCGGCGCTGACATCCAGCTTGGCCATGCCGGAGAGCACGAACAAGTTGCTCTGGCCGCAATCGAGGATGACCAGTTCGCCGTAGGATTGGAACGCATCGGCGAATTGCACGCCTCCGGTGCAGGGTGCCACCACCCGTGCACCAGGGGCGGCGCTGTAGGTTATACCGGTGGCCGGGCCGGCGATGCTGTTGGCTCCAAAACTCTGGATGATGCGTCCGGCCACCGGCGCGTTGCCGGCGATGCTGGGCGTAACACCTGAAACGCCCTGGCTGTTGTCAGGCGTTGCGGTGGTAATTTTGGCTAGCACCGCCGTTAAATTGCGGACATCGGCATCGGCGGCAATGGCAGCAGCATTTTCCGCCGCCTCGGTGTCGGCATCGGCGGTCTCGGCTGTTTTGGCGGCGGCGATTTGCGCGGTCAGCGCGTCCTCGGCTTGTTGTTGGTTGGTCACCGCGGCAATCAGCAGCTTTTGCTGGTCGCTCATCATGCCTATCAGATGCGTGACCGTTTGGGTTTCAGCCTGTACGGCGGCGGCGCGGCGCTGAATATCGGCGGCGATGCCTTGTAAAATAATAATGCCGCGCACGGAATCCTCGGGCCGCGCAGGGTTGGCGAGTAAGGTGGCGGCGGGCTGGGCGCTGATCCGCTGCATCACCGGCAGCAAAGCGGCCAGTGATGCAGCATTTTGCTTTAGCGAGTCAGCGGCCTGTTGCTGGCGGGTTTGCAGGTCAGCATAGGTTTGCGCAGCACCGCCGGTTTGTTCCTCCAAACGCCGCAGCTGGATTGCCGCCTGTATTTGGGCTTCGGCCAACTGCGCGGCTTTGGCGGCATCGGCGGCTTGTTTCGCATGGGCGGCGGCGGCGGCGGCTTCGTGCGCGGCTTGCGCTTGCTGTGCCGCCTGCAAGGCCGCCTGCGCCTTGGCTGTGCTGGTGGGGTCCGCCAACGCGGCGACCGGGGCGAGCAACATCAGCAGCAAAACGGCGGCTTTTTGCATTCAGGTAAAAAGCACTTTGCCGGTCATCAGCGCCGGTTGGGGAATATTCAGCAAGGCCAGCAAGGTCGGCGCCAAATCAGCCAATATGCCGTCGTGCAATTTAGCGTTCGCTGGTCCGCCAGCCAGCAGCACCGGCACCGGGTTGAGCGTGTGGGCGGTGTGTGGTTCACCGGTGGCAGCATCGCGCATTAGTTCGCAATTACCGTGATCAGCGGTGACCAGCAACGCGCCGCCTTGCGCGGCAATCGCATCAGCAATCTTGCCTAGCCCAGCGTCAACCGTTTCCACCGCTTTGATCGCCGCGGCCAGGCTACCGGTGTGACCCACCATGTCAGGGTTGGCGAAGTTGAGGATGATCATGTCATATTTGCCAGTGTTAATGGCTGCCAGGGCTTTTTCAGTAAGCTCGGGCGCTGACATTTCCGGTTGCAGATCATATGTCGCCACTTTGGGTGAGGCCACCATGATCCGGCTTTCACCTTCGTAAGGCACCTCGCGGCCACCGTTGAGGAAGTAGGTGACATGCGGGTATTTCTCGGTTTCAGCCATCCGTAACTGCGTCATCCCGGCGGCACTAACCACTTCACCCAGCAATTCGCCCATGCGTTGCGGCGCGAACAAAGTATGCATGAAGGGAGCCAGCGCGTCGCTATAGGCGGTCATGCCGATGGCAGTGGAGATTTGCGGGAATGTGGTGCGGGCAAAACCATCAAATGACGGGTCCAGCAAGCTGGTGAGGATTTCCCGCACGCGGTCGGCGCGGAAATTAAAGCATAACAATGCATCACCATCTGCCATACCGCCGTAGCTGCCGATGCTGGCCGCGTGGATGAATTCATCAGTGATTTTTTCGGCGTAGTTGGCCTGGATGGCTGCGGCCGCGGTACCAAAATGCGCGCCCTGGGCCGCAACAACCAAATTATAGGCAAGGCTTACGCGCTCCCAGCGCTGGTCGCGGTCCATCGCGGAATAGCGGCCGATCAGCGTGCCGATGCAAGCGTTGGCGGGCAGGGCGGCCTCGAACGCGGCGATGTAATCCGAAGCACTTTGGGGTGGCGTGTCGCGGCCATCGAGCCAGGCATGCACCACCACCGCAATGCCAGCCTTGGTGATGATGTTGGCCAGTGCGATGGCGTGGTTTTGGTGTGAATGCACGCCGCCAGGCGAGATCAGGCCCATCAGGTGACAGGTTTTTCCGGAAGCCTTTAAAGCCGAAATCAAGCTGATCAAGGCTGGGTTTTTGGCCAGCGCGCCGTCTTCGATCGCGGCATCGATGCGGGGCAATTCCTGCATCACCACCCGCCCGGCACCAATGTTTAAGTGCCCAACCTCGGAATTGCCCATCTGGCCCGTTGGCAGCCCCACCACCCGTCCTGAGGTAGTGAGCAATGCATGCGGCGAGGCGGCCCAGAGCCGGTCAAAATTTGGCTTGCGGGCGAGGGCTACGGCATTATCGGCGGTCTCCTCGCGGTAGCCAAAGCCATCGAGGATGACCAACATGACAGGCTTTTTAGGCATGATTACATCTCTCTTATGGGCGGCCAGCGCGGTGGTAGGGATGGCCGGTGTTGATCATTTGGGCGCGATAGATTTGTTCTGCCAGCATCGGGCGCACCAGCATATGCGGCCAGGTTAACTGCCCGAGCGAGAGCACCGCTTCAGCGCGGGCAATCACACTGGCATCCAATCCTTCGGCGCCGCCGATGACGAAGGTGAGGTTTTTACCCGAGTCGGTCCAGCCGGCCAGCATTTTGGCTAATTCCAGGCTATCCGGCGTCTTGCCGCCAGCATCCAGCGCCACCACAAAATCCGGCGCGGCGATAGCGGCCAGCAAGGCTTCGGCTTCCCGGCGCTTGATTTCAACGGGAGAGCCCACACCGTCGTTGAACTCTTGCAGCTTTAAGCCGGGTTTGATGCGGGCGGCGTAGCGGGCGAATAATTCTGCTTCAGGCCCCGGCTTGCCGCGCCCGATGGCGAGCAGGCGCATTCAGATCTCGCTGGCTTCGGCCTCGTCTAGTTCTGGCCCCCACATTTTTTCGAGCGCATATAGAATACGTGCATCTGGCTTGAATAAATGCACGATGATGTCACCGGCGTCGATGAGCACCCAGTCAGTGCCGTTGGCACCTTCCAGGCGGGTTTTTTTAAAGCCGGCTTCTACCAGTTTTTCGTTCAAATGGGCGGCCATGGCTGATATCTGGCGGTCAGCAAGGCCAGTAGCGATCACCATACGGTCGGCAAAGCTGGCGCGGCCGGCCAGGTCGATGGCGACGATATCTTCGGCTTTATCCTCATCCAGGCTCTCCCAAATCACCGCCTGCATGCGGTCAAGCTCGGCGGCTGAGGCTTTGACGACGGCTTTTTTGGTGCGCGGGCCCGCGATGGTGGCTTTTTTGCGCGGTGTGCCAGGCACAACCGGCAGTGCATCAGCGGTGGCGGTGGCCGGTTTGGCGGCGCGTTTGCGGGTTGCGGGGGAGGCGGTGGCGGCTCGCGGGGCGGCGGTCCGGGACGGTGGACGAGAGATGGCGAAAACTCCTTAAAGCGATGGCCGGGTCAAGCAGGCCCGAAGTGCGGTGGCTGAGGTCGAATTTTCCTTCACGGGCAGCAATATCCAGGCTGGCGCTTTGGTTGTGGCAAGACATAGCCCAGAGCGCGCCGGAAGGCGATGGTGGGCCAGCCGTTTGACGGCCAGACCCGCCAAAGCCCGGCGGGTCTGGCCGGGACGGGGCAGAATCAACATCGGCATAGTATGTATAATTTGCTGCCAGCGGCCCCATTTGGGCAGCTGGCTCAAGTTGTCGGCCCCCATCAGCCAGATGAATTTCGTGCGGGGGAAGCGTTTTTTGAGCGCTGCCATGGTGTCGACGGTATAAATGGTGCCGAGCCTTTGTTCGATGCCGGTGGCGATGATCCGCCTGCCATCGGCAATTTTGCGGGCTGAGGCCAGCCGGTCGGCGAACGGGGCCATGCCAAGTGCTGGCTTCAACGGGTTGCCGGGTGAGACCATCAGCCAGAGCTGGTCGAGCTTACAATGCACCATCGCCTGACGCGCGACGTGCAAATGCCCTTCGTGCGCCGGGTTAAACGAGCCGCCAAGCACGCCGATTCTTAACGCCGCGCGATGACCGGGGGTGAATTTCAGGGCCGAACCTGGCCGGTGCCGCGCACGACATACCGGAATGTAGTGAGCTGCTCGAGACCGACCGGGCCGCGGGCATGGATGCGGCCGGTGGCAATGCCGATTTCACCGCCGAAGCCAAACTCGCCGCCATCACAAAACTGTGTGGAAGCGTTCCATAATCCCACCGCGCTGGCGATGTGGCTTAAAAAATATTCGGCGGCGCCGGCATCTTCGGTGATGATCGCATCGGTATGCTCACTGCTGTGGGTGGCGATGAATGCCAGAGCGGCATCGATATTTTCAACGATTTTGATGTTTAAAATCGCATCCAGCCACTCGGTGGAAAAATCGGCATCGTTGGCGGCGGGCAGTTTGGGCAGAATGGCGCGGGCGGCGGCATCGGCCTTAAAGGTGCAGCCGAGCGCGCCGAGGTCAGCCACCAGGTCAGGTAGTAGCGCAGCGGCGATGGTGGCATCGAGCAGCAGTGTTTCGGTGGCGCCGCAGACGCCGGTACGGCGCATTTTAGCGTTGGCGAGGATCCGCCGCGCCATGCTGAAGTCAGCGGCGCCATGCACATAAGTATGGTTCATGCCCTCGGCATGGGCGAGCACCGGCACGCGGGCTTCACGCTGCACGCGTTCTACCAATGACTTGCCGCCGCGCGGGATGATCAGGTCAATCAACCCGGACGCCGACAGCATCGCCGCCACAAAAGCGCGGTCAGTGCTGGGGGCAATTTGCACGCAAGAATCAGGCAGGCCCGCAGCGCGCAGGCCGGTGAGGATGGCGCCGTGGATGGCGGCGGCGGAGTGGAAACTCTCTGAACCGCCGCGCAGAATAATGGCGTTGCCGGATTTTATCGCCAGGGCAGCAGCATCGGCGCCAACATTCGGGCGGCTTTCATAAACCATGCCGATGACGCCGAGCGGTTGCGGGATGCGGCTGATCACCAGCCCATTTGGGCGTGTCCATTCGGCCAGGGTGCGCGCCAGCGGGTCCGCCAAAACGGCGACGTCGCGCAGCCCTTTGGCCATGGCCGCAATGCGGCCGGCATCCAGCCGTAGCCGGTCCTGGAAGGCGCTGGTGCCGGTGGCATTTTGTAAGTCGCGCCCGTTAGCCGCCAAAATTCCAGCTTCGTTCGCCATCAGCGCGTCTGCTGCTGCGCTCAAAGCCTGGTTGCGGGCGGCCGCCGATGCGCGGGCCAGCTCTGGCAAGGCGGCCCTCGCCGCTAGGGCCGCTTGCGTTAGAGCTGATATGTTTAAGTCAGGTTGCGCATCCATGGGCTGCATCGTTGCCAAGTCCTGGCGGGAAGATCAACAGCACGCTATCCAGAGATGGCTCATGGATGAATTGTTCGATTCGCTGATCTCACCAGTGACTGCTGCCGAGGCTACGGCGGCGGGGCCGGTTTTGCGCACCTCACGGCTTTTGATCAGGCCACTGGAAGCAACTGACGCGGCAAGCTTCCACCGGCTGATCAATGACTGGGAAATCTGCCGGAAATTGCCTGACGCGCCGTTTCCCTACCCGGCGGCTTTGGCTGGCGACTGGATCGCCGCCGCGGCTTTGGACCGAATGGCAGGCAAAGCCGAGCAGTTTGCTGTGGTGGATGCGGCGAGCGGGGTGCTGATTGGCTGTGCTGGCTTGCGGCTCTCAAAGGATAAAAAAACCGCCGACCTTGGTTACTGGCTGGGCCGGGCATTTTGGCGGCAGGGCTTTGGCATGGAAGTGGCGCTGCGGTTGACCAGCTGGGCGTTCGCAACACTCTCCGTGCTGAAAATCACCGCGACGGTGGCGGCTGACAACGAAGGCTCGGTGGCGGTACTCAATCGTGCCGGGTTTGTACCGGCAGGCAAGGGCTCGCAGGAGTTTCAAAGTCGCCCTGGCGCTAAATTACCGGTGCGGCATTTTACCTTGACTCGCGACACTCAATTGCCCGCCTCGCCGGCCACGCCATCGGTGCTGCTGGTGGTGGCGTGCGCGTTGATCGATGCGCAGGGGCGAATTTTGCTAGCGCGCCGTCCGGAGGGGAAAAAGCTGGCGGGGCTATGGGAGTTTCCAGGTGGCAAAATGCACGCCGGCGAAACGCCTGAAGCGGCTCTGGCGCGTGAATTGAACGAGGAGTTGGGCATTGAGGTGTTGCCGAAACATTTGGCGCCATTTGTATTTGCCTCGCATGCCTATGAGAGTTTTCATTTGTTGATGCCGGTGTTTTTATGCCGCAAATGGCATGGCGTGCCCAAACCGCGTGAGGGGCAAGCGCTGGCGTGGGTGGCGCCTGACCGTTTGGTAGAATACCCGATGCCGCCGGCCGACCGCCCATTGATACCGATGCTGCGTGATTTTTTGTGAGGTTTTTATGATAAATCCAACCGCCGCGATTTTGATTATTGGCAATGAAATTCTTTCAGGCCGCACCCAGGATGTGAATGTAAATTTCCTGGCCAAGCGATTGGCGGCGCGGGGAATACAATTGCTAGAGGTGCGGGTAATCCCCGATGTGCCAAACCGGATTATCAGCGCGGTCAATGAATTGCGGGCATCGTATGATGCATTATTCACTACGGGCGGCATTGGCCCAACCCATGATGACATTACCAGCGAATGCGTGGCGGCGGCTTTTGGGGTGCCGTGGGAGCCGCATGCTGAAACCTTCGCCATGATGGAAAAAGCGATGGCGCCTGGCGCGTTCAACGCCGCCCGCCAGCGGATGGCAACGATGCCGCGGGGTGCTGTGCCGATCCCTAACTCGGTTTCGATGGCGCCGGGTTTTTCGATCGGCAATGTGCATGTTATGGCCGGGGTGCCGCGCATCATGCAGTCAATGTACGAGGCGTTGGAGCCTGGTTTGCCCAAAGGCACGCCAATTGCCATGCGCGCGGTTTATGGCATGGGGATTATGGAGGGTGCCATTGCTGCCGGGCTGTCAGCCATTCAGGATAAATACTCTGAGGTGGACCTGGGCAGTTATCCGTTCCGCCGTGAAAATGGTGGTGGCGTGGCGATTGTGGCGAAGGGGACTGATATAGCGCAGCTCGACCGAGCAATTGCTGAGGCCAGCCAGCTCATCGCTGCGCACGGAATTGCTGCAGTGCAAGGTGAACCTGTTTAAGGTAAACCGAAGCAGCCATTGACAAAAACGTTATTCGACGAGAGTAAATGCTTCCTGAGGCGACTCTAACCGTCCGAAGCTGTTTGTAATAAAAAGGGATGTGTCAATTTTTGGAATGACGCCGGTTTTTTCCTGGAAATTTTTATTGCATTGCGGTATTTTCGGTCATTCTGAAGCGTCTCTTGAAGAAACATTTGGGAGTGAGGAAAGATGTCGGATCAAAATAATTCTGGTGGCCTGATCAATCGTCGTGGCTTGATGAAAACCGGTGCCGCGCTGGGTGCTGCTTCATTGCTTTATCCGCCGAAGCCGAGCTGGGGTGCTAGTGAAACACCAATTAAAATTGGTATGGTGGATTCCACCACCGGCAATTTCGCGGTCCTCGGCCAAAGCGCCATCAAGGGCGCGCAGTTTGCTGCTGCGGAGTTGAACAAAAAGGGTGGGATTTTAAGCCGCCCCGTGCAGGTTTTGGTGGAAGATGACGCCGGCAGCCCAGGCACTGGTGTTGATAAAGCCAGCCGTTTGCTGGACCAGAGCCAGGTAGATTTTTTCACCGGCACCACAAACTCGGCCGTTTCGCTTTCGATCAGCCAGTTTGCTGCGGCGCACAATAAGCTTTTTGTCTGCTCCGGCGGTCACGTTGATAAATTAACTGGTCCGGCCTGTAACTGGGCTACCTTCCGCACCTGCTCAACCACCTGGATCATGACCTCCGGGAATTCTGGCACGCTGGTCGAGAAGTTTGGCAAAAAATGGTACTTCCTCACCACTGACTATGCGTTCGGTCATTCAGAGCAGGATGACTACACCAAGCAGGTAACAGCGCTCGGCGGTACCATCGTCGGTGGTGCTCTGGTGCCGGTCGGCACGCCGGATTTCTCATCGTATTTGATCCAGGCACGGGCGGCGAAGCCCGATGTGCTCTGCCTGTTGTTGGCTGGTGATGACCAGATCAACGCGATGAAGCAGATCACCCAGTTCGGCATCAACAAGGACATCCATATTGCAGGCGCCTTGTTTGAGCTGGAACAGATCGCGGCGTTGCCGGAAGAAGCGCGTTACGGCTCGTGGTCCTTTGAATGGTACTGGGACCAGCCGAAAGTTCCGCATGTGCTGGATTTTGCTAAGCGCTTCGCGGCAGCCAACAAGGGCCAGTATCCTTCCGCCCGCGTGTGGTTCGGCTATGCCTCGGTGCACGCCATCGCACTCGCCGCAACCGCAGCAAAAACCACTGATTCGGTGAAAGTGGCCAAAGCCATGGAAGGCCTCACGCTGCCGCCGGAAGTGGCATTGCAGCCAACCTTGCCGACCTACCGTCCGGAAGACCACCAGCTCATGCTGGGTATGTTCCCCGGCACGGTTAATCAGCACGGTAAATACCCTGACCTGATCAACGTGCAGGCTTACGTGCCGGGTGCAACCATTGCCCAAACGCCGGCGCAAACCGCTTGCTCGATTTCCTACCCGACCTGAGGCTGTACATATTACGATGAGACAATTCCGCCGCCTTTGTGCGGCGGAATTTTTAAGTGGAGATGCCGGTCGTGCTGATTATTTTATTCAACGCCTTTAATGGGCTGATCCAGGGCGCATTCTATGCGTTGATGGCGGTTGGACTATCGCTGATATTGGGCCTCAATGGGGTGATCAATTTCGCTCATGGCGGCTTCATGGCGATGGCGGCGTATTTTGCTTACACGCTGGTGCCCTATGTCGGGTTCTGGGGGGCACTGATTATTGCGCCGATACTGGCGGGCGGTGTTGGCTATGTTGTTGAGCAATTGATTGTACGGCGGCTGTATTTGCGTGACCCGTTGTATTCGTTGCTGGCGACATTTGGTTTGGCGCTGATCATTCAGGATTTATTGCGTACCATCTGGGGGGCGCAGGGTGTGCCTTTGGCAATCCCAGATTTTTTAAATCAACCCTTGAGCCAGGTGTATTTTTTCCTCACCGGCTATCGGTTGTTCGTTGTGGCACTTGCGATTATTTCAACCACCGGGTTGTTTGCCATTTTGCGCTTTACCCGGTTGGGTATCCGCATCCGCGCTGGCAACTCAGACCTTGAAACGATTGCGGCAGTCGGGGTGAATATTTATTTGTTACGCTCAGCCAATTTTGTGCTTGGTATTATGTTCGCGGGCCTTGCTGGAATTTTGGCGGCTGGACAAATTGGCCTCACACCCACAATGGGTGATCAATTAATCATGCCAAGTTTTGTTGCCATTGTGGTGGGCGGCGTTGGTAGTTTGCTGGGTAGCTTGGTGGGTGGTTTGATCATCGGGGTGGCCAGTGGTGTCACGGCGGCGGTTTATCCGGCGGCTACCGAGGTAATTATATATGTGATTATGGGGATTATGCTGGTCGCCCGGCCGCGAGGTTTGTTTGGCCAGGAAGGGTTGCTGGAATGAATACGCAAGCTTCAACAATACCTGGTGAAACCGCGGTACCAGCAAAATCCAACATGCAACAACGTTTGCCGCTGTTGGTTTTGGGCATCGCTTTGCTGACAGTGCCGCTCTGGTTGCCATTGCTTGGCGGCTATACTGACCTCGCCTCGCGGGTGCTAATATTCGCTCTGGCGGCCATGGGTTTGAATTTATTGCTTGGTTTTACCGGCGGCTTGTCATTTGGTCATGCGGCATATTTCGGCTTGGGGTCTTACGGCACCGGCCTGATGCTGGCGAATTACACACACTCAACCCTGCTGGCGATTGTTGTGGGCACGCTGATTGGTGGTGCGGCGGCAACGCTGCTGGGGCCGATTGCGGTGCGCCGGCGCGGCATTTATTTTTCGATGATTACCATTGCCATCGGCCAGATGTTTTACTTTATCGCGGTGCGCTGGAATTCTTTTACCGGTGGTGAGGATGGTTTAACCGGGTTTTCCCGCCAACCAATTCACTTCCCGGGCTACACTCTAGAGCTGCACTCAACCCAGTTTTATTATCTGGTGCTCGTTTGCTTTGGTGGCGGCGCGTTATTGCTCTGGACTATTTTAAATTCCCCACTTGGGCATTTGTTTGTGGCCATCCGTGAGAACCAAAAGCGGCTGACATTTCTGGGGATTCGGGTGGACGTATATATTGCCATTTCGTTTGCCATTTCAGGATTTATTGTAGCACTTGCGGGTAGTTTAGATGCGTTGCTCGATAATTTCACCTCGCCCGACAATCTTCGTTATACGCTGTCTGGTAATTTGCTGATTATTTGTGTTCTGGGCGGGATGCGTAATTTCTGGGGGCCGCTTATTGGTGCGTTTATTTTCGTGTTGGTGCAGGATTATATAAGCTCGATCACGCAGAACTGGATGACGGTGATTGGGTTGATCTTTGTTTTGTCAGTTATTTTCTTTCCGCTCGGTGTCATGGGCTTTTTCCGCAAGAGGAGCCGCACATGAGCTTATTGACCCTGCAAAACGTCTCGCGCCGGTTTGGTGCGGTCACGGCGCTGAATAATATCTCTCTCTCGGTGGAGCCTGGAGAGTTGCGGGCGGTGATCGGGCCGAATGGTGCTGGCAAAACCACTTTGTTTAATTTGATCAGCGGTTTTTTTCCGCCAAGTGATGGCAACATTGTTTTTGACGGTGAGCCGATTACCGCCGTGAACCCGGCGGTGCTGGTGAAAAAAGGTATTATTCGTACCTTTCAGATCACCGAGATTTTTCTGGATTTGACCGTGTATGAAAATATCCGTGTCGCTGTTGAAGTCGCAATGGGCATTAGCCTGCGGCCATGGGTTAACGCCGCAATGCGCGCGAGGGTGAATGCCAGGGTCGAGGAATTGATGGAGATTGTGAAAATCTCTCACAAGGCTGATAAAATTGCCGGCGAGATGAGCCACGGTGATCAGCGGGTGGTGGAGGTAGGCATAGCACTGTCACGGCACCCAAAATTGTTACTGCTTGATGAGCCAACTGCCGGGATGGGTGATGAAGAAACCAACCACATGACCGGGTTGATCCGTAGCTTAAACAAAGAGCAAAAAATAACCATGCTGTTCATTGAACATGACATGAATATTGTATTTGGCGTGGCTGACCGCATAACCGTGCTGGATAACGGCACAATGCTGGCGGAGGGTAATGCACGAGAGATTGCCGACAACCCGCGGGTGCAGGCAGCGTATTTGGGGCAAGCAGCATGAGCGTGGTATTCCAGGCCGAAAATATTCATACTTACTACGGCAAAAGCCATATTCTGCATGGTGTTTCCATGGAGGTGCGTGAGGGTGAATTGGTGGCGCTGCTGGGTCGCAA
The DNA here is from genome assembly GCA_029077825.1 of Acidocella sp. Classification (GTDB taxonomy): domain Bacteria; phylum Pseudomonadota; class Alphaproteobacteria; order Acetobacterales; family Acetobacteraceae; genus Acidocella. The sequence continues at coordinate 5,221 of JAQNCT010000022.1, read as the reverse complement.
CGGGGCTGGCAAAACCACCACGATGCGCTCAATCATGGGCCTCACACCGCCGCGTGAAGGCAGCATCAATATATTCGGCAAGAACACCACCAAATGGGCGCCGTACCGGATTGCGCAGTCGGGCGTTGGGTATGTGCCGGAAGGGCGGAAAATTTTCGGGCATTTAACGGTGCATGAAAATCTGCTGGTGCCGCCGGTCACCAAGGGTAAATGGCAGATTGACACCGTGTATAAACTATTTCCGCGCCTGGATGAGCGGCGCGCCAGCAAAGGTGGCAAACTATCCGGCGGTGAGCAGGAAATGCTATCGATTGCACGGGCTTTGCTGTTGAACCCGAAGTTTCTGATCCTCGATGAACCAAGCCAGGGTTTGGCGCCGGTGATTGTGCAGGAGGTGATGCGCACGGTCGGCAAAATGAAAGACGAGGGTATCGCCGTGCTACTGGTTGAGCAAAACGTCTTCCTGGCGCTGCAACTGGCAGACCGCGCCTATGTGCTGAGTGATGGCGAGATTGTGTACGATGGCACCGCGGCGGATTTGGATTCTGACCGCGAGCGAATGGAATCATTAGCGGGAATTTCGCACGCTTAACCGGGTTACAGTAATGAAGCGGCGATATTGACCGACAGCGCCAGGATCACCGTGTTGAATAAAAACCCGATGATTCCATGCACAGTGGCCATCCGCCGGAATTTTTTTGAAGTGAGGTTGGTGTCCGAGACTTGGAATGTCATGCCAAGGACAAATGAGAAGTAAATAAAGTCCAGATAATCCGGATTATCCTCAGCAGGGAACACCACACCACGCTCAAATTCGCCGGGAAGCTGGCCACGCTTTAGCGAATAATATTCATGCGCGTAGCGGTAGGCGAAAGAGACATGCGTGGTCAGCCACGACAGTATCAGCGTCGTGATCACGAACGCCAGATAAGCACCCGTGTGCGCTTTATGGTTCATAGCCGAATTTGAGAATAAAAAAATCGCGGCAAAACTCATCACGGCGCCAACCAAGGTGAGGGCAAACACGCTCCACTCACCTTCCTCCTGGCGGGCCGCTTGGTAGCTGATGTTGGTATGGTCAGCGCGGATGAACAGCTGCGCGGTGAGAAGCAGGAACATGGCGCTGCCAATGTCCCAGGCCAGCACGCCGCGAATGGCCAGCGGGTTAACCGGGGTTAAAACAAAAAAGCTGAGCAGCCCCAGCCCATAGCCGATGAACAGGCGCGGGCGGGCCGTGATGATACGAAGCAGGCGGAATCTCAGCACGGCAAGGTCCTTGGAAGGTTGCCCCTGCTATTAAACGGTGCGGGTTAATCCAAGCAATGGGGCTGCCTGCGCGCTGCCAGGGAAAACCCGTGCCAGTGCGGCGCCATCAAGGCCCAGGTGGGCCGCCAGTGCCCCCTTGGCAACGGAGCGGATGTCCAGGGTCGGCGCCAGGTCGCGGTTTTCAAATAGCTGGCTGCGCGACAGCCCCGGCCAGGTGGCCAGCACCTTGCCGCCATTAACATTGCCGCCGAGGATGAAGGCGGCGGTGGCAGTGCCGTGGTCGGTTCCTTTGGTGCCGTTCATGGCAGCGGTGCGGCCAAATTCGGTCATCACCAGCACCATGGTTTTGTTCCAATGCGAACCAGTTGCGTTTTTCAACGCCATGAGGCCCGTGTCCAGGCCGCCGAGCGGTGTTTTCAATCCGTTCATCTGGTTGCCATGGGTATCCCAACCTTCCAGCTGGAAGGCCGCAATGCGCGGGCCATCGGTGGCGGCCAGTAGTCTGCCAGTTTGACTCGCCAAGGCTGCGAAATTGCCGCCCAGCTTCGCACCGCCTGGGCTTGTGTCAGGGTCATCACTCATGATGCTGGCATCGAAACTCTGGCTGCGCAGGCCGTTGGCAATTGCCGGTCCCATCAAAGGGTCAGTGGCGTTAAGGGCTGCAATGCGGGCGTAAAGGTCAGGCGAGGGGGTGGTAAAATGGTCGGGCGCGTAGGAGCCAATGCGTACCGGGCCTTGCAATAGTAAAGGCGTGCCAATGCCAACCGACAAGCCAAGCTCGGTGGCGGAGGTGCGGGCCGGCAGTTCAGCCAGCACGCGGTTCAGCCAGCCTGAGGTGATTCCGGTGTTTTCAGTGCCAAGCTGGAGTAAATCCTGTGCTTCAAAATGGCTGCGGGTGCGGTAAGGGCCGGCCACGGCATGTACCGGCAACGCCTCACCTGCTTGGTACATGGCATAAATATTCGGCAGCGCTGGATTCAGACCGAAAAATCCGCCCAAATCATAGACGCCGCCGCTTTGCCCCGGTGCTGGCGGTATCAATTCCGGGCGCAGGCTGCTGAGGTTTGCATCGCCATACGGCACCACCGAGGACATGCCATCCAGCGCGCCGCGCAGCAGGACCACCACCAAGCGCTGGTCGGTGGGCGCGTTTGCCAGCGCCAGCCTGACCCGTGAAGTGGAGGCGATGGCGGAAAGGCCGAGAAGTGTCGCACGGCGGGAAATTGTGAAGGCCATGGATTATCTCCGCTGAAATTCGGGTGAGGCAAATAGCAAAGTCACAGCTTCCCGCCGCGAACCGGCTAACGCCATGGCATTGTTGGTGGCGGGTTTGAGCAAGGGGCCAAGCGAGGAGGCGGCGATGTCGGCTGGTTGCACCCCATCTGCACCAGCTTCAAAGCGGCCAGAATAACCAAACGCCCAGTTGATGCGGGCAAGTAAAGCATCGCTGCCATCCCAGTTGGCGGCCACATCGGGCCAGCCATTCGGTAAGGGTGCGCCCCAGATCGGCTGGCCAAGCTGGGCAGCAACACCGACGTAATTCACCGGCGGTTGCTTAGGCGGCGGTGGTGCGGCGCGGATGGTTGAGACAATATATTCCAGCGGCGTTTTCAGCTTAGTCAGGGGCTGCCATGCGGCGGGTAAATCCACCAGCGCAGCCGATACGGCACCAAGGTCGCCGCCGGTTTCGCGCAATATGCCTGCCAAATGGGCAATATCCAGCGGTGCTGGATTGTCAGATATAAAATGCGTGGCGAGTTTGCCGGCGATGAGATCATAGGTGGTGGGGTATTTAGAGAGATAGGTGAGGGCCGCGATGCCGGCTTCCTCGCCGCCCGTATAGGTTTGGCCCATCACGGTTTGCGCCCCTGGTTCATGCGCAAACGGGCGATAGATAAAGCCGGTGGGGTCGCCGGTTTGGCTGCTGGGGGCGGTTGACCAACCCGTAAGGATGTTGGCCATGCTGGTCACATCAGCTTGGCTGTAACCCGCTTTTAGCCCCACCGTGTGCAGTTCCATGCACTCACGCCCCAGGTTTTCATTCAAGCCGCGATGGGTGCGCAGGCCAGCGCGCGAATTAGGGCCGAAGGAGGCATCATTGGCCAGATAGCGCAGCATCGCCGGGTGGCGCTCCACGGCCAGCACCATGTCAGTAAAATTGCCAGTTACATAAGGCCGGATCGCCTCGCGGATCATCGGGCCGACCAGGGCGGCGGTTTGGTTTTGATAGATGCTGACGGTGAAATGGTTGGTCCAGAACCACACCAGCCGCTCGCGGAAGCTGGCGGTGGTGGTAGTGGCCCAGCCCATTTGGGCCGCCACGTCGGCCTCGAACATCTGGCGCGATTTTGGCTTGAAATTGCCTTTCAGCGGCGTGCCGCTGGCCAGCATGGCCTTGCGAGTCACGGCATCGTCGCGCAGAGCGTCAATCCCATCAACCCCGCGTGGCAGGTTGGCAAAGGTGTTAGAGGCCAAAGCCGGGTCGGAACCCTGAAGCTGAGCTTTCAACGCGCTTTTGGGGTCAGTTTCACCCGGCTGCCCGGGGGTTAGCCCCAGGCCAAAGCGGATTTCAGCGAGCGCTGCCATTCTGTTCATGTGAATGACATAGCCCAAGCAATTGTATTTGCGTGTTGCAAAGCGCAACATCTTGCAGCCGCTGGCTTACCGCTTGGCTAAGCAATTGTTTAGGGTGCGGCTCCGCAGCACTCATTGGGGGTGCAGCTCCGCCGCACTTGTTGGAAATGCGGCTCCGCCGCACTTGTTTAGGGTGCGGCTCCGCAGCACTTGCAAAACTCAACCAGAAGCCCCAAAAGCCGCTCGACATGCGCTACCCCAACGGTGGCGCTGCACCCTTTTGTATTTTTGTGCCCCGTGGAGGCTTTTATGGCTGATTTCGACTTAGGCAAGATCCGGAATATCGGGATCACCGCGCATATTGATGCCGGGAAAACCACCACCACGGAGCGGATTCTGTACTATACCGGCGTTTCGCACCGCATTGGCGAGGTGCATGATGGCAACACCACCACCGATTACATGGACCAGGAGCGTGAGCGCGGCATCACCATCACCTCCGCTGCAGTGACTTGTGAGTGGAAAGACCACCGCATTAACATTATCGACACCCCCGGCCATATCGATTTCAACATCGAAGTGAACCGCAGCTTGCGCGTGCTCGATGGCGCGATTTTCATCATTGAAGGTGTGGCCGGCGTGCAGCCGCAGTCTGAGACCAATTGGCGTCTGGCTGACCGTTATAATGTGCCGCGCATCATTTTTATCAACAAGTTGGACCGTACCGGCGCTGATTTTTTCCGCGCCTTCGCCACCTTGAAGGAAAAGCTCGATATCGTGGCGTTGCCGCTGCAATTGCCGATTGGCATAGAAGATGGCTTCCTTGGCGTGGTGGACTTGGTTGAGATGAAAGCCATCATCTGGGAAGGTGGCGAGTTGGGCGCGAAATTCCATGATGAGGAAATTCCTGAGGCCCTCAAGGAACAGGTCGCCGAATACCGCCAGTTGCTGCTTGATACCGCATTGTCGGTTGATAACGCCGCCATGGAAGAATATTTCGACAAGGGCGATGTCTCGGTTGAGACCCTGAAGCGCTGCATCAAGGCTGGCGCTATTTCCGGTGCGTTCCGCCCGGTTTTGTGCGGCACCGCGTTCAAGAACAAGGGCGTGCAGCCTTTGCTCGATGCCGTGCTTGATTATCTGCCCTCGCCGGTTGACGTGCCTGGTATTAAGGTCGCCGCCCCAGAGGGTGAGGAAGAAGACCCCAATGCCCGCCGCATCAAGGCTGATGTGAATGCACCGTTCTCGGGTCTGGCCTTCAAGATCATCAACGATAAATACGGCACGCTGACCTTCGTGCGGGTGTATTCCGGTACGTTGAAATCATCTGACACCGTGATGAACACCACCAAAGACCATAAAGAGCGTATTGGCCGCATGT
>JAQNCT010000021.1 GCA_029077825.1 Acidocella sp. | reverse complement strand
GTTCATAAATCATAAAAATTTTTTGAGATGGGAAATGGTCGGAGTGAGAGGATTCGAACCTCCGGCCCCTGCGTTCCGAACACAGTACTCTAACCAGGCTGAGCTACACTCCGATGCTGGCCCTATAGCCGAAGCCAACGCCGTGCGGCAAGGGGCGGGCAGGGTGGCATTTTGGGTATGAGGCGGTTTATTGAAGTTTTTAAACTTATAAAAATTAAAAAACCTCATGATATCAATTATTCGTAGCTAAAAGTGAAGCTAATATGTTAAGAGCGCTACAATGTGCAGGCTTTGTAACATGAAACGGCGGCAGTTTGGCCAAGCCCTTCTGGGGCTGGGGGCTGGCATGGCCATCTCCCGGCCGCTCACCGCCGAGGCGCTGCCTGCCCGCACGCTACCCTTGGTGATGCTTGACCCCGGCCATGGCGGCCATGACCCTGGTGCGATCGCGCCGGATGGCACCGAGGAAAAAACGATCGTCCTGTCTGCTGGTTTTGCCCTGCGCAAAGCGCTGCTGGACACCGGCCGTTACCGGGTGGCCATGACCCGCACACATGACCAATTCATCGCGCTGGAACAAAGGGTTGCCATCGCTGTCGGCGCCAAGGCTGATCTGTTTATCGCCCTGCACTGCGATCACCTGCCGGAGGCTGATCTGCGCGGTGCCAGCATTTTCACCCTGTCATCCAATGCCTCCGATGGTCTGGCCGCCAGTATCGCCGCTGACGAAAATCAGGCCGATAATTTTGGTAGCCCTAACCTGCCCGGCGTCTCCCCGCAGGTGGCCAATGTGCTCGCCAGTCTGGAAACCCGGGCCATGCGCATCAGCTCCGCCAATTTCGCCCATGATATCAGCAGCACCTTCAAAGGTGTCGTCCCGCTGCTGCCGGACCCGCTGCGCAGTGCCGATTTCGCGGTACTCCGTGACCCTTCGGTGCCCAGCACCTTGCTGGAAATGGGTTGCCTGACCAACCCGCTAGATGAAAAACTGTTGCGCAGCCCCAAACATCGCAAGGAATTGGCTGATCGGCTGACCGCTGCCGTTGATTTATATTTTGACAATCACGCGCCATCGCAAAAGCCGCACGTGAGCCGGCCGCATAAAACCAATTGGCGGACGAGCTGAAGGCTGGACTGCAGCGGACACGTGATATTGAGACAATTTAAGCCCGTGCGCCTCGCGGTCGTTCACGGGCGATGCTAATAGGCCCATATGTCCGATCCCACAGGTCCCATTTCCGCTGGCGAACGCCTCTCCCCTAACCGCGGCGAACCCCCTCGCAATCCCAAGGGCAATCCCAAGGCCAAGCCGCCGGGTAAGCAGCGCCCGCCGCGCAAGCAGCGCAATTTTTTAGGGTTTCTGGCGGGTTTTTTTGTCACCGGCTTGTACCGCTTCGGCCTCATCGCCTTTGTGCTGGCGGTGCTGGTGGGCGGCGGCGGGTTTTATGTGCTGAATGCCGATCTGCCGTCGGTCAATTCATTGAAGGACTACCGCCCGCCGCTGGAAAGCCGGGTGTATGCCAGCAATTTCCAACTGGTCTCAGAGCTGGCGGACCAGCACCGCATTTATGTACCGTATGACCGCATTCCGCCGCTGGTGGCGCAGGCCTTCATCTCGGCTGAGGACCGGAATTTTTGGATTGACCCCGGCATCGACCCGGTCGCCATCATGCGTGCCGGCTTCACCGACATGATGCGCATGGGCTCTGACCGCCGCCCGCTCGGTGCCTCGACCATCACCCAGCAGGTGGTCAAAAACATGCTGCTGAACAACCGCATCAACTTTGCCCGCAAGATCAAGGAAGCAATCCTGGCGGTGCGGATCAGCGGCGTGATGAGCAAGCAGCAAATTCTCACGATCTATCTCAATGAAATTTACCTCGGCAGCAATTCCTACGGGGTGGCCGCTGCTGCCCAGGCGTATTTTGACAAGCCATTAAGCCAGCTTTCCATCGCGCAGGCGGCATCATTGGGGGCGCTGCCGAAGGCGCCAAGCTCGTACGATCCCTTCCGTCACCCGCAGCAGGCGCTGGACCGCCGGAACTGGGTGATCGGCCGGATGCTGGCAGACAATGCGATCACCGCTGATCAAGCCAAGACCGCGATGGCCGAGCCGCTACTGCCACGCGCCGGTGGTGAAAAACTCACCGTGCAGCATGCCGGTTACTTTGCTGATGCTGTGCAGCAGCAGGTGGTAAGCCGTTTTGGCGCTGACATGGCCAGCCAGGGCGGGTTGATTATCCGCACCAGCCTGGAGCCAAAATTGCAGGTTGCGGCTCAGAATGCCGTACGTGACGGTTTACAGCGCTACGACCACCAGTTTGGCGGCTGGCACGGGCTGGTCGGCCACGTCGATGACCCAGCACTCGAACAAAACTGGCAGGCTGACCTCGGCAAGCAGCCCACCCCGCCGGGGATGCGCGAAAATTGGCATCTGGCGGTGGTGCTCTCAATCACCCCTACGTCCGCCAAACTGGGCTATACGGATAACTCCGGCGCGGCAGGCTCCAGCACCGCGCAATTAGGTGAGATCGCCCTGGCCGACATTCGCTGGGCCCGCCCGCTGGTGAACGGCGCGCCGGGAGCGCCGCCGCACACCATGTCGCAGGTGATCAACCCGGGCGATTTCGTCATGGTCTCTCCCGCCAGCAAGCCGGGGAGCCTTATGCTGCAGCAAATCCCGATCATACAGGGCGCGCTGATTTGCATGGACCCGCGCACCGGCAGGGTGTTGGCGATGGTCGGCGGCTGGAGCCACGACCTCAGCCCCTATGACCGCGCCACCCAGGCGCAACGCCAGCCCGGCTCATCGGTGAAACCGTTTGATTATCTCACCGCCATGGAACAGAATATTCAGCCCGATGCGTCGGTGCTTGATGCGCCCTTCGTACAGCAAATGTCTGATGGCACCACTTACCGCCCTGGCAATTTCGAGGATAATTTCCAAGGCCCGGTGCCGATCTATCATGCGCTTGAACTGTCAATGAATTTGGCCACGTTGCATCTCGTGCGCACCGTCGGGCTTGATAATGTGGCCAAAAATTTTGAGAGTTTCGGCATCGTTGACCAGATGCCGCCGTATTACCCCTCGGCCATCGGCGCGATCGACACCACGTTGTGGAAAATGGTCACCGGTTATGCAGCACTCGATGAGTACGGCCGCCAGGTCACCCCAACCTTAATTGACAGCGTCACCGACCCGGATGGCAAAATTCTCTATCAGGCGGACACCGGGCCGACTTGCGATAATTGCGCCGCCGGCGACCCGTCACAGCCGCCGCAACTGACCTATTCAGGCCAGCAATTGGCTGACCCGGACAGCGTGTTCCAGGATATCACCATGATGAAGGGCGTGGTGCTGCGCGGCACCGGCACGCCGGCGGTGGTGGGTATTAAGCAGCCAGTGGCGGGCAAAACCGGCACCACCAATAACTTCAATGATACCTGGTTCATCGGCTTCACCCCTGGCGTGCTGACCGGCTGCTGGGTTGGGTATGATAAACCACAAAGCCTAGGCAATGACCAAACCGGTGGCGCCGTGTGCGGCCCGATTTGGAACCAATTCATGAAGACAGCCCTGGATGGCCAGCCAAACATTGATTTTGTGGTGCCGCCCGGTGATAGCCTGCAGCAAACCGGCGGCGTGACCGAGGCCTTTAAAACCGGCCAGTCACCTGGCGCGCAAAGCAACGATAATTTGCTGGCCGGCAGCCCGGCCGGCACGGCGACCACCACGCCTGCACAACCTGGCCAGCCAACCCCGCCGCCACCAGCACCCTCAGTCGACAAACAGTTGGGTGGTTTATACTAAGCCCAGGTAAGCCTGCGCGGCGTTATTCCCGGCGTAGGATGCGGTCGTTGAGGAAGCGGGCCACCAGGTTGGATTTAAATGCGGCTTGTAGTGCTGCGGCATCATAATCCTCGGCAACCCAGTCCAGGAATGGTTTTTTGCCCTCGCTTTCCGCCCAGGCGTCGATAAATTTATCGAGAATTCCGGCTCTGGCGTATTTCAAATGCCCATAGCGCAAGGCGAGCTGGGTTTTGGCGCGGGCCGGGCTTTCGCCTTCCAGTAGCCAGAAAATCGCCGCCGCGAACCCGGCTCTGTCAGCGCCTGATTTGCAATGCACCAAAGCCGGCTTACGCATGGTGCGGAACGCCTCGGCCAATTGCAATATGGCTTCGCGTTTCGGGGCAGCACTGCTGCGCATCGGTACGTCTAAAAAATCCAACCCGATCTTGTGGGCGGCCTCGCGCGAGAGTGTGTCAGCGCCGCTGGTGGTGCGACCGCGCAAATTGATGATTGTCTTGATCCCAGCTTGCCGCACAAAGCGCTTAAGATTGCCCGGTGTCGGGTGATTCGAGCGGTATAACACCTGCGGTTTCACAACATGGAAATTCGTCCATAGTATGCGCAACAAGCCATGGTCCACGAATAGCGCATCGAGCCAAACCCGGTAGCGCGCCTTTGGTTGGACTGTTTCCATCAAACAATCATATACGGATTATGCACCGCTCTGGTCACCGGCAAAATGAATATGACCAGCCATCACCCGGTCTGATGCCTGTAGCTCGGCAAACATCCCGGCGTTGGGTGAGGGTTTGCCAGACGACCTTGGGTGGTTCAAATGCAACACAATCGAGCCAAACACGCCCTCTTTGCGCGGCACGCCTGAGCGGATCAGCCGGACCACAAAATCGGAGTCCTCGTAGCCATGTGCCTGGTAGCGCTCATCAAACCCGCCGATGGCCATGAAATCAGCCTTCCAGACGGCCAGATTGCAGGTTTGGGCGCGGTCATATTTATCGTGCAGCCGGTAGCGGAAACCTAGCTTCGCCGGGACGGTCAGCAGCTCAAACGGGCCGGTCACCTGACCAGCCAAGGCCCACATGAACCAATAGGGCCAGTGGCCTGAGCTTGGCTTGCGCCTAGCTAGCATCCGCTGGGTAACAACCCGCCCCAGCCAGGTCCGCCGGCCGCTCATGAACATGCCAGCCTCGCGCAGCCGTAGATGCGCGCTGACGAAATTTTTCAGCGCAAAACAATCGCCATCAATGAATATAATATAATCGCTGCTGGCCTGTGCTGCCGCCAGATTGCGAATGGTGCTGCGCAAAGCGCCAGTATCTGGGTGCCAAACATGTTTAATTGGCACCGGAAAATTTGTCGCAATCTGGTTGATCAGCGCCGCCGTTGCGGGGCCTGAGCCATCATCAGCTATGATGATCTCAAAGTCTTTTTCTGTCTGGTCACGAAAGGATTCTAAGCAGACCTCCAATGCCTCAGGCCAGTTGTAGGTGGGAACAACCACTGATGCTTTGGGGGCGTTGCGTTTTGGCGTATCCATACAGTAGCACAGCTCCATAAAAAGCGTTTGGACACGGGTGGTCTTGGTTAACTAGACGTATCGCCAGCCAGCAAGCAAGTGGCAGCAGGCAAGTGGGGGCAGGCAAGTGCGGCTGGCCTTCGCCTTTCACTTCCCGTATGATGCCCGCCGAAGGATTATTGATATGTCAGCTGAATCAGACCAATTGAACGAACAAATCTTCCAGTCGGTGGCTTTGCTGCGGAGGCATCTTTGACTGGGATGCTGCCGTTATCCGCCTTGCGGAACTAGATTCCCGCGCTGAAGACCCAACCCTTTGGAATGATGCCGCCGCCGCGCAGGACATGATGCGCGAGCGTGGCCGCATTGCGGGGCTGGTTGAGGGTGTGTTGGCACTAGAGCGTGACTGCAAAGATGCCATTGAATTGATTGAAATGGCCGAGGCCGAAGGTGATGAGAGCGTGGTAAAGGACGCCATTGCCTCACTTATTGGTTTGGCCGAGGAAGCCAAAAAACGCGAAATTGAAAGCCTGCTGGCTGGCGAGGCCGATAGCCGCGATGCCTTTATGGAAATCAACGCCGGCTCCGGTGGCACTGAAGCACAGGACTGGGCGCAGATGATCGCCCGCATGTATATGCGCTGGGCGGAAGCGCGCAAATTCAAAGTGGAAATCCTCGACCAATCAGAGGGCGAACAAGCCGGGATTAAATCCATTACTATGCAGATCACCGGTGCTAACGCCTATGGCTGGCTGAAAACCGAATCTGGTGTGCACCGGCTGGTGCGCATTTCACCGTTTGACTCTGCGGCCCGCCGCCATACCAGCTTCTCCTCGGTGTGGGTGTACCCGGTGGTGGATGACACCATCGAGATTGATATTAACCCGGCGGATTTGAAGGTCGATACGTTTCGTGCCTCGGGCGCTGGCGGCCAGCATGTGAACAAAACTGAATCCGCGATTCGTATTACCCATGTGCCCACTGGCATTATTGTTGCCTGCCAGACTGACCGTAGCCAGCATCGCAACCGCGCCACCGCCATGAACATGCTGAAGGCCCGGATGTATGAAATGGAGTTGCAAAAACGTGAGGCAGCCTCAGCCACGATTGAGGCCGCCAAAACTGACATCGGCTGGGGCCACCAAATTCGCTCCTATGTGCTGGCACCGTATCAGTTGGTGAAGGATTTGCGCACCGGCCACGAGACCGGCAACCCGGCAGCCGTGCTTGATGGCAACCTTGACCCGTTCATGGCCGCCTCATTGGCGGCGCGCGTTGGTGCCACCCGTTCTGATGCATCAGCGATGGCGGAGTAAATCAACCGGTCATAAAGGCGGTTATTTTCCCGCCCATCGCCAGATTGATCAAATCCGGCCCGACCACCAGCAGCCCCAACACCATATTGGTCACGAACACCAGCAATATCGCCTGCCACACCCCGATATTCAGCCCCTTGCGGACGATGAACCAGTGCAGCCACATTAAATAACCGCCGACCAGCCCGATGACGATTGCCTCCGCCACAATCTCGCTGGTGCCAAGTGTCACCAGCACGGAGGCCAGCAGCGCGCCCGCCAAAAGCAGCGGCAGAGCCACCCAAAATGACCAGTTCAACGCGCTGGCGGTGCGCATCCAGTCAGCTTCGGCGCGCCAGATGCGGGCGAATTCATAAATCAGCAATGAGGGTGCTAGTGCCACGCAAAGCTGTGCGATGAATGACACCAGGGCATCGTTCACATCCCCACGCATCGCCACCAGGAACGCCCCGACCAGCGGAAACGCAATCAACGGCGCCAATGAGGCGGTCAGCGCATTATTGGTGTTGGCAAAATCAGCCAGACCGGCGGTCTTGCCGCGCACCAGCAAAAATAATCCATGGAGAACTCTGCTACCGGCGCTCATGCTGCAAAACAGTCTATAATGCGCGCATATATATCGCTTAAACGCCGCAATTCAGCTACCGGCACGCATTCATCAATCTGGTGCATGGTGGCTCCTATCAGCCCAAATTCCGCCACCGGGCAATAGCGCGCGATGAAGCGCGCATCAGAGGTTCCGCCCCCGGTATCGAGCTTTGGTGTCACGCCGCTGGCTGTGGCAATCGCCGCGGTCAGCCGCTCCACCGCCGCACCTGGTGTGGTTAAAAACGCTTCACCAGAGCAATGAATTTGCAAATCCGCCTGGGGCGCATATAGCGCCAGCGTTTCGGTTAAAAAATCGCTCAAGCTGGCTTCGTTATGTAGGTCATTAAACCGGATGTTCAGCTTGGCGCTGATTTGTGGCGGGATCACGTTGCGCGCCGGATTTCCCACATCCACGCTGGTAATTTGTAATGATGAGGGCTCGAACCATGCCGTACCCTCATCCAGCTGGTGTGCCGCCAGCGCTGTCAGGGCGGGGAGCAATTTATGAACCGGGTTATCTGCCAAATGCGGGTAAGCTGCATGGCCCTGCCGGCCGGTTAGCGTAATATCAGCGTTCAGGCTGCCGCGGCGGCCAATTTTTACCACATCGCCCAATTTTACTTTGCAGGTTGGCTCGCCGACAATGCAAAAATCTGGAATTTTACCGTTGGCCTGCAGCCAGTCCAGCACGCGCACTGTGCCATCTACGGCATCCCCCTCTTCATCACCGGTGATGAGCAATGAAAGCCGCTGGCTCTGGTTGGCCTGCGCCGCCGCTGCCACAAAGGCCGCCACCGCGCCCTTCATGTCACATGCGCCGCGCCCAAACAGCACGCCGTTTTCAACCACGCCGCCAAACGGGTCATGCCGCCAGGTGCCACTGCCGGGCGGCACCACATCAGTATGGCCGGCAAAGCATAAATGCGGGCCAGTGCTGCCGCGCTCAGCGTATAGGTTTTCAATCGCGCCAAATTTCAGCCGGGTCACGTTAAACCCGCTGCTCTCCAACGTGGCGGCCAGATAGGCTTGCGCCCCGGCATCCTGCGGTGTCACTGAAGGGCAGCGCAATAAAGCCTGCGCCAGGGGCAGCGGGTCCATCAAGCGCGCAAAAGCTCGTTGATCGAGGTTTTGGCGCGTGTCTGGGCATCCACCCGCTTCACAATCACCGCGCAATTTAAGCTCGGCCCCGGTGTGCCATCCGCCAATGGCTTACCCGGCAGGCTGCCTGGCACCACCACCGCGTAGGCTGGCACCCGGCCGTAGATAATTTCGCCGGTTTCACGGTCAATGATTTTGGTGGAAGCGCCAAGGAACACGCCCATTGAGAGTACGGCACCGCGCTCCACAATCACGCCTTCTGCCACCTCAGAGCGGGCGCCGATAAAGCAGTCATCCTCAATCACCACCGGGTTCGCCTGCAACGGCTCCAACACACCGCCCAGCCCTACGCCGCCGCTGATATGGCAGTTTTTACCCACCTGGGCGCAAGAACCAACGGTTGACCAAGTATCAATCATGGTATTTTCACCCACCCGGGCGCCGACATTCACAAAACACGGCATCAGCACCACGCCGGGCGCCACAAACGCCGAGCGCCGCACCACGGCACCCGGTACCGCCCGCACTCCGGCGGCGGCAAATTTTGCGTCATCCCAGCCGGAGAATTTCAGCGCCACTTTGTCATAGGCGGGCAGGGTGCCGCCTAGCTTGGTGTTGGCATATAGCCGGAATGACAATAGCACCGCCTGCTTTAACCATTGATGCACCACCCAGCCGTTTTCACCCGGCTCGGCCACGCGGGCGGTGCCGGCATCCAGCATCTCTAAAGCCGCCTCAACGGCGTCGCGGTCAGCCCCTTTGGTGGCGGGGGTCAGTTCGGTGCGCCGTGCCCAGGCGGTCTCGATGGCGCTTTGCAAGGGCGAATGCGGCGTGATGCTGTTCATAAATTGGTCCTTAAACTTCGGGCTATAAGTTGCCGGACCATGCTCAAGCCCTGACCGGACTGTCAAATAGCCGTTTGCAGCGCTGGCAGTAATAGCTTCTTCACCTATCCATCATACAGCTTATGGCATGGCAACCAAACCACTTGGCACCTTTGCTCATGGTGCCCCGCAGCCCATCACGCGGCGCGGCGCTGCCGTGCCGTCCTGGCTGACCCCTGCCGCCCGGCTGGCGGATGCCGCCTTTGAGACTGACTTGCACGGCAATTTTACCGCCTTTGGCGATGCGCGGTTTCTGGGATTCCAGGCCAGGCCGCTGCTCGGCACCGCCATCGAGTCGCTGTTTGGTCTCTCTGGTTGTCTGGCCGCCATCATCACCGGTCTGCCGGTCAGCGGCGGCCAGTGGCAGGGCCAGCTCAGGCTGCGCCACGCCGTTGGCCCGCCTCGTCTTTATCGTCTTACCTTGGCTTTCCGGGCCGGCCGCTTCCTCGCCCAGGCCACGGTAACGGGCCTGTTGATCGATCTGGAGGTGGCGCTGGAAAGCCTGCCTGATGCTGGCCAGCACAGCGTCATCGCCTCGCCACTGTGTCAGGCTACAAAATTATGGCTGTTGGCCAGTTTCACCGAACAAATCGCCCGCCGGTTTGACCGGCTGGACGTGGAAGACCGTCCCGGAACGCTGATTCTGCTTGGTTTTGGCAGTGCCGAAGCCGCGCTGCACACGCCGATCGCCATCAGTATCGCCGCCGAACTGAGCGAGATCATCCGCCCGACTGATCTGCTAGGCCGCATTGCCCCGGCCATTGTGGCACTATGGTGTGACGGGATGGATTATTTAACCGGTGCTGAGCGCGCCACCCGGCTTTGTAAATATTTGCCCACCGCCTTGCCAGGCCAGAGCCTGCTGTCGTTGGGGCTGGCCACCCGCTGGCCAGGCAGTGCTGAAGACCCTGAAACCTTGCTGGCCCGTGCCATAGCCGCCCTGCAACGGGCGCAAGCCCAAACCGTGCGGGATAATGCCGCGAGCTGGTTCGTCAATCAGGCGCACGATAAACCATAGCACCAACTGCAAACCATAGCACCAACTGCCGTAGCACTCTTGTTTCAAGCTCCGCCCTGGCTTAATTCTACCTTATGATCGAAGAACCAAACAATATTTACGCGACCGATACCAACCCAGAAGCCGAGGCCGCTGCGGCCCCGCCGGTGGGGCCTGCCCAGCGCATCGCCGAGCTTGAAGCCGAGCTACAGGAGATGAAGGACCGCTGGATGCGCTCGGAGGCCGAGCAGGCTAATCTGCGCCAACGCACCAAACGCCAAATTGAGGATGGCCGCGCCTATGCGGTGCAAAAATTCGCCAAGGATGTGGTGGAAGCCGCTGAAAATCTCCGTCGCGGCATTGAAAGCCTGCCGTCACGGACATACGGCGAACCGGAAATCGTCACCAAAATCCGTGACGGCTTCGAAGGAATCGAACGCTCTTTTGTAGGGCTATTAGAGCGTAACGGTATTTTGCGAATCGACCCTACCGGCTCGAACTTCAACCCTGAAATGCATCAGGCGATGGCCGAACAGGTGACGACTAACTACCCGTCCGGTACTGTGCTGCAAGCCTGGAGCCAATGCTGGATGCTGAATGGCCGGCTGCTCCGCCCGGCGATGGTGGTGGTTGCCAAAGCACCGGAGCCAAATTCGACGTTTAACAACCAGTAAGTTTAAGGGTTGTTGCTGCCCAGCCCGAATAGGCTGCGCAGCAACCCGGGTGTCAGCGCTGATAGCGGGTTAACAGTCACGGTAGGGTTGCTGCGCTGGCCGGTAATGCTGGCGCGCACCGCAAATAGGCCACCGCCTTTTTCAGCGCTGAATAATCCACCAAAAAACGGAATTTTACCTAGCGCCGAATTTAGCGCGTAGGCGGGAACCACCGTGGTAGCCAGGTCAATTGTGTCGTCATTCAGACCAATGCCGCCGGATGCCGTCAGCCCCAGCGAGCTGGAAAACGCCCGGGCGCCCTTCAGGGTCAGAACCCCGTTGCTGATGGCAAATGGCGCGGTTAGTTGGTCAAACTCCAGCCCCGGGCCGGAGGTGGCTTCCCCCATGCCGTAAAGTGACAACCCTTGTAAAATTTTCCCCAATATTGGCGCCCGCAGCAACCGGAATTTATGAATTGTGATCTGCCCGTTCAAATCCGTCTGGTCGTCATAGGTGGCATCCAGGCTGGTCACGCCGCCTTGCAGGTTCTGATATTCATCCAGGCAGCGCAGCAGATAACCACCATCATCCGTCGCAATGTGCAGCGTCTCAAGATGCGGCGGCGTGGCCGTCCGGATCAGGCTGAGTCTCTCGGTCTGCTGCGCATCACCCGCCGCATTTGCCTGAGCATTAAACAGTGAGGTGCCTTGGCCATCGCCAATAAACACCAAATTCTGCAAAATCGGCGCGGGCGCCGCTGCCATCAACAGCCGGTTAAATTTCAGCGTGGCCCGCCAGAGCAGCCCGCTCGGCAGCGCGGCTTTGGGCGGTGCCCCTTTGGTTGCGCTGATCGGTGCCGGGCTGGCAGCAGAGGTGGTTTTTTTTGTCCCGTTATTTGCCTTGTTCGGATTAACAATGCCGGTCAAATCCAGCGTTGGTCCGCTCAGGTTGATTAACCAAGTTCCCTGGCTTTTTTCGGGTGCCACGATATATCCACTACCAGCCGTCGCCCCAACCTCCAACTGGCTGATGTTCAACCGCCTTGGCACGGCGCTGTCACTGGCTGCCTCAATCCTCAATCCTGGTGCATGCGCTGAAATTTTACGAATGGAATAGCCCGCCGGCTCATCAAGCCGCGCCGCCACATCGATACTGCCCGCACTACCCAGGACCTTTGACCAGCCTAGTGCTGTAACACCCAGCGCCGCATTGGTCAGATCAGCTTTCAAACTCATCATCGTCTGGCCGTGCGGGTCCTGCTCAATTTGCACGTTCAACGGTACTGTCCCGGTAATTCCCTGCTTGCCCCGGCTACCTGAATCCAGCCCGAAGCGGCGTAGCATCGTATTCCCGGCAGTGGTTTGCAGGCTGAAATTAATTGTCGGCGGTTTGGAATCGAACCCTGCCGTTGCCGCGATGTCCGCCGTCTGCCCATCGAGCATGGCGGTGCCCTTGGCCTGTAGCCCTGCGATGGTGGCTTGCAGCGCCACATCTCCTTGCTTAAATTCCAAGCCGTCCAGAGGTGTCGGCAAGGTAACACCGGTCAGATGTGCTGCCACATGCAGATCAACCTGTTGCAGCTTCAAATCGTTTTTCAGTGGAAAATTTGCGGTAACATTGGCAACCACCGCCCCGTTGGCTTGCAATAATATTGGTGGTGCGGTCCGCAACAAATTCAGTGGCGGCGCATTCAACACCGCCAGCGCGGCAGCCACGGTCCCGTTCACCGGCACGCTCACCTCGGCCGGCTGGTCCTTTTGCAATAAGGCGCCGATTTTCATTTGGCCGCCGGTCACCGCAATGCTGCCGAGTTGTCCGGCGGTGGCGGTGATTAAAATATCGTTAATATCCACAAGCGTAAAAACGCCGTCCACGCCGGTAATCGGGGCGGCCTTGGGCACCCAGCCCACTGTCAAATGTTTGCCGGTAAAATGCCCGTTTGCCTGGGTAAGCTTCAGGCTGGTTAAATCCGCCGCCGCACTCAGGCCAAAGGTAAAATCCGCATCCTTCGCCAGCCCGGCCGTGATATTGCGGGTCACCCAGGTGCGGGTCATCGGCACCAGCGCTGCGGGCCAGTAGCTCGCTAGCTGGGCCGCCTGCACTTGATCCAGAGTAGCGTTCACCTCGGCCTCCCAGGATTTTTTCAGCCTGGCATCACCACTGAAGCCGATCACCGGGGCGGTGCCGTCCACCGGCAGCAATGTCACTTTGCCCCGTTGTAACACCACACGGCCCGATGAAATTGCCAAATTAAAGCTGCCGCCGCTGATCGGGAAGGTAATATTCCCCGCTCCCAGCAATCCGCTACCCAAAGTGAAGCTTACATCCGCTTCGTCAATCCGCAGAAACCCCAGTTTGATACTTGCTTGCAGCGAAACCGGTACGTTTGAGCCCTCGAACAGCGCATCCTGGCTGGTTACCGCAATTGCTGATCCATTTCCCAGCAGAGCAGCAGGCAAAAATACCAACCGGGCGGAGGGGATGGCCACCAGCGCCACGCCGGCGGCGTTGCGCGCACTCACCCCGCCAAGTTGAAAATACAGCGGCACGCCAGCACCGTTTTTGAAGCCGCCCCAGGCCAGTGCGGCCTGCTTGATTTGGATTTCCAGCCCTTGGCCGGAAACCATGTTCGCCAGCTTGGCGGTCACCCAGGGTATCTGAATTGGCCCTTCTGACAGCCGGTACGCCAGCCCGCCCACCCCGAAGGCCAGAATAAAAAACGCCGTCATCACCAGCATGCCGGTATGGTGCAGCAGGTACCCGATGGTTCGCCCGGCTTGACCGGAGAGCCGCTTCATCCTGTCTTGTTCCACATATGAAGCGCACCGACTCCACTTGGCCGCCCCCCGCCGACCTTGAAGCTGCCGCACGGCTGAACAGCCAATTCGCAGCACTTGGCCGCGCTGAGTTGAAATTTACTCATTCGGCCCAAGGGGCGGCGGCGCTGAACGCTTTGGGTGGCAATGCGCCTTACCTGGCTGACCTTGCCTTGGCTGAGCCAAAAACCCTGATGCAGGCGCTGGTTAACCCGCAGACAGTTATTGAAGGTTTGCTGGCCCGCCTTAGTAAAATCCCACCCACCGTCAGCCACGCTGAAATTGCCAAAAAACTCCGCATCGCCAAGCGCCAAGCGGCACTTACCATCGCGGTGGCTGACATTGGCGGCACCTGGTCTCTCAGCCAGGTTACCCAGGCGCTCTCCGTTTTGGCTGAAACCAGCCTGCGGGTGGCGATTCGTCATCTGCTGCGTAGTCTGCATGATCAATCCAATATCACGCTCCCGAACCCAGCGGAACCTGACCAAAAATGCGGGTTTGTGGCGCTAGCACTTGGCAAGCTCGGCGCGTTTGAACTGAATTATTCATCTGACATCGACCTCGTTCTTATTTATGACCCGCAAAGTCCGGTGTATCCGCCGGAGGCGCAAGTCACGATGGCGCGTCTGGCCCGCGATCTAGTGAGTTTATTTTCTGTCCGCGATGAGCACGGCTATGTTTTTCGGGTTGATTTGCGGCTCCGCCCTGACCCCGCCGCCACCCCGCCGGTGATCTCGCTGCCCGCCGCACTGACCTATTATGAAAGCCATGGCCGCACCTGGGAGCGTGCCGCCTTCTCAAAAGCCCGCCCGCTGGCCGGCGATATTGCGCTGGGTGAGATGTTCCTGGCCGCCATCCGTCCGTTTATTTGGCGCCGCCACCTGGATTTTGCCGCCATCGCCGATATTCGCGGCATGAAACGCCAGATTGACGCCCGCCAAACCGCCAGCGGCCTGCTAGGTCATGACGTCAAACTTGGCCGCGGTGGCATTCGTGAAATTGAATTTATTGTGCAAACGCTCAGCCTGGTATGGGGCGGTGCAGACCCGGCCTTGCGCATCCCGCAAACGCTGCGTGCCCTGCCGGCCTTGGCCCGCGCCCGCCACCTGCCAGAAGCCGCCGCGCGTGAACTGGCAGCGGATTATCAAACCCTGCGCCGGGTAGAACACCGGTTGCAAATGGTGGCTGACCGCCAGACTCACTCATTGCCTGCCACTCAGCAGGCCTTGCAGCAATTCGCCATATTCCTGAACGATCCAGGATTTTTGAAATCTTTCCCGAAGCTGCTGAGCCGGGTGCACGGGCATTTTCTGGGATTTTTTGACGCTGATTCCGGCCCCGCCACCGTGATTGACCCTGGCGAGACTGGTAAGCCGCCACTGGATTTCACCATCAAACTCAAAGCCCTTGGTTTTAATGATTTTCAGCATATGGCTGAGCGTTTGCGCGCTTGGTCAAGCGGCGGCATCCCCGCACTTCGCTCTGAACGCGCCAGGGAATTGTTGGAAACTCTGGTGCCGCATCTGCTCGAGGCTCTCGGGCGGCAAAAAGACCCAGACCGCGCCTTCCGGCTGTTTGACACGCTCATCTCGCGCCAGCGTGCCGGGGTGCAATTACTCTCGTTATTTGCCCGCAACCCCCCCCTGCTGCAACGCCTGGCAACGGTGCTGGGGGCTGCCCCAGTGTTGGCCGAGCATTTGGCGCAGGATGCTCAGGCGCTGGAAGTTCTGCTCAGCCCCGCTGCCCGCTTCGGCCGGGTAGGCTCATTTAGGCCAGCACTTGCCCGCCTTTTGCAGGAAGCCGTTGACCTTGAAGGGGTGGTAAGCATCACCCGCCGGTTTGTCCGGCGTGAGGAGTTTCATTTATCAGTTGCTACGCTGGAAGGCCGGCTGGATGCCAACGAGGCTGGCCGGCTGCGCAGCAACCTCGCCAAAGCAGCGCTTAGCACTTTGTTGCCGCATATCATGGCCCAGCATATCGCCCGGTTTGGCCGGATTCGCAGGATGAGTTTTGGGGTTGTGGCACTTGGCAAAACCGGCAGCGCTGAGATGCTGGCGGGGTCTGACCTTGATTTGATGCTGATATATGACCACGCGCCCATGGACACCCCGCCCACGCATTATTTTGTTCGTCTGGCGCATGCGTTAACCGCCGCACTTACCGCCCACGGGCCGGAGGGGCCAATTTACCAAGTGGATATGCGGCTGCGGCCATCTGGCAACCAAGGGCCTGTGGCGGTCTCACTGGCGGCTTTTCGGCGCTATCACGCCACCGAGTCCTGGACCTGGGAGCGAATGGCGCTCACCCGTGCCAGCGTGCTGGCAGCCACGCCGAAGTTTGAGCCGATATTATCCAAGGAAATCCTCATCGCCCTGGCGCGCCCTGAGCAGGCTACCACCATCCGCGCTGATGTTGGCGCCATGCTGGCGCGCATCAACACTGACATGCCCCCCAAAGGGATGTGGGATGTGAAACATTGCATTGGCGGTTTGATCGAGCTGGCCTTTATTGCAGAGGCTTTGCAACTCATTCATGGCCCCACCAACCCGGCATTATTTTACGCCAACACCGCTGCCGCTCTGCGCGCTTTGGCCGCCGCCGGGCATGTATCAGGTGTTGATGCCGCAACATTGCTGGCCGCTGACCAGTTGTGGCGCACCATCCAGGGGATGTCTCGCATCATCGGCTTGCATGAGCGTGATGAACACCCCCAAGCCGCCACGCTGGCACCATTATTGCGCGCCACCGGCACCATTGACGTGGCACAATTAACCCTCACCATAGAGCAACACCGGGCTGCGGTGCGCGATTGTTTTGTCCGGATCATCGGCCCGGTAACTTAAAGGAGATAAAAACCATGAGCATTAAAGAAGGTGACAAAGCCCCGGACTTTACTTTGCCCGCCTCTGGTGGCCGCACGGTGGCACTGAAATCCTTGAAGGGGCAGCCGTTTGTTATGTATTTTTACCCGAAGGCTGACACGCCAGGCTGCACCAAGGAGGCTTGCGCGTTTGAGGAGGCTTTGCCACAGCTTGGCAAAATTGGCGTAACCGTGATTGGCGTTTCCAAGGATGCCATGAAACCGATTGAGGCATTCGCCGCCAAATATAACCTTACCTTCCCGTTGGCCTCTGACCCTGAAACCACCACCATCGCCGCCTATGGCGCGTGGCTGGAAAAATCCATGTACGGCAAAAAATATATGGGTATTGAGCGTTCAACCGTTCTGGTAGATGCCAAAGGCAAAATTGCCAAAATCTGGCCAAAAGTAAAAGTTGAAGGCCACGCCGGGGAAGTTCTTGCCGCGGTTAAAGCGCTCTAGCGCTTTTGCATGCGCTGGTACTTCGCCATTGATGAACAAGGTGCTGCCGGCCATACCGGTGAAGACGCCAAACTGGCGGTGCATACCGCGCTGAACGTAGGTGGGTTAGAGCCACGCTTGTTGTATTACGGCGGCCCAAGCAACTTCACCGCCTGGATGCAAAAGCGCGGCGTTGAGATCATCAACACCGCACCTGGGTTTCTTGACAGCATCAATGCGGCCCAAGCCGCCGGAACCTTCAAAGCCTATTCCATCGGCCACTGGCTGCGCATTGCGATTCCGCAGGTGGAAACATCGGCGGAATTTGTGCTTTATACCGATTGCGACATGATTTTTTTGCAGCCAGTGAATTGGCCCGCCATCAGGCCGAAAATTTTCGCCGCCGCCCCGGAGTTTAAGCGCGATAACTGGAACTATTTCAACTCTGGCAGCATGGTGATGAATGTTCCTGCGATGCGCGCCAGCTACCATGATTTTGAAACACTCATCCGCCGCCGGATTGAGCACCCAATCCCCCACAGCTATGATGACCAGCAGGCGCTGAACGAAGCCTACCGTGGCCATTGGGAACATCTGGACCCGCGGCTGAACTGGAAGCCCTATTGGGGCTATGAGCATCGCGCGGCTATGCTGCATTTCCACGGCCCCAAACTCAGCGTGCTGGAGGCCATCGCCGCCGGCCGTTGGCATGATGACAACGCCACCGCTATCCAATGGCGCAAAATGGTCGAAGCACATCTGGAAGGCTATATCGCCTGGGCGGGCGTGCTGGGTGACCGTTTGCAAAATTATGACATGACCCTAGCGTTGCGCCTGCACGCAACCGCCGCCGCCCTAACCCGCCATCGCCATACGCTACCCGTAACACACATAGACACCAGCTTTATGGATTTTTGCATGTTCTAAGCGGGGCTTTTTTACGTAGGCCTATCCTCGATCACCCAATGCTTGCGCATGGCTTCCAGTACCTCCCAGGTGCCAGCGAATCCCGGTTCGATCACAAAACAATCACCCGGCCCGGCGTGTATAACCGTGCCGTCATCACCGCTTACGATACAGCGGCCCGAGATCATCACCACATATTCCCACTCGGCATAGTTAATCCGCCACTTGCCGACAGATGCCTCCCATTGCCCTGCCGCCAATTTGCCGCCGGGTTCCTCGTAATGAACCCAGGTCCGCGTTACTGGCGTACCACTGAGCAATTTGTCAGCCGCAATCGGCACCGCCTCGGCACCGGTGGCCTTGCCCATCAAATGCAGCTTCAATGGTTCATGCTCGGCGGCACCATATTATGCTCACCAGGTGCCAGCCCGTTCGGTCCGACTGGCGTTACGGGCACCATCATCGGTGCTGTTGATGTTCCGCTCGGCTGCCCTGTCAGCGGCCCCGCCAGTGGCGTTGCCACAATACCGCCTGGCACGCCGCCATTACTGGTTACCGGAGCAGCCGCCGCGTTATTGGAATAAGCAATCCAACTGCCCAGATTATGCTGCATCTGGTATTGTAGCTCCACATTCATGCCATCCATGAGATGCTTGGTAATATCGTACAAAGCGGCTTGCATTTTGCCCTGGTCGTTAGAATCCGGCGCGGTTTCGCCGTGTGTCACTGAAGCCTCGGTGTAACCCTTCGCCCTGCCGTCGGCGCTCACCACATCCAGCCGCACTGTCAGCATGCCGACCAGATTGCCGTTCTCCGGCTCGATCGAGGCATTTTCGATGGTAAAGGTTGCGGTGCCCGGCGTGCCGTTCGGCACCAGCCGCTGCCGCGCCACCGCCAGCATCGCATCGGCGGGGGTTTCGGGGTCTTGCGCCAGCAACGCCTGGGCACCGGTGTCCGGCACGTAGTTGTTCTGGATATTCACGCTCACCACCTTCAGATCAATGGGCGGTAAATAAGAATAATTCAGCGGCGTGTAGGTTACCGGTGGGCTTGAGTCTCCGCTGCACGCGCTGAGCGCCAGCGCCGCCAGTTGCAGTAAAAATCGTAACCGCTTTATTGAGCCCTTCATGGTGCCAAGCCTTCCTTGCCGGTGACGCTACCGGTGTCGCTGCCGCTTACCGTGCCGCTTACCGTGCCGCTTACCGTGCAGCGCGGGAACCGGAAATCGAAATTACAAAATTCGCAGGTCATCACAATATCCCCGTCAATCGCCATGTGGTCCAGATCATCGTGCGAGAAGCCCTCCAGAATATCGGCCAGCCTGGCGCGTGAGCAACGGCAGCCATAGGCCAACGTGCGCGGCCGATCCACGGCCACACCCTCACCATGAAACAACCGGTACAATACCCGCTCGGGCAGCAATTCGTCGGTCAGCAGTTCGTCATTGGTAATTGTGTCAGCCAAAATACAGGCGGTGCGCCAGGATTCCTCCTGCTCAGCATGGCTTAATTCGGGGTCAATACCACCGGCCCCGGCAATTTTTTCCAATACCAAAGCTGAAGCCCGCCAGCCATTCGGGGTGGCCGCCGCCGCCAGGTGCACCTGGCAGGCCAGTTGCTCGCTGGTGGCAAAATAATGTTCTGCCATCTCGGAGAGGCTTTCACCTTCAAGGGCTACAATCCCCTGCTGCGGCTCGCGCTCGGGCCCTTGGTCCACCGTGAAAGCCAAATACCCATCGCCCAACAGCCTGCGGGCAGTGATCGGCTCATCAGTCGGCAAAGCGGCAAACCGCTCCATGTTCACCCGCGCATAGCCGCGCAGCGCCCCAATATCGGTGCAATCCGCCAGCAGCATTGAAACCGCGCCGTCACCTTTCGCCTGCACTGAAAATGAGCCGGAAAATTTCAGGGCTGCCGCCAATGAAGCCGCGAGCGCCAAGGCTTCCCCCAGCAACCGCCGCACCGGCTCCGGGTGGTCATGGCGGGTCAGCAACGTGTTGGCCAGCGGCCCCAGCCTGATCAGCCGGCCGCGCACCGGCTGGCTTGGCAGAAAAAACGGGGTAATGCCGCGGGAAACCGCGAGATCTGGCACATCTGGCCGGTTTTGGTCGAGAAAAGCAGGAAGTTGTGTCATGAGTTTAACATAGTCAGGAAACCGCGTGGGTGCCATATGGCTTGCCGAAATCGCGCCTTGAGGTTAGCGCTTTGTCATGACCGTACCCGAAGCCAGCCTGAATGAGCTCAGCAACTATGTAAAACAACTCTCCCGCGCCAGCGTGCTGGTGGTCGGCGATGTGATGCTGGACCGTTACGTGTACGGTGATGTCACCCGGATTTCCCCGGAAGCCCCGGTGCCTATTTTAACAGTTTCGCGCGAAGTGGCGATGCCAGGCGGTGCCGGCAATGTGGTGCGAAATATCACCGCTTTGGATGGTGCCGCCGCGTTTGTCTCCGTTGTTGGTGATGACCAGGCCGGGTCGGACCTTACTGGCTTGATCGGCGGCCAGCAGGGTGTTGAACCCTGGCTGCTGGTGCAAGGCGGGCGCACCACAACCTTGAAAACCCGCTACATTGCGCTCGGCCAGCATTTGATCCGCGCGGACCGCGAGGAAACTGTTGAACTGCCCGCCAAATTGAGCGAACGGCTGGTGCGCATCGCCACGGATGCCATGGCCGCCACTTCAGTCACGGTCCTGTCGGACTATCGCAAAGGTGTACTGAGTAGCGAAATCGTGCAGCGGTTGATCGCCGCTGCCAAGGCCATGAACCGTCAGGTGATTGTGGACCCCAAAGGTGCTGATTATTCACGCTACCACGGCGCTGATATCGTCACCCCCAACCGGCGCGAACTGGCGGAGGCAAGCGGCATGCCGGTGGCCACCGAAGCTGATATTGTTGCCGCCGCGCATGAATTGTTGCAGCGCTACCAGTTTGGCGCCGTGCTGGTTACCCGCGCCGAGGATGGCATGACGCTGGTGACACCAGGCGCTGTGCGTCACTACCCCGGTGAGGCCAAGGACGTGTTTGATGTCTCTGGTGCTGGTGATACCGTGGTTGCCACATTGGCGACAGCTTTGGCGGTGCAGGTGCCGTTGTTTGAAGCCGCTAGATTGGCCAACATCGCCGGTGGTATCGTGGTTGGTAAAGTCGGCACAGCCATTGCCCGCCCGAATGAATTGCTAGCCGCCATTACCCCGGTAACCGGGGCGTTGCGTAAAATTGTAACCGCTTCCGCCGCTGCCGAGGCTGCTGAGCGCTGGCATATGCGCGGCTACAAGGTGGGCTTTACCAATGGCTGTTTTGACTTACTCCACCCCGGCCATGTGCATTTGTTGGAGCAATGCCGCGCCATGTGTGACCGTTTGATTGTGGGGATGAATTCGGATGCCTCGGTGAAACGCCTGAAAGGCCCTGCCCGCCCGGTGCAGCCTGAAGCCGCCCGCGCCGCCGTGCTGGCCTCACTCGCCAGTGTTGATTTGGTTTGCATGTTTGAGGATGATACCCCTTTGAACACGCTCTCCCTCATCAAGCCCGATATATTGATCAAAGGGGCTGACTATACCCGCGAGACCGTAGTGGGTGCGGCTGAAGTTGAATCCTGGGGTGGCAGCGTGGCGCTCGCGCAACTGCTGCCTGGCCATTCTACCACCGCTACTTTGGCCCGCTTGCGCGGCTAAAATTATCGCCGCCTAAAACCCGCCAAGCACAATTTTGCCGCACACCCCATGCGCTTCCAATGCCGCATGGGCGCGCAGCAAATTAGCGGCGTTGATGGTGCCGTAATCCTCGGTCATGGTGGAGCGCAGTGTGCCATTGTCCACCAGATGCGCAATCGCCTCCAGCGTGCGGTGCTGGGCCGCCATGGTTTTGGTGTGCAGCAGTGGCCGGGCGAACATATATTCCGGATGCACCGACACACATTTGCGCATAATCACTGAAAAATCCAAGGGTTTTCCAGATTCGATAATCCCAATCGCGCCCTCCGGTGCCACCAGATGCGCAATCTCATTCCAATGCACCGCCTCATGCGTGGTGCAGAATACATACTCAGGGGCCGCCAGCCCCAAATCAGCTATTTGTGAGGCCATGTCATGATGATGGTTGACCACATGATGCGCCCCCAGAGACTTGCACCATTCAATCGTCTCAGGCCGTGAGGCGGTGGCAATGACAGTCAGGTCGGTCAGCTTGGAAGCCAGTTGAATCGCCATCGAGCCAACCCCGCCAGCACCCCCTACGATCAATAGCGATCCGCCGACTGACTGATCCCGCGGAATTTTGAAACGATCAAACAGCATTTCCCAGGCGGTCAATGAGGTCAGCGGCAGCGCTGCCGCCTGCGCAAAGCTCAGGGTTTTTGGCTTGTGGCCCACAATGCGCTCATCCACCAGATGAAACTCAGCATTGGTGCCAGGGCGGTTGACCACGCCGGCGTAATACACATCATCGCCGGGGCCGAATTCACGCACATCAGAGCCTACACTATGCACGGTGCCAGCGGCATCATATCCTAAAATGCGCGCCTCACCCAGTGGCTCATCGTTGCGGCGGAGTTTGGTGTCCACAGGGTTCACCGAAACCGCCTTGATCTCTACCAGCAAATCGCGGCCTTTCGGGCTGGGGGTCGGAATTTGAATATCCCGTAGCGCATCTTCATGAGTGACCGGATGTGAATGGGTAAATGCAACGGCTTTCATGACAATCTCCCTTAAAGCTCAAGTCTTACTCTTACATGGTTGGCGCTAACCAATCCTCAATAAAGCCTGGCCGTTGATGTCCAACCATGCACCCGCCGCGGCGCGATGCGCTGTCAGCGTTTCGGTCAACGCCCAGAAATGTTTGCCATGATTCATGTGGCGCAGATGCGCCACCTCATGACCCACCACGTAATCCTGCACGAACACCGGCGCTAAAATCAGCCGCCAGCAGAACGCCAGCGTGCCATCAGGCGCACAACTACCCCAGCGCGTGCTGGTATCTTTCATCCGTACGCATTTTGGGGTTACGCCTGCAAGCTCAGCTTTTTGCGCAGCCATCGCGGTTAGTTTTTGTTTGGCCAGCCGCTTCAAACA
Organism: Acidocella sp.; assembly: GCA_029077825.1. Classification (GTDB taxonomy): domain Bacteria; phylum Pseudomonadota; class Alphaproteobacteria; order Acetobacterales; family Acetobacteraceae; genus Acidocella. The sequence continues at coordinate 13,899 of JAQNCT010000021.1, read as the reverse complement.
ATCCGCTACCCGCCGGCTTAAAAACGCCGGACCGCCGGTTACGTAAATGCGGCCCTCTGCCACCCAGGCACCGCCGCGCTTATCAGCGACCGGTGAAATAATATGCTCAACACCGCAAACCGGCACCGCAGCACCCGCCACAAATGGCAGGGCTTGTGGCATTGCGGCCAGCCGTTCAGCCACCCAATCCTCATGGGCGTGTAACAATGATAATCCAGCCTTGTGTGAGGCCCGCATTGGCAACGTAATAACAATGCCGCCTTGTGCGGCATCCACCCGCAATGAAATTTTGCGCGCCCGCGTGCTGCGCTTAAACGCCACGCTGGCCAGTTCACCCCGCACCGGCACCAGTTCGGTCACCAATTCATTCATGCGCCCATCACCCGCTTGCGCCCATTTTCCGCTTTAGATTGGGCACTTCGCCCGGCCACGTTACCAGATGATGTTCCAGCGGCCCGGCATCGCGCTCACTCAACGCCCGCCCCGCCACCGCAACCCCGGCAGTCTGCACGCTCTCAGCGCGCCCCGAAATCAGCGGATGCCAGGGGTATAAATCTTTGCCCTCGCCCAGCAACCGGTAAGCACAAGTCGGCGGCAGCCAATCAACGGTTTCCAACTTCGCCGGCGTCAACTGCACGCAATCAGGGATTTTCTTGCGCCGGTTTGGGTAATCAGAGCACCGGCTGGTTTTTAAATCCAGCAACCGGCACGCTACATTTGTAAAACTAATCTCATCAGTGTCCTCATCACGCAACTTATGCAGGCAGCACCGCCCGCACCCATCACACAACGACTCCCACTCAGCCTTGGACATCTCCGCCAATGGCTTAACCCGCCAAAATCCATCCGCCTTTGTCATGGAATGATGATACACCGCCTGGTGGGGGTTTCGGAAGCAGGAAGTAAGCCCCTGGTATAACATGCCACCCTTCCGCAACCTCGCTTGGCTTGTATAGTCATTCCTATGAACAAAGACGTTGCTGTGGGTGCCAGTCCGGCGATGGCGCAGTGGTTTGCCATCAAGGCGGACCATGCGGATGCGCTGCTATTTTTCCGGATGGGTGATTTTTATGAGTTGTTTTTTGAGGATGCGCAGGCGGCCGCCGCCGCGCTGGACATTGCGCTTACAGCGCGGGGTAGCCACCAGGGGGCACCAGTTGCGATGTGCGGTGTGCCGGTTTCGCAGGCTGAGATCTATTTGGCCCGGTTGATCCGGCGTGGCTTCAGGGTCGCGATAGTTGAACAGATGGAAGACCCGGCGGCGGCCAAGGCGCGTGGGGCCAAGGGGCCGCTGGCACGCGCGGTGGTGCGGCTGGTCACGCCGGGCACGTTAACGGAGGAGAGCCTGCTGGAGGCGGGCCAGGCGAATTTTCTGGCGGTAGTGGCGCAAACCACGGCTGAGATGGCCGTAGCGTGGTTGGACATTTCAACTGGGCTGTTTGAAACGCAAAGCTGTGATGCCGCAAGTTTGGCAGCCTTGCTGGGCCGGATTGAACCAGCCGAGATTTTATCGCCAGAGGCGGTGGATTTAGGCCATTATACGCCGCGCCGGGTGGCTACAGGGGGATTATCCATACAAATTCCGAGCCAGCCTGGTACTGCGCGGCGGGATTTAGCGGCAGCGTTTGGTGCCGCCAGCCTGGAGGCATTCGGGGTCTTCACCGATGCCGAGGCATTGGCCGCAGCATTAGCACTTGCCTATGTCAAAGCCACCCAGATGGGCGCCATGCCCCGGCTCTCACGCCCGGTTTCAGCCGGTGGGTCTGGCCAGTTGCTGATGGATGCTGCCACACGTGCCAGCCTGGAAATTACCCGCGCCCGCAACGGCGCTGAGGCTGGTAGTTTGCTGGGCGCCGTCAAGCGCACGGTTAGCGCGGCGGGGGCGCGCAAATTGGCGTCTTGGCTGGCGGCCCCCATCACTGACCTTGCAGCGTTGCAAGCACGCCAAACCGGCTGGCTGGCTTTGCGCAATGCCCCTGCCGCATTTGAGGGCTTACGGATTTGTCTGCGCGGTGCGCCTGACCTTGCCCGCGCTTTGGCCCGCATTGCCCTTAACCGCGCGGGGCCACGGGATTTGGCTGCGGTGCGCGGCGCGCTGGCTGCTGCCACCCAGGCTGCGGCACTTCTGCCAACCGGAATTGCCATACTTGATACCGCGGCCAATGCCTTGGCCGCCGCCCCTGGCCTGGCTGAGACCCTGGCGCGCGCTTTGGCCGAGCCTGCCCCGCTTAAGCTTGAAGAAGGCAGCGCCATCAAACCCGGCTTTGATGGGGAGCTGGATGCTGAGCGCCGGTTGCGTGATGATACAAGGCAGGTGATTGCGGCCTTCCAGACTGAGTTGGCCACCCGCTACGGCGTGGCGAGCTTAAAAATCCGCCATCATGCGCAGTTGGGCTACGTGCTGGAAGCGCCCGCCGTGGCGGTTGAAACATTGCGCGAAAACCCTGAGCTTATTTTGCGCCAGAGCATGGTAAATGGTGCGCGCTTCACCCACCCCGAACTATCCGCGCTGGATCAGCGCATCTCAGAAGCGGCCAGCCGGGCTATGGTGCGTGAAAAAATTGTGTTTACCTGGCTCATCGCCCAAGTTTTGGCGGTGGCGCAAGCCCTGGCTGATTGTGCCGAGGCGCTGGCACTGCTTGATGTTTTACAATCCGCCGCCGCCCTGGCCGCCAATAATCGTTGGTGCCAGCCCGCACTCTCAGATGATGAAGCCTTTGAAATTACCGCTGGCCGGCATCCGGTGGTGGAGGCTGCTTTACCGCCCGGTGTGGGGTTTGTGCCCAACCACTGCGACCTTTCCCCCCCACAGCGGCTGATGCTTCTGACCGGCCCTAACATGGCCGGAAAATCCACTTACCTGCGCCAAAACGCCCTGCTAACCATCTTGGCCCAGTCTGGCCTGCCGGTGCCAGCCGAGGCAATGCAGCTGGGGCTGGTTGATCGTTTATTCTCACGCGTTGGTGGCGCTGATGACCTGGCCAGCGGGCGTTCCACCTTTATGGTGGAAATGATTGAGGCCGCCGCCATTTTGCACCAGGCTGGCCCCAAAAGCTTTGTCATCGTCGATGAAATCGGCCGCGGCACCGGCACGCGTGATGGTCTGGCTATTGCCCAGGCGGTGCTGGAGGCGCTGCATGGCAACATTCGCTGCCGCGCCATATTTGCCACACATTTCCATGAATTATGCCAACTCTCCGAAGCACTGCCGCGTTTGCAGCCGTGCACGATGCGGGTGAAAGAATGGCGGGGCGAAGTGGTATTTATGCATGAAGTAGCACCTGGTGCGGCCCAGAGAAGCTGGGGTGTGCATGTGGCGCGTTTGGCTGGGGTGCCAGAAACCGTCTCAAAACGTGCAGAAATGTTATTAAAAGCGGCGGAACGTACTGGACCTGCCCCAGGAATGTTGCCACTCTTTGCCTCCACTGAAACAGCGGCGGACTCAGCCATAGAAACCGAACTTGCAGCCCTTGACCCTGATAAAATGACCCCGCGTGAAGCCCACGCCGCGTTATATGAGCTGCGCGCGAAGTTGATGGCGCATTAGGACAAGACAAGCTAAAATAATGGACATGCCAAATTCAACCATCTCGGCGCATAAGCCGCCTGAAATTTCCGCCGCTCTGGCGAGCTTGGTTCCGCTGACCGCCCCGCCGACGCGTGAAATCGCGCTCGCTATATTCCGCCGGCAATTGGGCCGCATCCAATCTCACGTCCAAACCCGCTTTGAGCGTGACAACATCAATGGCCTGGCCGCCGGCCGTTTGCATGCCGGGTTGATGGATGAGCTACTGCAAGCTTTATTCAGCTACGCATTGGCGATCCTCCCGATCGAGAAATCCGACCGTCTGGCGATGGCCGCCACCGGCGGTTATGGCCGCGCCACCTTGGCGCCATTCTCAGACATCGATTTGTTGTTCCTCACCGATACCAAAGCGCCTGAGCGGGTGGAGCGTGCGGTTGAGTTTATTTTGTATTTTTTATGGGACCTTGGGTTGAAGGTCGGCCATGCCACCCGTTCCATCCAGGAATGTCTGGTGGAGGCCAAAAACGACATCACCATTCGTACCAGCCTGCTGGATGCCCGCTGCTTGTGTGGTGACCGCCCGTTGTTTGCTGATTTTCAGAAAGCCTTCCGTGCTGATTGCGCCGTTGACGGTCCGGCTGAATATATTGCCGCCAAGCAGGCAGAGCGTGCCGCGCGGCACCGCCGCTTTGGCGAAACCCCCTTCATGGTCGAGCCGAATGTAAAAGAGGGCAGGGGCGGGTTGCGCGATTTGCAAACGCTGTATTGGCTGTCACGCTACGTGTTTAACACGTTCGCCATGACCGAGCTGGTGGGCAAGGACGCACCCGGCGGCGGTATTCTCACCGAAACCGAGGCCCGTGCCTGCAAACGCGCCTGGGAATATTTATGGACCGTGCGGTTTCATTTACATTACGTGGCGGGCCGTGCTGAGGAGCGCCTGACCTTTGACTTCCAGCCGGTGGTAGGTGCGCGCATGGGCTACACCAAGCATGGCCGCCAGGATGGTGTTGAACGCTTCATGCGGCATTATTTTCTGGTGGTGCGCGAAGTGGCGCGGGTGACCGGCGTGCTGGAACCGGCGTTAATCCGCGCCGCCCTTGGTCCCCCCGCGATTGCCAAAACCACCGATGCCCCGTTACTTGAAGCAGGCTTTGTGTTGGCCGACGGCAAAATACTATTTGCGCCGGGACATGAACCGGAGTTTGACCCCACCAGCATTTTCCGAATTTTACTATGTGCGCGTGACCGCGGTTTGGAATTGCACCCGCTGGCGTTGCGCATGCTGATCCGCAGTTCTGGCCTGGCGGCTGATTTGCGCGGTAACAAGCAGGCGGCGGCCTTGTTCCTCAACCTTTTGTGCGGCGGCGAGGACAAAGACGGGAGCCATCGCGCCTGCGATTCCGCCCGCTGGCTGACGCTGTTGAACGAAACCGGCGTGCTGGGGCGCTACCTGCCGGATTGGCGGCGTATCGTCGGGCAGATGCAGTTTGACACCTACCATGTTTATACCGTCGATGTTCACACCGTGCAGGCCATCAAGGTGCTGAACACCATCGAAGCCGGTGACCTCTCGCAAATCGCCCCGGTGGCGAGTGAGTTGATGGAACAGGTGCAATCGCGCCGCGCTTTGTACGTGGCACTGCTCCTGCACGACGTCGCCAAAGGCCGGGGCGGCGACCATTCCGAGCTTGGCGCTGAAATCGCGCTGTATGTGGGGCCAGCGTTGGGCCTCACCGCTGAGGAGACTGAAATGGTTTCCTGGCTGATTTTGCACCATTTGCTCCTCAGCCAGACCGCCTTCTCCCGCGATATTGACGACCCCAAAACCATCCTTGATTTGGCCGACACCATTCAGTCGCCGGAGCGCTTGCGCCTGCTCCTCATCCTGACCGTCTCTGACATTCGCGCGGTTTCGCCCAAAGTCTGGAATGGCTGGAAGGCAACATTGCTGCGCGAACTTTACGCAAGGGTGGCGGAGGTGCTCGAAGGCGGGCTTTCCACTACCGAGCGGGACGCCCGCATCAGCCGTGTTAAAGATGTGGTGGGCGATATGCTGGCCGACTGGCCGGCGGCTGCCCGGGAAGAATTTTTATCACTCGGCTACCCAAGCTACTGGCTTGGCTTTGACCCCGAGAGCATTGAGCGCCATGCCCGCATGATCCGCGATGCCAACAGCCGTAAGGCACCGCTCACCGTGCATGCCGAGCCATTGCCCGCCCGCGCCGTGACCGAGGTGGTGGTTTACACCGCCGACCATGCCGGCTTGTTCAGCCGCATCGCCGGGGCGCTGGCCATTGCCGGGGCCTCAATTGTTGATGCGCGCATCCATACCCTCACGGATGGCATGGCGCTGGATACTTTCTGGATCCAGGACGCCGCCGGTGGGCCGTTCGATGCCCCGCATCGCTTAGCCCGGCTCTCGACTTTGGTGGGACAGGCCCTTGAAGGCCGCCTCAAACTCAGTACCGAAATCCGTAAAGCCACCCGCAGCCTGCTGCCGGGCCGGATGCGCGCCATCCATGTGCCGCCCCGCGTGGTGGTGGATAACCGCGCCTCGAACCGCCATACCGTTATTGAGGTCAATGGCCGCGACCGTCCTGGTTTGCTGCATGATGTCACCGCTGCGATCAGCGACCAGGGCCTGCAAATCGCTTCGGCCCATGTCACCACCTATGGGGTGCGCGCGGTTGACGTTTTTTACGTTAAGGACGTGTTCGGCATGAAGATCGAGAATGAGCGCAAGCTGGCGCAGTTGCGCACCGCTTTGCTTGAAGCTCTGACCCCGACCGCCGAAGACCCGCCGCCGGTTGCAACCCCCAAACGCCGGGCCAACGCTGCCTGAGTTTTTTCGTTATATTTTATTTGACGCAACCCTTAACGTTCGCATACGCTGGATGACGTAAACGTCACTTTCAAAAACGAACGTTCAATAAGGGATGCCGCCATGAAAAAAATCTCGCGCCGCCTAGGGTCGCTGTTATTTGCCGCCACCTGCCTATCTCCCGTTGCAGCACACGCCGGCAGTTTTTATGCGTTTGGCGATAGTTTGGTTGATAATGGCAATATCCCGCGGGTTTACGGCGTACCTTTTTTTAATATTGTAGGGCCTGCTTTAGCGCCTTTTTATGACAATGGCCGATTTTCCAACGGCCCGACCTGGGCGGAAGTTCTGCCAGGCCTGACCGGCCTTTCATTTACCGCTGCGAATGATGTGGGCGTGGGGGGTGCTTTTAGCGGCCCGCTTACGATCGGTGTGACGACCTATAATAATCTCTCAAACTATGAAGGTTTGCCGGTGGCACTTCCCAGCTTCGATGAGGAAGTTACCAATTTCGCCACCGCGGGAGGGCATTTCAATCAGGGCGATGTGGTTGGCGTCTGGGTGGGGGCCAATAATTATTTCGTCGCCGCTGGTTCAATTTCTCCAACTGCCACGCCAACACAAGTCAACGCAATTATTACCGCGGCAGTTACGCAAGATATTACGCAAATTGAAACCGGCGTCGGCGGGTTGATTTCTCTCGGGGCCAAAACCCTGATTGTGCAGGATTTGCCGCTGCTGGGCTTTACCCCGACGTTTAACACATCCTCACCTCAAACCATTCAGGTGGTTGATGGGATTTCAATTGCGCATGACTCCAATCTCTCATTGGCGATGGGTTTTCTTCACAACTCCACGGGTGCCAACATTATCCTCGTGAATGAGCAGCAATTATTCAATGAGGTGCTGGCTAACCCGGCGGCTTACGGCATCAGCAATACCACGACCGCCTGTGTCACCGTCACCGCGTGCCTCAACGGTTCAACAGCCGCACAGAATACGTATTTGTTCTGGGATGGCGTTCACCCGACCGCTGGTATTCATCAATTCATCGCCGAATATGCCGCCGCTGATTTGAATGGGCTGCGGGCGCTGACCGCGCCGGCACAAATCGCCGCTGCTGGCGAGGCGGCATTTTCATCCCAGCTTGGCGCCCGGATGAGTGATTTGCAGAATGGCGCCAGCGGCTTTGCGCTGAATTTACCCCAGCATGATATGGTGGCTGAGCTTGGTGCCAATGATGCCGCCCCGGCCGCGCAGGTCGGCAAACTCTCAGGCTTCCTCTCTGGCAGTTATGATTTTGGTAGCCGTAACCAAACAGCGTTAACCAGCAGTTTTACCTATAATGTGGCCAGCTTCGCGCTTGGCGTGGATGATCATATCGCCAACGGTGTTGCTGTTGGCGCAGCACTTGGTTACGGCAACAACAGCGGCACAGTGCAATATGGCAGTAAGGTTTCGGCCAATGCCTACCAGTTCGGTGCCTATGCCACTTTCTATCAACCGAGCTTTTTCCTGAATCTGAAATTTGCCTACGGCATTGATAGCTACAACAACACCCGCCCCGGCGTGCTGGCCGGCAACATCACCGCCAAACCTGGCGGCAGCACCTATGATTTTGGTATGGATGCTGGGTATGTCATGCATTACCGCAATTTCACCTTCGGCCCGATCGCGGGCATCGATGCCGCCAACGCCCATATTAACGCCTATACGGAAACCGGTGATCCCGCCCTGACGCAATCAGTTAATGCACAGAATTACCAACGTGTGATCGCTGATGCCGGGCTCACGGGCTCAACCGAACTCACGCTAGGCTCGGCCATTTTGCGCCCGCATGCTAGTATCACAGTTGATGATCTGGTCTCCGGCAATGGCGGCAGCTTCACCAGCGTGTTCACCGATGAACCTGGTGTTAATCTTACATCAAATTACCTCAACACCACGCATGTCTGGGCGGAACTCAGTGGGGGGATGTCGGCGATCATAACCCCGAGGCTCTCACTTAGCGCTGATTTCGCCACCACCATTGCGAAATCTGACGGCGAGGATCATCAAATTTCCGCGAATTTACGATATAGTTTCTAAATATCGTCGTCGTCATCGGTCGTGCCGCATCTACAACCGGATGCGGCACTTCGATCAGGTCATTAGTGGCCGTTGCGATTAGCCTGTTCATAGCTCTGGTTCTTAGGTAGTTTCTGTAAACGTCAGATGGGGCGCTATCGTGCGCCTGAATACCGAAGGAGCCCGCCGATGCCGGATTCGCGCACTGCCGCCAATGATAAGCCAAAAGACCGGTTAGCGCTGGGCCGCACCTGGCTGGACCGGCTGGGCGTGAACCGTTTTTGGTCTAACATCGCTGATCGCGGGCGCGGCTTCGTCTCGCTCCCGCCAGCTTCCCTCAAACCCAGCCAACGCGCCACCATGCTGGCCGATGCTTTAATCTCGGGACGCGGTGAAGCCTCAGCCGCTGCCATCGCGCGTGAGTTGCACGAGGTGATCTCAAGGCTGGATGCGCCCGAGCGGCTGGATTTTTATAAATATCTCGCCAGTCACTTCGCGCCGGACGATGAAAAGCTTGCTGCCGCCGCCCGCGCTTACCTTGCCAACCCTGACCCCCAAACCGCAACCCAACTGGCCAATGCCGCTGAGCCTTTGCGCCAGGAATTGCTGCGCCGGATGAACATGTCCCCTGGCGGTACCGCCATGCTGGTGGCCATGCGCAAGGAAATGCAGAGCTATCTGCGTGCCAACCCGGACCTCAAACCATTGGATTCTGACCTGCGGCATTTGTTTTCATCCTGGTTCAATCGCGGCTTTTTGCAACTGCGCCGGATCGATTGGCAAACCCCCGCAGCCGTGCTGGAAAAGCTCATCACCTACGAGGCTGTGCATGAAATCGCCGGCTGGGAGGATCTACGCCGCCGCCTCTCGGCTGACCGCCGCTGCTTCGCCTTTTTTCACCCGGCGTTGCCTGGTGAGCCGCTGATCTTTGTTGAGGTCGCACTTGTGCAGGGCTTGGCTGCCTCAGTACAAAACCTGCTGGCCCGCGACAGCAATGAGGCCGAGCAAGCCGCCCGCGCCGCTGAGGCTGATACCGCGATTTTCTATTCTATCTCCAACTGCCAGGACGGTCTGCGCGGCATCTCGTTTGGCAACTTCCTGATCAAACAGGTGGTTGAAGAGCTAAAATCAGAGCTGCCGAATCTGACACAATTCTCCACCCTCTCGCCGGTGCCAGGCTTTCGCGCCTGGGCGGAAAAAAACCTACCTGAGGATGAAAAAGCCGCTCTGACAGCGCCGGATTGGTGGCTGGACCCACAAGCCTCCGCTGCCCTGCAAGCCACAACATTGCGTCACTGCGCCGCCTACCTCACCGGCGCCGTCCGTGACCCGGTGGCCAAATTCCACCTTGGCAATGGCGCCCGCCTTGAGCGCATCAACTGGCTCGGCAACCCCGCCGAACGCGGTATGGTGGAGTCCTACGGCATCATGGTTAATTATTTATATGACCTCGCCAGCATTGAAGCCAACCACGAAGCCTTCGTGCGCGACGGCATTATTGCCCGCTCCAACGCGGTCGAAGCCTTGCTCACCGACCCGACAACCCAAACAACCACCCCGCATCGTCCGCGCCTCACTGCCGCCCTGGCCAAACTCCGAGGATAATTTATGACCGATCGTCTGCCCCCACTTCCTGATGCGCATCTCACACCCGCGCAAGCGGACGCCAAGGCTGAAATCATCAATGGTCCGCGCGGCGTGTTTGAAGGCCCTTTCATTCCGCTGTTACGCAGCCCTGATTTAATGAACCGGCTTGAAAAAGTTGGTGAGTATTTGCGTTTTGGCAGTGTTCTGCCGCCTGCGGTCCGTGAGATGGCTATTTTGATGGTGGCGCGCACCTATCATCAGCAAACCGAATGGGCCATTCACCACCCGATTGCCCTCAAATCCGGACTTAACCCTGACACCATCATCGCCATTAGCCAAGGCCGCCGCCCACCCGGCATGCCCGTCCCCGAACAAGCCGCCTGGGACTTCCTCACCGAGCTCGAAGCCAGCCGCAATGTTAGCACGCCAAGCTTTAACACCGCCGCAGAGCATTTCTCCGAACAAGGCGTCATCGAGCTTACAACCATCGCCGGCTATTACGCTACCCTCGCCATGATCATGAATATCGCCCAAACCCCGCCCCCCGCCGGAGAACGGCTGCCATGATCCTTTGTAACCAGCCCCTAGAGTTGCGTTTTTAGGCGGAACGCGAGTTCGCCGATGACGCCGCGGCGGAAGGTAAGAACGCAGAGCATGAAGATAGCGCCTTGGATGACGACGACCCAGGCGCCAAAGGGGGCAAGGTAGTATTGCATGGCGATGACGATAAGAGCACCGATGATGGGCCCAAATATAGTTCCAATACCGCCCAGCAATACCATCAACACCACCAGTCCCGAGGTTGCGGGGCCAACATCAGTGAGGGTTTCGATCCCCATCACCATGGCCTTGGTGCCGCCCGCAACACCAGCGAGGGTGGCTGCGATAATAAATACGATCCACTTATATTGGTCGGTTTTGTAGCCAAGTGAGATGGCGCGCGGCTCATTTTCGCGGATGGCTTTGATGACCTGGCCGAAGGGCGAGTGGATGGTGCGGTGGACCATCAAGAACCCGGCGAGGAACACCACGGCGACCACGACATACATCGCCATGTCGTTATTCAGTGAAAACACCCCGAACAGGCTGCTGCGCGGGATACCTTGGATGCCGTTTTCGCCGCCGGTGATGCCGGTGGCCTGCACCGCCACAAAATAAACGATTTGTGCCAGTGCCAGGGTGATCATGGCAAAGTATATGGTTTGGCGGCGGATGACGAGCCAGCCGAACACGGTACCGAGTGCTGCCCCGGCCACGCCACCGGCGATGATGCCAAGTTCCGGAGTCAGGCCATAGCTTTGCACCAGGTAGCCGGCGACGTAGCCGCCGAGGCCGAAGTAAGCGGATTGGCCGAGGGAGAGCAGTCCGATCGAGCCCATCAGCAAATTGGCACCCATTGCGAACAGCGCAAAGCACATCACCTGCATCACCACGATCGGGTAGAAAACAAAGGGTGAGAGAATGACTACAGCCACGAGGACTATAAAGGCGATCAGTTGGGCGCGAGAAAAACCAAACATTTTAAGCCACCTTGCCGAACAGACCGGCGGGTCGCGCCAGCAGAATAATCGCCATCACCACGAATACCACCACCGCAGACCCTGGTGGATAGAACACATCCGTAAAGCCAACGATGATGCCGAGACCAAAGCCAGTGATGATGGCGCCGCCGATTGAACCCATGCCGCCGATCACCACCACCGCGAACACGGTGTTGATGAGCTCAGAGCCCATATCGGGGTTAACCGAGTAAAGCGGTGCTGCCAGCACGCCGGCGAGCGCTGCCAGCCCGACACCACCGGCAAAGGTCAGCGCGATCAACCGCGGCACATTCACACCGAAGGATTGCACCAAAGTCGGGTTTTCCGTGGCGGCCCGCAGCAATGCCCCCAGGCTGGTTTTTTCAACCGCAAACCAGACCGCAAAACAAATTAGGATGGCCGCGAAAATGACGAAGGCGCGGTAAACCGGCAGATACATAAAACCAAGGTGGATCACGCCGCTCAACAAATCGGGTGTGTTGTAACCCACGCCCGAGGAGCCGAAATAATTGGTCATCAGCCCTTGCAGCAGTTGCGCCAGGCCGAAGGTGAGCAACAGGCCGTAAAGAATATCGAGTTTATAAATCCGCCGGATCACGGTGCGCTCCAGCGCATAACCGGCCGCGCCCACGATCAGGGGGGATAATACCAGGGCAAACCAGAAATCAATATTCAGATAGTTCAGCAGTCCCCAGGTAACGAAAGCGCCGATCATGAACATCGCCCCGTGCGCGAAATTGATAATCCGCAGCAGGCCAAAAATGATCGCAAGCCCCATCGAGAGCATGGCATAGAAGGAGCCATTGATGATGCCGAGCACGAGTTGCCCAAATAGCAACGGTGCGGGCTTGCCGAAAATCATGGTCATAGGGTGCTGGTTCCTTGCAGAAACATAACGTGCCGTTGAAACTTTTTTACGTTTCAACGGCGTCGTCGTGGTCGTCAGATTACATTTACAGGTGCGAACACCAGTGAATTTAGGCCTTTACGAGCGGGCACCCTTCAGTGGCCAGCGGCGCAAAGGTTTCTTCTGCCGGGCTGGTGTGCAGCAGGTCATAATAATCCCATGCAACATTGCTTTCGCCTGGCTTCTTCACGCGGAACAGGTAGGACGGGCACATAAAGCGACCATCTTCACGGATTGAGCGTTTGCCAAATGCATCGTCATCGGTTGGCATTTTCTTCATTTGCTCAATCACGGCAGAACCGCTGCTGGCGGCTGGCACGCCAATGGCATCAACTGCCTTCATGAAATGCAGGGTGCCTGCATAGCAACCGGCATGGCCCATTGAAGGGTAGTTGTTCGGGGTCTTTGGCAGCACACGCTTGGTAAAGGCGCGGGTGCGGTCATTCATGTTCCAGTAGAAGCTCTCGGTCAAAATCAACCCTTGCGCGATATTGAGGCCCAGGCCGTGAATGTCGTTGAGGAAGATCAACAGCCCGGCGATTTTCATGCCTGATTCGGTAATACCGAATTCATGCGCCTGCTTGATCGAGTTCACAGTGTCCTTACCGGCATTGGCAAGACCAAGCACATCAGCGCCAGAAGCCTGAGCTTGCACCAGGAAGGATGAGAAGTCAGTGGTTTGTGGGAACGGATATGGTGAATCACCGATCACGGTACCGCCGGCGGCTTTCACCACGGCTTCGGTCTGGTCACGCAGCAACTGGCCGAAGGCATAATTGGCGGTAATGAAGAACCATTTTTTGCCGCCGGCTGCCACCATGGCGCCGCCGGTGGAATGGGCAAGCATGTAGGTGTCATAGGTCCAGTGGATGGTTTGCGCATTGCACTTGGTGCCGGTGAGCAATGAGGATGCTGCGTTTGAGTTGATATAGGCTTTGTTTTTTTCAGCAGCCACACCAGCGATGGCCAAAGCCACTGCCGAATTTGGCACGTCGATCAGCAGGTCAACGCCACTGTCAAACCACTGACGGGCCAGACCAGCGCCAACATCGGGCTTGTTCTGGTGGTCACCTTTAATAACAGTGACATCATAGCCTTTGTTGGCAGCGCCAAAATCTTCCAGGGCCTGCTTGACGCATGCCACTGAAGTTTCGCCGCCGACATCGCTGTAGGTGCCGGAGAAATCACTGCAAACGCCGATGGTGAGTGATTTGCCAGCAGCACGTGCGGGCAGGGTAGGCATGGCAGCGGTCGCAGCGGTTGCTGCAGCGGCGGTGCCCATAACTTTACGTCGTGTAACTTTCATCTTGGAGATCTCCTGTAGAGTGTTAGCTTGTAGGCGTCGTAAATTAAATCCCTAGCCGTTTTTGCAGTTGTTCCATTTTGGCGTCGAGATCATTTTTGCGGATCATGTCCACTACCTCGCCATGTTCAACAACGTAGTGGC
>JAQNCT010000020.1 GCA_029077825.1 Acidocella sp. | reverse complement strand
AACATCAAGCTCCTGGCCGCATAGCCAGGCATTATCAACCGGCGGGATTCTATCTTAACACCAGCCAGTTCCTGTCCAAGCTTCGGGGACCACCTCAGGCCATGCGAGTAAAAGCGGCTCTAACGCATGTTGTATTGGGTGATTTCTATGTTCGACTAGAGGGTTCATGGCCGTTGCGGTATGATGAATTCGATGGAAGTTCCAAAATATGCCGTAGTGAAAAAGACGATGGTTCCAGTACTCGATAAAGCTAAAACTAAGATAATAACATGCAAAATTTAAACCACCGTAACCTGTATCAAAACGAAAATGAAGCCCAGCAATATTGGACAGAGTTTTTTGCATTTCTGATCCAACAATCCAACCAAGACCGAATGAACCAATCGCAACGATTGTAGAAAATGCGCCAGTTCCATACATTAAAAAAAACCACACATCATTGATCTCAGATAAGTTTTTTTTATAGATCAATCTTCGCAAGGATGAATTTTTCCAGCCGAGAGAAATTGTTTCAATGAAATACACCAGAGCAACCGGAAAAAATATTTTCGCAATGAAGATGAGGTAAATCAAAACCCCACCCGCTCCCGCTCAATCACGTAGGGGCGCTTCTGCACATGGGTATGGATGGCGCCCACATATTCGCCGATGATACCCAGTGAGACCAGCTGCACCGAACCCAGAAAAAACAACCCAATCACCAAAGGCGCGATGCCGGCGTTGAACTGGTCCCAGAAGATCAGCTTATAGGCGAGGTACCCCAGGCCCGACAGCAATGACACACAGGCGCTGACGAACCCGAGTGCCGTGACCAAACGCAGCGGCACTTTTGAGAGGTTGATGATGCCGAGCATCGCCATGTCATACAGCGCATAGAAATTATTGCTGGTAATGCCGCGCCGGCGCACCGGCTGGTCATAGGGCATGAAGAACATCGGCAGGCCGATCTCAGCCACCATACCGCGAAAATACGGGTAAGGGTCATCAAAGGCGCGCACCGCTTCCACCACTTTGCGGTCATACAGGCCAAAGCCGGTGAAATTCTGGATGGTGGTGATCGAGGAGAGTTTTTCCACCACCGCGTAGTAGGTTTTACGCAGCCAGAACATCATCGGGTCTTCCGCTGAGGTACGTTTGGTGCACACCACCATCGCAAAGCCTTCCTGCCATTTTTCAAGCATGGCGGGGATCATCTCGGGTGGGTCTTGCAAATCGGCGACGATGCTGATGACCGCCTCACCTTTGGTTTGCAGCAAAGCGTGCATCGGTGAGCGGATATGGCCGAAGTTACGGGCGTTGATGATGAGTTTTACGTTTTTATCAGCAGCGGCAATGCGTTTGAGGATGACGGCGGTGTCATCGGTAGAGGCATTGTCAATGAAAATATGCTCGTAGGTGAAGCCAGGCATTTTTTGTAATGCAGCGGCCACGCGGGCGTGCAGCTCCTGTATGTTCAAGGCTTCATTGTAGCAGGGGGTGATGATGCTGACATAGGGCATAGGTCAGGGGGCCGCCTTTGTTGCGATGTGGGTTTGAGTGTGCCGGGTGAGCCAGCGTGAGGCAAGCCAGAAATACGCCGGGTTGATGAGCAGGGCCGACATCAGCGGCGGCACGGCGAGAATGCCGATGACGCCGAATTTTGGCGCCACAAGATACTTCAGGCCCAGGCCGATGGCGGCAGCACTGGCGAGGATAATGATCTGTGGGCGCAGTTGCGAGACCGCATTCAAAAGCAGGCCCGGCATATGGGGCAGGGTTGTGAGTATAATCCAGGCCGCCATCATCCACAGCAAGGCGGGGGTGAAATGGAAATCCTGTTGCAGCCACCAGCGTAGGAAAGGTGCTCCGGCGATGATCAGGCAGCCAGACCCGGCGATGGCAAGGGCGGCGGTGCCGAGCGTGCCGTTGCGCAGGGTTTGTTTCAGCCAATGATGATCCTGGGCGGCGATCGCGTCGGCAAAGCCTGGCCAAAACGGCGCGGTGATGGTGCCCAGCATGCCGGTGGCGGTGGTGCAAACCCGCAGACTAATTGCCATTTGGGCGGCGGCAACCGGCCCAAGCCAAGCCAAGGTGAGCATATTGTCAAACGCGTAGAGGGAGAATGCCGCTACGGTGATGGCAAACATCTGGCCGCCTTGCGCCAATAATATACGCAGTGCCGCCAGGCGTACCCGCCGGTAAGGGCGGGCGGCGGGGTGGCCCAGCAAAGCATGCGCCAAGGCGGCGGCGTTGCTTACCAGCAGCCCGCCGTAGGTGGCCGCGGTCATGCCGGTTACGCCGGCATGGGCGGCGGCGACGGCCAGCAGCAGCCCGGTGGTGATGGCGATTTGCACTATCTGCCAGATGTTGCCGATGTAGCCTTTTTGCAGGCCAAGCCAGATGGCGGCACCGGTGCCGAGCGGAATGTTAAGCGCAATCGCTCCGGCGGCAATTATGAAGGGAGCAGCGCCGGCGGCGGGCGCATGGATGGACAGGCCGAGCAGGCCGGCGATGATGAGCAGCAAAGCCATCGCCGTGCCGCCATACAAAGCGGCGGTAATGTAATCGCGAGAGAGGTTGGAATCACCGCGCCCAAGGCTCTGCGGGATCAACGTGACCAGCGCGCTGCCGAGGCCGAAATCCAGCAATGCGGAGAGCCAGGCCAGCGAGCTGGCCGCCGCCCAGACACCAAAACCCGCCACCCCCAGGCTATGTAGCACCAGTGGCAGGGTGATGAGGGTGGAGAGTAATTGCACCACGCGCTGCGCCAGCCCGGCGCTGGAGGTAAACAGGATTTTGCGGTTGCGGCTGGACCTCATGGTTCCAGCTTGGACGTCATGGCAGCCGCCTCAAACGATCAGGCTCTATAGTCGGCGGCGGCCCAGAGCGGCGTGGTAGATCACCAGGACGACCACTGAGCCGATGACCGCGACGAACAGGCTATAAAGATTAAACCCCGTGACCGAATGCGCGCCCAAGGCGCTGAAAATCTCACCGCCAACCAGCGCGCCGACAATGCCGAGCACCATGTCCAGCAGCGGGCCTTTGCCGCCGTTATCGACGATGTGGCTGCCGATCCAGCCGGCGATGATGCCAAGAGCGATCCAACCGAGTAGTGACATGACCTAAATTCCCTAAAAGCTAACGTATTTTGGCACGATTGGCCGGGGCGTGGAAAGGGTTGGGTGTGTTACATGTTCAGATCAGGTGAGGTGGTTTTATGCAGGCGTTTGGCCTCCACCATCTGCCAGGCCAGCAGCACCGGCACCGCGATGACAAAATCCCGTGCCCGGCGCAATAGCGAGAGCGAGAGTGCGATGTCAGGCGGGATGCCAAAAATACCGGCCAGCAATGTATAGGCGCCTTCCTGGATCCCCACCCGGCCCGGCACAAAGAACGCCAGCGCCATGATGGCGTGCAGCATCGCCTCAATCGCGATGGCGTCGGTAAATGACAGCGGCACGCCGAGCGTGTGAAACCCGATGAACGAGGCGGTGGCGGTGCCGAACCAGCAGATCAGATGGAAGAAGGCTGACCATGCCAGACGATCGTGCCGCGCGTAAATATTGTTCAGTGATTGCTGCAGCCGGTCCATGTGCATAATAGCCCCTTCACCGGCGGCACCGGCAAGGCGGGCGGCGATGGCGCGGAAGATTTTGCCGCCGCCGCGCTGCACCAAAATCAGCCCCACCGCCATGACCACGGCGATACACAGCCCGATGGCGACCGGTACCAGCAGGTTGCTGGAGGGCACCAGATGCGCCAGCGCCAGCAGGCCGATGCCGATGAAAACCAGCTCGGCCAGGAATTCGGTGGTGACATCGCCGATGGTGGAGGCAATGGCGTCCGGCACGGTAACGCCCGCCAGGGTGATAACCCGCGCCCCCAGTACATAGCCGCCCACTTGGCTGAACGGCAGGAACTCGCCGGTGGCATCGCGCACCAACCGGCCCCATACCAGCAGCGGGTAGCTGCCGCTGTTGCGGCTGCGCAGCAACATGCGCCAGCT
Organism: Acidocella sp.; assembly: GCA_029077825.1. GTDB lineage: Bacteria > Pseudomonadota > Alphaproteobacteria > Acetobacterales > Acetobacteraceae > Acidocella. Next base: position 33,669 of record JAQNCT010000020.1, on the reverse strand, counting down.
TAACGCCAGCCCCAGCACAATGCCAAGCTGCGCTGCGATATAGAGAAAAAAGCCGGATAATTTTACCGAGGTGAGGACGTGCAGCACATCATCGGCACCAAAATAAATCACCAGGCCCGTGACGATGGCGAGTCCGGCCAGGGCAAAGATGGCCGGCAGTAAGCGGGCGGATTTTTTCAACGAGATAACCAGCTCATAAATAATAGGCTCAAGCGAGGCGTTTTTTGGGGCGGATGAACCGGCGGGCAAAACGCGCGAGTTTGGGCATGGTGGTAGGGCGGAGCAGGCGGGGATCATAGCCCGACATCCGCTTTTTATCTTCCTCAAGGCAAATATCGATCAGGCTGGCGGGGTCCATCTCGTCGGCCAGAGCCTTTGATCCGTTGATGGTGAAATTGGCGTCGGGTTGGGCCAAGCCATCGACATCCTTGGCGATGCCGATGCGCTCATAAACCAAAAACACCCATACTGCGGCGGTTTTAAGAGCGAAGTAGGGCCGCCGCCAGAGCGGCATTTTGGCTTTGTGCCAGGCGATCCAGTTGGTGAAGAACAGAATATGCCGGCCCTCCTCCTGCACCACCGGCTCGAAGGTTTCTACCAGCTCAGGTGGGAAATAGCCGGAGCGGCGGGCCAGTTCGAACAGCCCGTAGGCGAAGAAGCTGTCCACACATTCACTGTAGCCAGTGACCATGAAGGCCCATTCGGCATCGTGCGGGGTTTGGTAAGCACCGTCGGGCTTAAGCGGGATATCATAGGCGGCGACCAGCCGGGAGAGCACATCCTTATGGCGGGCTTCCTCCGACGCCATATGCAACAAGGCGGCTTTCAATGCGGGGTCCTTGATGGTGGCGGCAAAGGCCTCGATTCGCATGCTGGCTTTGATTTCGGTTTGCACCGCAATGTCCCAGATCGGCAGCGAGGTCATGCGGGCCAGTGCTTCCGGCTCCAGTTTCGGCCAGTTCAGCACGGTGGGCTTGTAGGGGTTGTAGGTCTCGACCAGCAGTTGGGTGAGCATGGCGTAATGCGTATCATCGCCGGGGCGGATGCTGCCGGTCTGCGGGAAATTCCAATGCCGCGCATTGAAGTCGGCGGTAGCGATAATGTCGTCCATGAGAAATTTCTATACCCCCTGCTTGCGCGTGTTGCACCTGAGCCTGCAATGGGTTCTACACCGAGTGCGCCCGTTACAATATATAAGGGGGCAAATATTGCTGTGAACCGCGGAGTTTGGCTTGACTTCATCTGATATCTGTCTGGTCACAGGGGCCACCGGCTTCGTCGGTGCTGCCGTGGCGCGGGCGCTGCAGGCGGCCGGGTATCAACTCAGGCTGACCGCGCGGGCTGGCAGTGACACGCGCAATTTGGCGGGGCTGGCGGCTGAGGTGGTGATAGCGGATTTGTCACAGCCAGAGACCCTGGCGCCGGCGGTGCGCGGCTGCCGCTATGTGTTTCATGTGGCGGCGGATTACCGGCTGTGGGTGCCTGATCCGGCCAGCATGCGCACGGTGAACATCAATGGCAGTGTGGCGTTGCTGCAGGCGGCCCAGGCGGCGGGGGTGGAGCGGGTGGTTTACACCAGCTCAGTCGCGGCACTGGGGCTGGGCAAGCATGGCGCGGTGGCTGATGAGGCAACACCCGTTGATGAGGCTAACCTGATTGGGGCCTATAAGCGCAGCAAATATGATGCCGAACAGGCGGTGCGGGCGCTGGCGGCGGCGGGGCAGAATATCGTGATCGTGAACCCCTCAACGCCGGTCGGGCCGGGTGATGTGAAGCCCACCCCAACCGGCCAGATGGTGCTGGACGCCGCCCGCGGCAAAATGCCCGCCTATGTGAACACCGGGCTGAATGTGGTGCATGTGGATGATGTGGCGGCTGGGCACCTGCAAGCACTCACCAAGGGCAAGTCTGGTGAGGGGTATATTCTGGGTGGTGAGGATTTAATGCTGCGCGACTTGCTTTCGCTAATTGCCGCCCAGACCGGGCGTAAGCCGCCGACCCTGGCATTGCCGATCACGCCGTTGATGCCGCTGGCCTGGATGATGGAGCGCATCGCCAGGCTGACCGGGAAAACCCCGCTGATGACGCCGGAAATTTTGCAAATGGCCCGCAAGCGGATGTTTTTTTCATCAGCCAAAGCAATGCGGGATTTGGGCTATGCGCCGCGCCCGGCGGCGGCGGCTGTGGCTGATGCGCTGGCCTGGTTTGGCGCGCAAGGAATGCTGGCATGATCGCATTTTTGGCCTTGTGCGTTTGGGTTTATCTGGTGTTCGGGCATGGACGGTTCTGGGAATCATTGCCGGAGTTGCCGCCAGCCCTGCCGGCTGAATTGCCGGCGGTGGATATAATTGTGCCAGCCCGTGATGAGGCTGAGACGATCGCGCCGGTGATCGCCTCGCTGCTGGCACAGGATTATGCCGGGGAATTCCGGGTGATTTTAGTGGATGACCATTCCACCGACGGCACGGCGGCCAAAGCAGGTACAGCTGCGAAACTGACCGTGATGACAGCCGCGGAAAAGCCGCGTGAGTGGTCAGGCAAGTTATGGGCGCTGAGCCAGGGGGTTGAGCGTTCAACCGCGCCGGTGCTGCTGTTCGCGGATGCTGATATCGTGCACGACCCCAGGCATTTATCATCCTTGGTGGCGCGGTTGGTGAGCCCGCTTGAGGGTGCACGCGTGGATATGGTTTCAGAGATGGTGCGGCTGAATTGCGAGAGCCTGGCTGAGCGCGCACTGGTGCCGGCTTTTGTGTATTTTTTCCAGATGCTCTACCCGTTCGTCAAGGTGAACGACCCGCTGAGCGCCACGGCGGCGGCGGCGGGCGGCACGGTATTGATCAGGCGGGAAGCGCTGGCGCGTATTGGCGGGATTAACGCCATTAAATCAGCCCTGATTGACGATGTGGCGCTGGCCAAAGCGGTGAAGCAAGCCGGGCCGATTTATCTGGGGCATTCCGGGCTGGCAGCATCAATTCGGCCCTATCCAAAATTTAATGATATTTTCAAAATGGTGTCACGCACCGCCTTCACCCAGTTGCGTTACTCGGCCTGGGTGTTGGCGGGCACCTTGTTGGGGCTGGCGCTTGTGTGGCTGGTGCCTGCGTTCGAGGTGTTGTTCGGCCATGGCGGGCGGTTTATTTGTGGACTGGTGGCCTACGGGCTGGCGGGGGTGAGCTATATGCCCACCCTCAGCCGTTACGGCCAAAACCGTTTATGGGCCTTGACGCTGCCCTTGATTGCGCTGTTTTACATGGTGGCAACTTTAAGTTCGGCGCTGGATTATTGGCGTGGTATAGGGGCGCGTTGGAAGAATCGCGATTATGGGACGAGTTGATGACCGCGAATGATAATGAGCTGGCGCGTGTAGCACCGGCGCCGGATGGCAATGTTGAAATCGCTTCGGGCAAGGGTAAAACTGATGAGAATTTTCCGGTAGGCTCGCTGCTGATCCGTGCCGGTTTGCGTGCCCATGTCCATGCATTTTATAATTTTGCCCGCAATGCTGACGATATCGCGGACCATCCCAGCTTAAGCGCGGATGATAAAGTGGCGCGGCTGGATGTGATGGAGGCGGTGCTGACGGGTGCGCGCGACGATGGTGCGCCAAGTGCTTTGGCCTTGCGGACCTCATTGCGTGAATCTGGTGTTTCGGCAATTCATGCCCGTGAGTTGCTGGTGGCGTTCCGCCAGGATGCGCGCAAAAACCGTTATGAGAGTTGGGCCGAATTGATGGATTATTGCCGTTACTCGGCGGCTCCGGTGGGGCGGCATGTGCTGGATTTGCATGGTGAGAGCCGTGATACCTGGCCAGCCTCGGATGCTTTATGCGCCGCCTTGCAGGTGAATAACCATTTACAAGATGCGGCACCTGATTTGCGCAACCTGGACCGTTGCTACGTGCCGCAGGATTGGCTGGCGCAGCACGCCGCCGGCACCGATGATATTGCGCGTGAAACAGCTACCCCGGGGTTGCGGGCGGTGTTTGATAAAATGCTGATAGAGACGGTAAAATTAAACAACGCCGCGGCAGCACTACCGGGTTTGGTAAAAGCTAGGCGCCTGCGGATTGAAACCGCTGTGATTGTGAAGTTAGCCAGCCGGCTTACGGCAAAACTGCAAACCCATGACCCGCTGGCGATGCGGGTAAAACTGAGCGCGCCTGATTATGCCGCTGCTACGCTTACGGCTGGCCGGAGACTGCTATGGAGCTAATACCGGTACTTGATAAAGCTGATATTGAGGCGGTAACCGCCGTAGTACGCGGCTCTGCGACCTCATTTTATCATGGAATGAAAGTATTGCCGCCGGACCGGCGGGCGGCAATGTATGCCATTTATACATTTTGCCGTCTGGTGGATGACGTGGCCGATGAGGATGCACCCTTGGCCGCCAAGCGCAAATTGCTGCGCGGCTGGCGGCAGATTATCGCGGGCATTTTTGCCGGGCGTAGCAATAATGCGCTGACGCGGATTTTGCGGGTGGCGGTGTTGCAATACCGGCTGCGGGAATCTGACTTCATTGCGATCATCGACGGCATGGAAATGGACGCCGGTGCGCCGATTGTGGCACCACCATTGCCGATACTGGATTTATATTGCGACCGTGTGGCCTCGGCGGTGGGCAGGCTCTCGGTGCGGGTGTTTGGTGATGACAGCACCTCAGCCGAGGATACCGCCTATGCGCTGGGCCGAGCCCTGCAACTGACCAATATTTTACGTGACGTGGTGGAAGATGCCAGCCGGGGTCGGCTGTATTTGCCCTATGAATATCTTAAGCAGGAAAACGTGCCGACCAACCCGGAAGGGGCGGTGTTGTCAGCCCGGCTGCCTTATGTGTGTCTGCGCGTCGCCAAGCTGGCGATGCGTTATTACAAAGAGGCTGAGACCTCAATGGCGCATTGCGATGCCAAAGCCATGAAGCCGGCGCGGATTATGCTGGCCAGCTATAAGCCGTTGCTGATGACGCTGCATAATCGCGGCTATGATTATTCGAAGGGCAGGGTTTCGCTGCCAAAATGGCGAAAGCTGATGCTGGCGGCGCAGATTTATCTGCCATGAAGGTCACCGTCATCGGGGCCGGGGTGGCGGGCTTGGCGGCGGCCTGCACGCTGGTGGAGCGTGGTGCGCAGGTGGTGCTGCATGAGGCAGCGCCAGCAGCGGGTGGGCGGTGCCGGTCATATTTTGATCCCGCGCTGAATTGCCGGATTGATAATGGCAATCATTTGTTGCTTTCAGGCAACCATGCGGTGATGGCGTTTTTAAACCGTATTGGTGCGGCTGATACTCTGGCTGGGCCCGAGGACCCGGTGTTTGCGTTTGTTGATGTGAAAACCAAAATACATTGGAAGCTACGGTTAAATCGTGGGCGCTTGCCCTGGTGGGTGTTTGCGCCCAACCGCCGGGTACCGGGCACCAAGGCCGTTGATTATTTGGCATTGTTGAAATTGCGCCGCGCCGGGGTGGATGATTTGGTGGCCCCCATGCTGGCCGGCGCTGGCACCTTATACCGAAATTTATTGGAGCCGTTGGCGATTGCGGCACTGAATACCCCGCCGGATGTGGCATCGGCCGCGCCGTTACGGGCGGTGGTGGCTGAGACGATTGAGCGTGGCGGGGCGGCGTCAATCCCGCGGTTTCCGCGTGTGGGATTGTCAGAGAGTTTTATCGACCCCGCATTGGCCTGGCTGGCGGCTCGTGGCGCTGAGGTGCGGCTGGGCAGCCGGGTGAGCGCGGTTGTGGCGGGTGAGAAGACCATTCTGGCGGTGCCGCCCTGGGTGGCGGTGGAATTGCTGCCGGGATTGGTTGTGCCCTGTGAGCATCAGGCGATTTTGAATTTGCATTTCAAATGCCAAATTGACCCGGGTGAAACCGGCTTCTGGGGTTTGGTTGGCGGTGTTGCGGAATGGGCCTTTGCCAAAGGTGAGATATTATCAGTTACTGTTTCGGCTGCGAATAAATATGCGCAGATGGATAACGCCACTTTGGCAGCGCTGGTATGGGCGGATTTACGCGCGGCGTTCGGGCTGGCTGAGGCGATGCCCTCACACCGGGTGGTGCGTGAAAAACGCGCTACCTTTGCCGCCACCCCCGCGCAGTTGAAATTACGCCCCGGCACCCGCACGGCGGACAATAACATTATGTTAGCGGGTGATTGGACCGACACCGGCTTGCCTGCCACCATTGAAGGGGCCATCCGCTCGGGTAATGCGGCGGCCATGGCCATGTTGGAACAACACGCATGTTAAATACAAATTTAGACACCGCCATTGCGCGTGCATGCAGCAGCCTGCAAGCCGAGCAACGTGATGATGGGCATTTTGTGTATGAGCTGGAAGCTGATGCCACCATCCCGGCGGAATATGTGCTGCTGGAGCATTATCTTGACCGGATTGAGCCAGAGCTGGAACATAAAATTGGGGTTTATTTAAGGGATACTCAGGGGGATTACGCAACCAACCCGGGCGGCTGGCCGCTGTTTCATGGTGGCAAGTTCGATATGTCCGCCAGCGTGAAAGCCTATTTTGCGCTCAAATGCATTGGTGATGATGTGGATGCGCCACATATGGTAAAAGCCCGTGAGGTGATTCTAGCGCATGGTGGTGCGGCGCGGACCAACGTGTTTACCCGCATTCAGTTGGCCTTGTTTGGCGCGGTGCCGTGGGAGGCCTGCCCGGTGATGCCGGTGGAACTGGTTTTGATGCCAGATTGGTTTCCTATCACTATGCGTAAAGTATCCTACTGGTCGCGCACGGTGATGACGCCGCTATTGGTGTTGATGGCCAATAAGCCGCTGGCACGTAATCCGCGCAAAATTTCAATTGATGAATTATTCACCCAACCCCCGGCGCAGGTGACTGACTGGATACGCGGGCCCTATAAATCACCCTGGGGGTATTTTTTCAAATATCTTGATGTTGTGCTGCGCCGTGTGGAGCGGTTGTTTCCAGCCACCACGCGCGCCCGCGCGATTGCCAAAGCCCAAGCGTTTATCAAGGTGCGTTTGAACGGTGATGATGGGCTGGGCGGCATTTACCCGGCTATGGCCAACACCGTGATGATGTATGACATGCTGGGTTACGCGCCTGAGCAACCGGAATTCGCCATCGCCTGGGCGGCGGTGCGCAAGCTGCTGGTGATTAAGGATAACCATGCCTACGCCCAGCCGTGTTTTTCACCGGTGTGGGACACTGCCCTGGCGGGCCATGCGCTGGCGCAAGCGGGTGCGCCAATTGCCAGTGCGTGTGATTGGCTGGTGACACGCCAGGTGTTGGATGTGGTGGGTGACTGGGCGGATAATACACCCGGCACGCGCCCAGGCGGCTGGGCGTTTCAATATAACAACCCGCACTACCCGGATGTGGATGATACCGCCGTGGTGGGCATGCTGCTGCACCGCGCCGGGGATGCGAAATACACCGAGGCGATTGCGCGGGCCCGCGAATGGATTGTGGGCATGCAGTCCACCAACGGGGCATGGGGTGCGTTTGATATCAATAACGACCGCCAATACCTCAACCATATTCCGTTTGCTGACCACGGCGCGTTGCTGGACCCGCCGACCGAGGATGTTACCGCGCGTTGTGTCTCGTTTCTGGCGCAGTTGGGAAACCCTGAGGATAAACCAGCTATTGCGCGCGGGGTTGCGTATTTACGCAAAACCCAAATGCCAGATGGCTCATGGTTTGGCCGGTGGGGGACGAATTATATTTATGGCACCTGGTCAGTGCTGTGTGCGCTGAACGCTGCCGGGGTTGCTCCCGATGATGTGATGGTGAAACGCGCGGTGGGCTGGCTGGGCAATAAGCAGCGCGCTGATGGTGGCTGGGGCGAGGATTGTGAAACCTATGGTGATGCGCCGGCGGGTGAGTTTCATGGTGAGGCAGCGCAAAGCCTGCCTTCGCAAACCGCCTGGGCGGTGCTGGGGCTTATGGCGGCTGGGCAGGTGGCCCACCCGGCGGTGGCGCTGGGTGTGGCGTGTTTGCAGACTATGCAGGGGGCTGACGGCAGTTGGGCCGAGATGCCCTATAACGCCGTGGGTTTTCCGCGGGTGTTTTACCTAAAGTACCATGGCTACCCAAGGTTTTTCCCGCTTTTCGCGCTTAGCCGCTACCAGGAGCTGCTGCAAACCAATGAGCGGGTTGTGAGGTATGGGTTTTAGGGTGTTGGGTTGGGGGAGGTCCCCGCCTTCGCGGGGATGACGATATAAATCGCGGGGTTTACGATATAAAGCGTTGGGATGACGATATAAAGCGCGGTGATGACGTGAGGAGTGGACTACAACAAAAACGGCCCGGAGGTTACCCTCCGGGCCGCTTTGTTTGGCAAGTTTACAGCTTAGAACTGGTTCATCGTGTTATGGGCGCCACCGGCTTTCAAGGCAGCTTCACCGGCGAAATATTCCTTATGGTCATCACCAATGTCGGAGCCTGACATGTTCTGGTGTTTCACGCAGGCAATGCCCTGGCGAATTTCCTGGCGTTGCACGTTCAAAACATAACCCAGCATACCAGCCGCACCGAAATACTCGCGGGAGAGATTATCGGTGGAGAGGGCTGCTGTGTGGTAGGTCGGCAGCGTGATCAGATGATGGAAAATGCCTGAGCGTTTGGCAGCATCAGCCTGGAAGGTGCGGATGCGGTTATCAGCCTCAATCGCCAGGTCAGTGCCGTCATAATCAACGCTCATCAGCTTGGCGCGGTCATAAGCGGCAACGTCCTTACCGGCGGTTTTCCAGGCATCATACACCTGCTGGCGGAAATTCAAGGTCCAGTTAAAGGAAGGTGAATTGTTGTAAGCCAGCTTGGCGTTTGGAACCACCGCACGGATCCGGTCCATCATCGCGGCGATTTGTTCCACATGGGGTTTTTCAGTTTCAATCCACAGCAGGTCAGCGCCGTTTTGCAGGCTGGTGATGGAATCCAGCACGCAACGGTCCTCACCGGTGCCAGCGCGGAACTGGAACAAATTAGAGGCCAAACGCTTCGGACGCAGCATTTTACCATTGCGGTTGATAATCACATCGCCATTGCGGGCGGTCTCTGGGGTGATTTCTTCGCAATCAAGGAAGGCGTTATACTGGTCACCCAAATCGCCCGGGGTGTGGCTTACCGCGATTTGCTTGGTCAGGCCAGCGCCGAGGGAGTCGGTGCGCGTGACAACAATGCCGTTTTCCACGCCCAGTTCCATAAAGGCGTAGCGGCAGGCGCGTACTTTGGCGAGGAAGTCTTCATGCGGTACGGTTACTTTACCGTCCTGGTGGCCGCATTGTTTTTCATCAGACACCTGGTTTTCAATCTGCAGGGCGCACGCCCCGGCCTCGATCATTTTTTTCGCCAATAAATAGGTGGCTTCGGCATTGCCGAACCCAGCGTCAATGTCAGCGATGATGGGGACGATGTGGGTTTCGTAATTGTCCACTTTGGCTTGCAGCTCGGCTTCAAGGGCTTTGTTGCCAGCAGCGCGGGCGGCATCAATCTCACGGAACAAGCCGCCCAGCTCACGCGCGTCAGCCTGGCGCAGGAAGGTGTAAATCTCAGAGATTAAAGCAGGCACGGAGGTTTTTTCGTGCATTGACTGATCAGGCAGCGGGCCGAATTCGGAGCGAAGAGCAGCGACCATCCAACCGGAGAGGTAAATATATTTACCCTTGGTGGTGCCAAAGTGCTTTTTCACGGAAATCATTTGCTGCTGCGCAATAAAGCCGTGCCAGGCACCAAGTGACTGGGTGTAGTCAGCGGCATTGGCGTCATAGGCAGCCATGTCAGCGCGCATGGTGGTGGCGGTGAAGCGGGCAATATCCAGCCCGGTTTGTAAACGGTTTTGCAAGCGCATGCGCACCACGGCCTCGGCGGAAATACCGTCCCAGGTGCCGTTTTTGCTGGTGATAAGCTGCTGAACCTGCGCAACCTGCGCCTGGTAGGCGCCAGCGTTGGAGCTATGGGTAGCCGGTGTGGGCGCAGTGCCCGAAAGACCCTCGGGGGCGTGATTTGCGGTGTTCATGGAAAATGACTTTCGAAGTGAGAACGCTGAAATAGCAAAGCAGCTATAATATGCTGCACCCGCGAAGGGCAGAGTAAAAATCACTCAAAAACGCGAAAGCAGTGGCCGGATTTTCTGTAAAGATTTTCTAAATGTAAAATTAGTAAAACTTCAGGTCAGATATGCGGCCCAAACATGGAAAATTTTACAACTCTGGTAAATCAGCCGTTTGCGGCGGCGGCATTGCTGGCCAGGTGGCAATCCGCCAGTGTGCGCCCAGAATAAGGTAGCCAGGTTTGGGTTTGGCCCAGCAAAGGCACCACCAGATAGCCGTGCAGTTCTAAGTCATGCGCGGCATTGAGCTTGATATGGGCCTGATAGACATTACCGTTGCGCGGGTCGAGCACCGAGCCTTTCCAGACCGTTTTGCCGCTGGCATCGCTGCTGGGGATGGTGTTGATGATGGTTTCCCCACATTGCGGCTGGCCTTGCCAATTTTGCGGCATTGCATCACCGGGGTGGGCCAGCGCAATGCCGACAATCTGGCCACATAAACGCGCACCACAGGGGGCAATCTGCACCACCGCCTGGCCATTGGCGGTAATCCAGCGGCCAATGGGTGGCTGGCTGGGAGCTTGGCTGGGGGTTGCGGCTCCGGCGGTTAAAAGCGGGGCCAGCAGCAGGAGCGAGGCGATCATCAGGCGGGTACGCAAAGCAAGTCCTTTTGAAAAAATACGCAATCTTAAATTACATGTATGGTTGCGTTAACAGAAGCGGCGCGCCGCACCAAGGATTTATGCCCTTGGGGGCATTGATTTGGCCGGGCTGTGGGGCAAAAACCACAAATTCAGCCTAAAAACGCCCTGATCGCCTCGGCGGTGGCCCGCAGCCCGGTGCGGATAATGGGGGCAGTCGGCGGAAAGGCGCTGAACAGCCGGGTGGGGGCTTGCCGGTCCAGCAACACGAACACGCCACGATCATCCGCCCGGCGGATCAAACGGCCAAAGGCTTGCCGCAGGCGCAGGCGCACAATGGCGTCATCATAATCCTTCGGCATGCCGTTTGAGAGATGGGTGCGCCTGGCTTTGTGCAGAATATCTGGCCGCGGCCAGGGGGTGCGTTCAAACACTACCAGCCGCAGGGCGTTACCCGGAATATCCACGCCATCGCGCATGGCATCTGTGCCGAGTAGGCAGGAATGTTCCTCGGCACGAAAAATATCCACCAAGGTTGCGTTGTCCATAGCGTCAACATGCTGGGCGTAAAGCGCGATTCCGGCGGCTTCCAGGGGGGCGGCAATTTTGGCGTGCACGGCGCGCAGGCGTGAGATGGCGGTAAATAACCCCAACCCGCCTCCGCCACCAGCTTCAAAACAAGCACGAAACGCGCCGGCCAGTTGGGCGGTATCCTGGGTGTTTACGTCATTGACGATAAAAATGCGGGTGTTGGCAGCGTAGTCAAACGGGGAATCAAACGCAGCACGGATGGCGGGGTTGGCCAGATGGTTGGCCCCGGTGCGCGCTTCCGCGCGGGCCCAGGCGGTTGCATTATCAACCCCGTCGCGCAAGGTGGCGGAGGTAATAAGCAGGCCGTGCGCCGGGGTGGCGATGGTTTCAATAAAGGCCTCGGTAGGGTCAAGCAGGTGGGTTAACAGTGCCACATCACGGTCTTGGCTCTCGGCGCGGTCCAGCCGCAGGAAATGGATTTTTCCCGGGCGGCTCCCCGGGCGGTTGCCCGGGCTGGGAGCAGGGCTGGGGGCAGCGGTGGGGAGTGATTCCAGGATGCGTTTCCAAGCGGCCAGCGGGTCAATGGCGCGGCGCTTGAGTGAGCGGGCAGCCCCTTCAAGCCGCTGGCGGGTGGGTTCATCAAGTGTTTCGGCCTCGGTTTCCAGCCGGTCAAGCAGCCGTTCACGCAGGCTGGCCAGCGGGGCGCGCAGCCGCTCCAGGGCGGTGGCCAGTTGGCGGGCTGACTCGAGAATTTCATCTTCAATCGGGTAAAGCTCCACTTCAACCGGCATCGTGCCTGCCAAATCAGCATCCTGCGCGCGGGCGCGGGCTTGCAGGCGCAATGATTGTAAAAACAATTCAGACGGGTTGGTGCCAATATGCTGCAGCCCCTCCAGCCCGCCGGTGAGCCGGCCGCTCCAGCCCGGGGCCGGCAGGGTTTTGGCGGCCAGAAGTGCGGCATCAAGATGGCGCAGCAAAGCCTCATCCGCAGCGATTAAATCCTCCAGCCGTTGTGCTAGCGCCTTGGCGCGGGAGCGCGCCCCCTCCGCCCCCAGCAGCCAGCGCCGCAGTTCAGCCATTTGAATGCCGGAAAGCTCAATGGCGAAGGCGGAATCAGCGGCATCAAAAATATGGTGGCCTTCATCAAACACATAGCGGGCGGCCACATAATCATCATCCAGCCCGCCCCAGACCGCTTGCGCCATCACCAGCGCGTGGTTGGCGATCACAATATCAGCCATCCGCGCCTTGCGGACCACATGTTCAATGGTGCAGCGGGCGTAATGCTCACAGGCGGCATGGATACATTCGCCCCGGCGGTCAGCGATGCTGGCGAGGAACATATGGCCGAATAATTCGGCAAACCAGCCGGGCAGGTCACCGCCCATCAAATCACCATCAGAGCTGGCCATGGCCCAGCGGGCGATCAGCCCGAGCGGAATGATGCCGCGCCGGCTCTCCACCGCTTCCTGGTAATTCAGCAGGCAGAGGTAATTTTCACGGCCTTTGCGTAGCACCACCCGCTGGCGCTCACCCTCCGATGGGCCAAGCCTGGCGGCTTCGGATTCAATCTGGCGCTGTAAATGCCGGGTGAAGGTGGAAACCCACACCGCGCCCTGGTTACGTTCTGCCCACAGGCTGGCTGGTGCCAGATAACCCAGGGTTTTGCCGGTGCCGGTACCAGCCTCAGCAATAACAAGGTGCGGCTGGCCCTCAGTGGTGCGGGGCGCAAAGGCGGCGGTGGCAGCGGCGGCATAGTCAGCCTGGGCGGGGCGTTGCTCAGCGTTACTGCCCAACAGCAGGGCCAGCCGGGCGCGGGTTTCTGATTGGCTGACCGGAAAGGCGGAGGGTGCCGGGCGCGCTGCCTCAGCCTCCCAGCGGGGCAGGCGTTTGCCCAGCCGCAGGGCCATTTGGTCAGGCCGGGCGGCGGGGGCGTTCAGGGCCGCCAGCACATAGGGCGCCCAGCCCCAGCCGGCCTGGCCCATGGTTGCTGCCAGGCCGGGCGCATCACGGTTGGCGGGAACATCGCGGCCAAGCGAAAGCTGGGCCAGCAAGGCCTCAGCATAAATATTTAAGGCAGAGGCGGCGGCCGGCAGGCTGGTGGGTACTGGCAGGTCCAGGTAGCGGGCAAACCCGGCGGCGGTGGGGGCAAGCGATTGCGCCGGGTACACAAAGGCAAACAGCTCCAACAAATCCAGCACCGCAATTGCCGGGTTGCCCAGGCGTTTCAGCGTGGCCGGGCCATGAATCACCAGCGGTGCTGCATCATCAAGCATCCTGGCAACCTGGCCGGGGATGAGGGTGGAGAGTTCACCCTGCGTTGAGAGCAGCACCGCGTGGCCGTGACCGGCGATGATGGCGGGAAGGGATGGCAGGAAATCCATCTGGTCTTCGTATAGACGGCGCGGAAATTTCGCCATAGACCCAGGCTATTATGAGTGAACAGACATCAAACCAGTTAAGTTGGCCCTTCCGTGAAGCTGAGCGTGTGGCGGCGCGGCTGAAGGAAAAAGGCAAAACCTCCGCCTTGTTTGAAACCGGCTATGGCCCCTCTGGCCTGCCGCATATTGGCACCTTTGGTGAGGTGGCGCGTACCAGTTGGGTTCGCCGCGCCTTTACTGAAATGACCGGGCTGCCATCGCGGTTGCTGGCGTTTTCTGATGATATGGATGCGCTGCGCAAAATACCTGACAATGTGCCCAACAAGGACATGCTGAAGGCGTTTCTGGGCAAGCCGCTCACGCAAGTGCCAGACCCGTTTGGTACGCATGATAGTTTTGGCGCCCATAACAACGCGCGGCTGAGGGCGTTTTTAGATTCCTTTGGTTTTGAGTATGAATTTGCCTCCTCCAGCGACTATTACCTGAGCGGCAAGTTTGATGATGCGCTGTTGCATGTGCTGGCCAACCACGACCAAATTATTGAAATTATCCGCCCTACCCTGGGGCCAGAGCGCCGTGCCACATACTCACCGATATTACCCATTCATCCGCGCACCGGCATTGTGATGCAGGTACCCATTGAGCGGGCTGATGTGGCAACAGGCTCAGTGATTTGGGTTGACCCTGACAGTGGCACCCGCTTTGAAACCGCGGTAACCGGAGGGGCTGCCAAGCTGCAATGGAAAGCTGACTGGGCGATGCGCTGGTATGCGCTGGATGTTGATTATGAAATGTCTGGTAAGGATTTAATTGATTCAGTTAAACTTTCATCAGCGATTGTGCGGGCATTAGGGGCGGAGCCGCCGGTTTGCTTAACCTATGAATTGTTTTTGGATGAGAACGGCCAGAAAATTTCAAAAAGCAAAGGTAACGGGCTCTCTGTGGAGCAATGGTTAACCTACGCGCCACCGGAATCACTGGCGCAATTTATGTTTCATGCGCCACAGCGGGCTAAAAAACTATTCTTTGATGTGATCCCGCGGGCCGCGGATGATTACATAAACGGTGTGGTAGGCGCGCGTGAGGCAACTGACCCGCATGCCAACCCGGCCTGGCATATTCATGGCGGTAACATCCCGGTTGATGCGGGTTCACCTATTGGCTTTACCATGCTGCTCAACCTGGCGTCGGTAATTAATGCAGATAGCCCGGAAATGCTGTGGGGGTTCATCAGGGCGTATTTGCCGAACGCCAATGCTCAGACGTATCCGTTCCTGGGGCAACTGATCCAGTACGCGATTGCCTATAACCGGGATTTTATTGCGCCTAACAAAATTTTCCGTGATGCAACAGCGCTGGAGCGGGTTGGGTTGCAGGATTTAGCAGCGCGGCTGGCGGCTGGGTTTGCAGATTATCCGGGTGAGACCCCCGCCGAGCAGATTCAAAACATGGTTTACGCTGTTGGCAAGGCGCATCAATTCGCGCCACTGAAAGCCTGGTTTGATTGTTTATACCAGGTGTTGTTGGGGCAAATGGAAGGGCCGCGCTTTGGCGGGTTTGTGGCACTGTATGGTGTTGAGCGGACAATCAGTCTGATTGAAACCGCCCTGGCCCGCGAGACCCAAGCCGCCTGATGCCGCAGCGTGCCCGGCATTGGCTGATAAAATATCTGCCGCCGGTGCTGGGGCTGCTGGTGCTGGGTGGCGTGCTGGTGGGTCTGCACGGGGCGTTGCGGCGGTTGAGCTTTGCCGATGTGCTGGCGGCATTAACCAATACGCCCAGGCTGCAAATGTATCACGCGCTGGCGCTGCTCGGCGTGTCGTTTTGCTTCATGCTGATTTACGATGTGCCAGGTATTATATTTGCCAAACGGCGTGACGATTTCCCGCCCTTGGCCTGGCGGCGGATTGGTCTTGCCTCATTTTGTGCCTACGCGTTGAGCCACGTGGTCGGGGCACCGGCCATTTCAGCGGCGGCAATCCGGTTGCGGCTCTACGCCCAGTGGGGGGTGACGCCGTCAGGCATTGGCCGGATTATGACCATTTCAGGCACCAGCTTCATGACCGGGGTGTTTGTGCTGATGGGCGCGGTGCTGCTGCTGCATCCGTTGGATCTGCCGTTGTTTGGCCATGCGGTAGCACCTTGGGTGCTGCAATCTGTCGGTTTTCTGTTGTGGACATTAATAATTATTTATATTCTGCTGGCGCACGGCACCCGGCCGCTGACGATCATGGGGGTGAATATTCCGCGCCCCGGTTTTGTGGTGGCGGGCGCGCAGGTACTGTTATCCTGCCTTGATATCAGCACCGCCTGTGGGATTTTATATGTGGTGTTGCCGACCGTTCATGGCCTGACCTTCGCGCATGTCCTGGCGTTCTACATGGCAGGCTTCGCCGGCGGGTTGCTGAGCGGACTGCCGGGCGGTGTTGGGGTATTTGATTCAATTTTGTTGCTGGGCATGGCCGGCTACATGGACCCCGCGGCGGCGGTAGGCGCTATTTTATTGTTCCGGGTGCTGTATTACCTGACCCCGGCGGGTCTGGCGGGCGTTATTTTCGCGGCGCATGAGGTTTTTATAACGGCCGGGAAAAAAACGGCCACGCGGCCGTAATTATTTTAAAAAACCCAAGGTCAAAAAAAAACAGGGGGGGTTTTTAAATTTATGGTGAATAAAAGTTAATAAATAATGGCCCGCCGATCACACGGCTAAGGTTATTTGTCCTTCATAACAATTATTTCTCATGATAATAATTTTCTGCATGCGAAAGAAATGTTCTTATAAACGGAGAGAATTATGGAGCTTATGAAAACGGCCTTGCTAAGTGGCATTAAGGCTTTTCGTGTTGATCAAAGGGCGGTTACCGCGATTGAATACGCATTGATTGCAGCATTGATCGCGGTAGTGATCATCGGTGCGGTTAGTACGCTCGGAACCAGTGTGTCTTCGACTTTTGCTACGGTCGGCAACGCCGTATAGTCTGGCGTTTCGGAATTATAGCCGCCGGGGCCGATTTTTTTGACCGCGGCGACCATTCAATAGGGCCACCAGGCCGGACCGTTGGGGTCCGGCTTGGTTTTTACAAGAATTAACTTAGATTTTATTCGACATTACGGTTAGTTTAGATTATAAAGTCGATTATGGAACGTTATTTCAATCGGCTTATCCTCCGGATTTATGCGCTCGTGTCAGGTGAGCGGGCTGTTACTTCCATTGAATACGCCCTGATCGCGTCGCTAATCGCGGTTGTGATTATCGCGGGTGTGTCGTCGGTTGGTACTTCGTTGAGCACCAAATTTTTAGCTATCGGTAACGCGATTTAACCCTGCGAATTTATTAGGGCCGTATTAACATTGATCGGTCATCTTCTTGGTGTGCCTGCAGATTTGATAAACTGGGATTTTATAAAAACGTATGAATATTAACCGTTTTTTGGTGTCCGTCGCGATACGTGTTTGCCAGTTTACCACTGACCGGCGCGGCGTTACCGCGATCGAATATGTCATGATCGCCTCATTGGTGGCGATATTGATTGTGGCGGGCGCGACCCTGACAGGTCACGGCCTGAGCACTAAGTTCGGTACGGTCGCCAACGGTATTTAGCCGGCCCTTCGGCAGAGGCCCTACGATCCAACACCTGCCGCCGCCAAATGTGGCGCCAGTCGGCCGGTAAGGAACAGGAAAAACATTCTAAAATCGCTGACCAGCGACCAGAACGGGTGGCCAAAGGTCGTCGGCCGGTTATGTTCCACGTAAAAATGCCCGCCCCACGCGAAGCTGTAGCCGGCGACCGGGGCGAACACGAGCCACACGCCATTACGGGTGAAAACAGCCAAGGCGACAAAGCCAAGCGCCAAGACGCTGCCGCAATAATGCAGCGCACGGCTGGCCGGCTTGGCGTGGGCGCGAAGGTAGCGAAGCCAGAATTCATCATAGGTCATGATGAATTCCGGGCGTATCAGGCGGCTTCGCTGGACATGGGCGGTGGCGGCGGCGGCGGGGTGATGCCTTCCTTGGCCAGACGCTCATTGGCGGCGGCAATCGTGTCGTTCAAGTCTGATTGCTTGCACAGGCCGAGAATAACCGGGTCGCGCGGCTTGATGTTACTGGCGTTCCAGTGCGAACGCTCGCGGATTTTCTGGATGGTGTCCTTGGTGGTACCCAGCAGCTTGATGATTTGCGCATCGCTCAGGTGCGGGTAGTTGCGCAACAGGAAGGCAATGGCATCCGGCCGGTCATTGCGCTTGGCCACCGGCGTATAACGCCCACCTTTGGATTTTTTGGCGGCAACATCAGCCTGCGGCAGCAGCTTGAGGTGCAACGCCGGGTTGGCCTCACAGCGGGCGATATCCTCGGCGGTGACCTGCTTATTGGCGACTGGGTCATAACCATTTATACCCTGCGCCACTTCACCATCAGCGATCGCCTGGATTTCCAGCGGGTGCATGCCGCAGAACTCGGCGATCTGGGCGAAGGTGAGCGCGGTCTTGTCGATCAACCAAACGGCGGTGGCTTTGGGCATCAATGGGAGAGACATGAGCAGAATACCTTACGAAGCTGCAATGCAGCAAAATTTTTTAAGCCGGGCCAGGTGGCCATGAGCGGATTTTTTTGTGCGACTGCACGTAACGCCGGGGTATGGTACTGTGGCAGGCCATCGGTCAAGATCATTTCATGATAATTTCCGATGAAGAACTGCCCAAAAAGGCAAAAAATCTGCTGGTTCCTCCCCCCCTGGACATGCTGGGTGTGGCGGAATTACAGGCTTATATTTTACTGCTGCAGGCTGAAATTGCCAGGGTTCAGGCCGTTATTGCCGCTAAGGACGCCCATAAGGCCGCGGCGGCAGCCTTTTTTAAAACTCCCAGCACTTAAACTTTATCCATAAAAGCCGCGCATACCAGACCTTAGCGGCTAGGCGCATTATGTTTGGTAAAATCAGACCATCCGTGGTCTGGTGCAACGCAACCGTGGCCAAACTGGCTGCTTAGGAACATAATTTGCAAATCGCTCTGGGCTACGAAATATTATACGAGTTCCCGCAGCCAACTCCCATGCTGCTGATGCTGAATGTGCACCATTCCAGGGCAGCCGACATAATTGTGCCTGATATTATGACCACCACGCCCACCGTGCCGATGGCCGCCTATCGGGATGGGTTCGGCAACTGGTGCACCCGGCTGGTGGCGCCCGCCGGGCCGTTTCGGATCGCCAGCGCCGGTACCGTGCGTGATTCCGGCCTGCCTGACCCAGTGACAAGCGACGCCTGGCAGCACCAGGTGCAGGATTTGCCGGAGCAATGCCTGGTTTACCTGCTGGGCAGCCGCTACTGCGAAACCGATGAGCTAAGTGATGTCGCCTGGCAGCTATTTGGCCACACGCCGCCCGGCTGGGCCCGCGTGCAGGCCGTGTGCGACTGGGTGCATAACCATATTGCCTTCAACTATGAACACGCCCGGCCCACCAAAACCGCCTTGCAAGCCTTCCATGAAGCCCGCGGCGTCTGCCGGGATTATGCCCATTTGGCACTTACCTTTTGCCGCTGCCTGAATATCCCGGCCCGCTACTGCACCGGCTACCTCTCAGATGTGGGTGAGACCGGCCCCTTTAGCCCCATGGACTTCGCCGGCTGGTTTGAAGCCTATTTGGGCGGCCAATGGCACATGTTTGACCCCCGTAACAACAAACCCCGTAAAGGCCGCGTCCTCATCGCTCAAGGCCGCGACGCGACCGACGTTGCCATCACCAACACCTTCGGCCCCAACCAGCTCACCAGCTTTACCGTATGGACCCACCCAGCCCCCGCTTGACAGTCAACGCACCGGGACATTCTTATCCCAGCAGGCTTTTTGGTGTGGTGAGTGAGGAAGGCCAAGGCAATGCCCTTGATAAATCCTGTCTCACCGCACCGAAACACCAGCGTGATAAAAGGGGGCAGCATGTTGCAATCAAGTGAGGCGTTTGTTGGGAATGCAACCACCGCCATGGCAGATGCCGGGTTGCAACGGGCATTGGCGCGGGCCAAGCCGCAATTTGCCAAAAAGCGCCAGGCCGCTGTGGATAAATTGCCGGAGTTTGAGGCCCTGCGCGATATTGCAGCGGGGATTAAAGACCACACAATCACGCATTTGGACTATTATTTGGAAGTTTATGCCAACGCGGTGGCGCGCTCCGGCGGGGTGGTGCATTGGTGCAGCACGGCGCAGGATGCCCGCGAGGCTGTGCTGAATATCTGCCGCAAGGCGGGGGCAAAAACGGTCACCAAGGGCAAGTCGATGGTGACTGAGGAGATTGGCCTGAATGATTATTTACAAGCCAACGCGATTACACCGGTTGAGACGGATCTGGGCGAGTATATTTTGCAGCTCCGCCGGGAGCCGCCGAGCCATATTATTGGGCCAGCGTTTCATTTGAACCGTGAGCAGTGGGAGGAGAGTTTCCGGGAGCACCATACCCAGCTGGCGCCGGAGCGGGTGTTTCATGAGCGGCGTGATATTCTCACTGAGGCGCGCGGAATTTTGCGGGAGAAATTTTTAGCCGCTGATGTTGGCATAACCGGGGCGAATTTTTTAATCGCCGAGACCGGCACTTCAGTGATTGTGACCAATGAGGGCAATGGGGATTTAACCCAAACCTTGCCGCGTGTGCATGTGGTGGTGACTGGTATTGAAAAACTAGTGCCTAATATCGAGGATTGTTTGGCCATGCTGCGGGTGTTGGCGCGTTCCGCCACGGGCCAGGATATGTCGGTCTACACCACCTTCTCCACCGGCGGCCGTCGGGTAGGGGATTTGGACGGGCCGGAGGAATATCATGTGGTGCTGCTTGATAACGGGCGCTCTGGCATGGTGGGCACACCGTTTCAAGACATGTTGCGCTGTATTCGGTGCGCCGCCTGCATGAACCATTGCCCGGTGTATGGCGCGGTTGGCGGCCATGCCTATGGCACCACCTACCCGGGCCCCATGGGGGCAGTGCTGAGCCCGATGCTACAAGGCATTGAGGCAACGCAGCATTTACCCAATGCCAGCACCTTTTGTGGCAAGTGTGAGAGCGTATGCCCGGTGAAAATTCCACTGCCAAATTTAATGCGCCATTGGCGAGAGCGTGAGTTTGAACGCCATTTGCAACCCACCGGCATGCGCTATGGGCTGGGCCTGTGGGCGTGGTTTGCCAAGCGCCCGATGATGTATCGCTTAGGCATGCGGGCGGCGGCGGTTGGGTTAGGGTTGTTGGGGCGCAAGCGCGGGTTTTTTGGCAAATTGCCGCTGGCCGGCGGCTGGACAGCGGGGCGGGATTTTCCGGCCCCGGAAGGCGATACATTTTTTGCAAAATATGTTGCCACACAGAGGAACAGATGAGCCGCGATGCGATTATGGCAGCGCTTCAGCGCGGGCTAAAACGCGGGCCGTTGCCAGCGGATCAACAGGCAATGTTGGCGGCGCGAACGGTGCTGCACCACCGCCATTTAATACCGGCGCGCGGGCAGCTAGACCTGGCCGGGCGGGTGAAATTATTTGCCCATTATGTAGAGCGCGAATTTGGTACGGTTACGCAACTGCCAAATATCGCAGCGGTACCACAGGCCATAAGCACTTATTTGGCACAACAAAACATCGCACCCTCGGTTGTGGTCTCACCACACCCGGCTTTGGAGCAGATACCCTTTCATGCCAGCCCGATGTTGCAGGTGCGCTACGGGGTTGCCACCGCGCATGACGCGGTAAGTTTGCAGGTGGCATTTGCTGGTGTGGCTGAAACCGGCACATTGGTATTACCCTCAGCGCCAACCCGCCCGGTGAAAAATAATTTATTGCCCGATACCGCGATTGTGCTGCTGCGGGCAGTGGATATTCTGGCCTGCTATGAAGATGCTTTTGATAGGCTGCGCCTTGAGGGCGCCATGCCGCGCAGCGTAATGCTGATAACGGGGCCGTCACGCTCAGCGGATATTGAGCAAACTTTGGAGCTGGGCGCACATGGGCCGCGGCGTTTGCATGTTTTGATTATTGATGGCCAGGGTTAGAGGATTATCAAAGGCGGAGGAAAAATTATGGGCCGCGTTCACGCAGTCCATTACCTTGTTGCCGGGCAAAAAGCGGCTGGCGTTGGAGCCGGAGCCAGCGCCGGTGATTGATCCGGTGCCGCAGACCATTGAAACCCCGAAGCCACGGTTGAAATTAGTGCCGCGTGATATTCAAGTGAATCACGTGCCAGGGGGCCTAGATAAATCAACCTGGAAGAGTTTTGCAACCGGAAAAATCCGGGCGGTGCGGCGGTTGGATTTGCATGGGCTGACTGCCATGCGCGCGCATAATGCGGTGACGCATTTTTTGGAGCGGGCTTATGCTGATGAGGTACGTTGTGTTGAGATCATCACCGGTAAGGGTGAAGTGATTGCGCGCGAGTTACCGCATTGGTTGAACCACCCGCATTTGCGGGTGCATATTTTGGCGGTGGCACACCCGCATGCGGCCAATACGGGGTCAGTACGGGTGTTGTTGCGCCGGGTGCGGGCATGACACCCTTTGGGGAAAAATTGCGCGCCCTCAGGGCATCACGCAACATATTGCAGCGCGATATGGCGGCGGCATTGGCGGTTTCGCCTGCGTACCTATCAGCGTTGGAGCATGGCTGGCGGGGCGCGCCTTCAGCCGGGTTGATCCACCAGATTTGTGATTATTTCGGCTTGATCTGGGATGAAGCCGATGAACTTAGGATATTAGCGAAACTGTCGCGCCCGCGGGTGAAGGTGAATGCGGCGGGGCTGACCGCCGCGCAGACGGCGCTGGCGAATCGGCTGGCGAAAAGCTTGCGTGATTTGGATGCGCCCACCGTGGCGGCGTTGATGAAAATTCTTGATGAGGTGGCACCGCTGCTCAAGCCGGTACGGCGCGTTCCCGCAAAAACCCGAGTAAAGGCAGTAGCGGCAAACCGAGAATCGTAAAGAAATCTCCTGAAATATCGTTAAACAAATTAACGCCATGGCCTTCCAACTGATAAGCGCCGACCATGTTGCAGATACGGTTGCCGGATGCGGCGAGGTAGGCGTCGATATCGTCATCTGCAAGCTTGCGCATGGTCAGGTTAGGGGTGGCGACATGGTGCCAGATCCGTTGCGTGCCGTGATGCACTGCAACAGCAGTAACAAGCCCGTGGGTTTTACCTGACAAAAAACGCAAATGTTCGGCGGCCTGGGTGATATTTTTAGGTTTGTCGAACCGGCGCTTCTCGCAAATCAAAATCTGGTCAGCGCCGATCACCGTCGCCCAGGGGCAAAGTGCCGCAATTTCGGCAGCCTTGGCATTGGCAAGTTGCAAGGCCAGTTCAGCGGTGTTGGCGCTTGAGGCAGCTTTGATGGCGGCTTCGTCAATATCCGGCACGATGACGGAAAAATCAAGTCCGGCGTTGCGCAGCATGGTCTGTCGGGTCTGTGAACCACTGGCTAAAATTAGTTTCATTAAACGGCATCCCAAGAAAAAACATCTTGCATCTTTGACCTTAAATGTGAAGAATTAAAGGCCCTCAGTAAGAAAGGGCGAAAAATATGCCTATCAGGAACCCCGTCGAATGGATGGTTGCGCAGTTAGAGGCTGGCGCAGCCCTTGGTACCGATACCGCCTCTGAATACTGGCCCGGCAAACATGCAGCACAGCTGCCAAAGGTCCGGCAAATTAGCACCAACGATATCAAGGCGGCACTGACGGCGGGTTTGCGTGATTTTGCTGATGCGCGAACCGACGTTATTTTCTTGTGCCTGATTTACCCGGTGATGGGGCTGGTGCTGGCCGGTGTGGCGGCCAAGGAATCATTGCTGCCGATGCTGTTCCCGGTGGCGTCCGGCTTCGCTTTGGTCGGGCCGCTTGTTGCGCTCGGCCTTTATGAGATGAGCCGCCAGCGCGAGGTTACCGGGCGGATGAACTGGCTGGACGTGTTCAAGGTGCTGCGCTCCCCCGCTATCTGGTCGATCATGGCGATGGGCGTCGTGTTGATCGGGCTGTTCTTGCTGTGGCTGGCGGTAGCGCAAACGATCTATGATCTCACCCTCGGCCCGTTGCCGCCCGCTTCAGTGCCGGGCTTCATCAGCGCTGTGTTCACCACCAATGCCGGCTGGGCGATGATCGGGCTTGGCCTGGCAGCTGGGGCGTTGTTTGCAATCGGCGTGCTGGCGATCAGCGTGGTCTCGTTCCCGCTGCTGCTGGACCGGCCGACCAGCTTCATTACCGCCATTACTGTTTCATTGCTGGCGATGCGCCGCAATCCGCTGCCGTTGCTGCTCTGGGGGCTGGTGGTGGCGGTGGCCTTATTCCTCGGCTCGCTGCCGTTTTTCCTCGGCTTGGTGGTGGTGCTGCCAGTACTGGGTCACGCCACTTGGCATTTATACCGTCGTCTGGTGGTCGCTTAATCCTCAGCGTTGCAGCAGGTTTTCGCGGTAGCTGGCCGGTGCCATCCCGGTCCAGCGCTTAAAGGCGCGGGAGAAGGCGCTGAGTTCGGAATAGCCGAGCAAGGCGGCGATGTCGGTGAGCGGGATATGCGGTTGGGCGGCATAGGTGATGGCCAGTTCTTGCCGGATCATTTGGGTGAGGTTGGAGACATCCACGCCCAAAGCGGCGAGCTGGCGGTATAATTTGGCCTGACTCAGCCCCAGCCGGGGGGAGATGCGGCCAATGCTGGCATCACCTTCGGCCAGTCCGCGGCGGATCTGGCTGACCACCAAACCAATAAAATCATCGGGCCGGGCACGCCGTGCCAGTACTTGCACCTCGGCCTGTAGTGCCGGGAGTTTGCTGGGGTTGGCGTTCGGCATCGGGCAGCACAGAACATCGCGCCGGAACACGATGGCGTTGGTGGCCTGGGCGAAATATACTGGTGCATTCAGCAAGGTTTGGTGGGCCAGCGGCTCGGCGGCGCGTAAATGCTCGAAATGGATTTCCTCAGCCGCCCAGTTTGTGCCAAGGGCGCGGCGGAAGATATTGTTGAAAATTCCGATGGAAAGTTCGGCGTCGTGGCGGCGGTTGGCGATCCGGCCATCGCGGATCTGGTACTCAAGGCGCAGCAATGCGCCGTCACTGCGCAAAATAAGGTCAGAATGTTCCTGCACGGCGGCGAAGTTTTTCGCCAGACTAGCGAGCGCCACACCAAGGCAAGGTGAGTTCAATAGCAAATGCCCCAGCGGCCCCATATCCTCCAGCCGGTAGTCGCGCCCAAAGCGCAAACCAAAATCATCAACCCGGGTCTGGCTGGCGGCTTGCTCGAACAAATTGCAATAGCGGCGCAAATCCAACAGGGCGTCTGGGTTATCAACCTCACCAGGTGCTAAATGAGCAGCACCCAGGATGCGGTCAACATCACCGCCGTGCTGACCGATCATGCCCAACACGCCCGCTGCCGCCACCGCCGATACGCGAGGTTGGATGCCCATGGACCAAGTGTTGAAGAAAATAAGTTTATCGTCAAGCACAGATTCGTGGCATGTGGGGCGATTGCCAATTTAATGGGCGAAAGTTGGGCCATAAATCACCATGATTGGTTAGCTGGTCGAGTTTGCTTAAAATTTGATGTCAAATGTCAAGCCAGAAAGGCGATGACGAGCGATGTTGGGGTTCAAATAAAGCGCTTTGTGAAGTGCCACTTGGAAAGGAGCTTGAAGATGGATGATTTATTGCACGCAACCCCGGGAGTCATGGGGATGAGCACGGCCCTGCGCCACCCGTTGGCGCCGCTGACCGCCGATGAAATTCGCAGCGTGATGGCGCTGGTCCATGCCAGCCCGGACTTTGGACCGAAATTCCTGTTTGAAACCATCGAGCTGAAGGACCCGCCGCGCGCGGCATTGGACGATTATACTGCCGGTAAATCCACCCCGCGCGAAGCCCGTGTCAACGTGTTCCTGGGCGATGCGCCGGGCGTGTGGAAGTTAAGTGTCTCGTTGGCTGACGGCGCCATTATTTCCAAGGCGTTCTTTCAAACCAAGAAGCCGATGATCCAACTCGAACAGTTCATGCAGATTGAAGCGGTGGTGCAAGCGCACCCTGATTTCATCGCTGCCTGCGCCAAGCGCGGCATCACTGACATGAGCATGGTCTGCGTGGACCCCTGGTCGGCAGGGAACTTTGGCTTTGCCGGTGAGGAAGGCGGGTATCTGTCGCATACCTTCTCCTGGCTGCGCTTGCGCAAGGATGAGAATTTCTATGCCCACCCGATTGAGGGGCTGAACGCCGTGGTGGATATCAAGGCGGGCAAAGTGATCCGGGTGGATGATTACGGCATCACCCCGATTCCGATGACTGAGATCAACTATGAGGCGCAATTTCGCACTGAATTCCGTAAAGCCCTGAAGCCGCTCGATATTATTCAGCCGGAAGGGGCCAGCTTTGAGCTGAACGGCAATGCGATCACCTGGGATAAATGGTCAATGGTGATTGGCTTTAACGCCCGTGAGGGGCTGACCTTGCATGATATCCGTTACGATAACCGCCCGATTGTAAATCGCGCTTCGCTGGCGGAAATGGTGGTGCCATATGGTGTGCCAGAGAACGGGCATTTTCGTAAAAACGTGTTCGACATTGGTGAATATGGCTTAGGCAAGCTGACCAACTCGCTCACGCTGGGTTGTGATTGCTTAGGCCATATCGCGTATCTGGATGTGGATTTGAACACCATGACCGGCGATATCTTCCACATCGATAAAGCCATTTGCATTCATGAAGAAGATAACGGCATTTTATGGAAGCATTGGGATTTCCGTACTGAGCGTACCGAACTGCGGCGCGGCCGTAAACTGGTGATCTCCTCGATCGCAACGGTGGGCAATTACGAATACGCCTCCTATTGGTATTTTGACCAAGCCGGCATGATTGAGTTCGAAATGAAGGCCACCGGCATCATCAATACCTCAGCTTGTGAGCCAGGCAAGCCAAGCAAATATGGCGTGGAAGTTGCCCCTGGGCTGCAGGGTCATATTCATCAACATGCTTTTTGTGCGCGGTTGGAAATGGCGGTAGACGGGCCAGGTAATAGTTTTGTTGAATGTAACAGCTACGCCGAGGAGGATGATAAAAACCCGTATGGCAACGCCTTTTACCAGGTGGAAACCGTACTCAAAACCGAGCAGGCAGCGGCCCGCAAAGCCAACCCAGATAGCCAGCGCTATTGGAAAGTGATCAACCCCAACAAGCTAAACCACGTGGGCAAGCCAGTGGGTTATAAAATTTATCCGCAGGATGTGCTGGCACATTTCCTCAAGCCCAACTCACCCTCAGGGGTGCGCTCCAGCTTTATGGAAAACCACATGTGGGTTACCAAGTTTGACCCTGAAGAGCGTTACGCTGCTGGTGAATTCATGAACCATTCTGATGGCTCAGGCGGGGTGAAGGAATTTGCGGCGCAAGACCGCAACATTGAAAATGCTGATTTGGTGTTATGGCATGTGTTTGGCGTGCATCATCAACCGCGGCCAGAAGATTTTCCGGTGCAGCCTTGCATTACGGCGGGCTTTAAATTGATGCCGGTTGGATTTTTTGATCAAAACCCGGGCAATGATGTGGCACCATCGATAAATAAGGCTAGCAAATTGGCGAATGGTTCGTCATGCTGTGGTACCTGACCCAAACGGCATGAGACTTGCTTAACTATTTTCTATGAGGCCATAGCGCGCAAATTGCAGGTTATGGCCTGATGGTTCCGGCAACACAATGAGAGGGAAAACTATGGTAGCTGTGACAGACACTAAAATGGACACCGGGCAGTTACGCCACGGTGTATTGAGTTTGCCGGAAACAATCGGCCAGTCGATTGCTAATATTGCGCCAACCCTAACCCCTGCTTTGAACATTACAGTGGTGGCTGGCATTGCTGGTGTTGGCTCATGGTTATCATACCTTATTGCCACGGTTGGTTGCGTGTTCGTTGGCGCATCCATTTCATCGTTGGCTAAGCGCCACCCAGAAGCAGGGTCATACTTCGTTTATATTGGCCGCACCTTTGGGCCGGTAACCGGTGCGCTGGCCGGTTGGACAATGATATTGGCGTATCTTGCCACCGCCATGGCCGTGGTGTTCGGCTTCCCGTTATTTTTAGGCAACTTCCTCGGGGTGTTTCACATTACATTGTCGATGCCGGAACTGGTGTTGTTCTCGCTGGCATTTATCGGTCTGATAGCTTATGCGGCGTACCGCGATATTCAATTATCATCGCGTCTGGCTTTGGTGCTTGAGACCATTTCAATTGGTATCATCATCATCATCACCGCCATGGTTGTTGGCAAACACGGCACCATTTATGACCCCACGCAGTTGAACATTTCAAAACTGCCGTTCGGTGGTGTTGCCTCCGCCATGGCTTTTGCGGTGTTCAGCTTTGTTGGGTTTGAAAGTTCAGCCACACTCGCCAAGGAATCTGGTAACCCACAACGCAACATCCCGATTGCGGTGGTGGGCTCGGCTGCGGTGGCTGGTTTGTTTTTCACCATCATCACCTATTTCATGGTGCTGGGCATGAACGACCATGCTGATGTGATCGGCAACAGCTCCTCGCCATTCGCCGATATGACCAACGCTGCCCACATGCCTTGGGCTGCCGGCGTGGTGTATTTCTCTGCCATGATCAGCGCCTTTGCCTGCGCACTCGCTTGCATCAATGCCTCATCGCGCATGATGTATTCCATGGGCCGCTACCAGTTCCTACATGGCTCCATGGGCATGGTTCACAAGGTTCATAAAACGCCGCACATGGCGGTGTTTGTCAGCGTTGCGATCGTGACTTTGTTCTTCCTCGTACTCACGCCACAAACCTTCCTCAACGCCTTTAACGAAACCGGCACCATCGCCACTTACGGCTTTGTTGTGGTGTATTTGGGCGTTGCTATCTCCGCTTCGTTCGACATGAAAAAAGTGGGCCTGATGACGGCGAAAACCGTCATCATCAGCGCCATCGGCGCCGCCTTGATGTTATTTGTAGTATATAGCTCTGTCATCCCCTGGCCGCCGGCACCCGACCAGTACTTGCCGGAAATCTTCATAGGCTACCTGCTGATCGGCCTCGTGTGGTTCCTGGTTCTGAAATCCAAGTCCCCAACTGTATTGGCCAGCATCGCCAATGATATGGAAGGGTAATGGCTTGAGCGTTATGTTTGATTGATGGTTTTTGACGTTTAATTAATAAGCCCGTGATGTTTCACCATCACGGGCTTTTTTTGCCAGCACCACAACGGCGCCAGCCGAGCGGCCGACTTTTCAAAATCGTTTTACTTTCCCCTATTGCAGGCCGGAGGCGGCAAGCAATGTTTTAGTGTAGGCGGCGGCCGGGTTGTTGAATACGCTGCTGGCGGCGGCAAGCTCAACAACCCTGCCGGATTTTAGCACCATCACTCTATGCGTCAGCGCGCGGATAACGCGAAGGTCATGGCTAATGAATAGGTATGCGATATTGTGGCGGGTTTGTAAGGCGCGCAGCAGTGCCAGAATTTCGGCTTGTACGGTAACATCGAGGGCGGAGGTGGGCTCATCTAGCACCAGAATTTTTGGCTCTAGAATGAGCGCGCGGGCGATGGCGATGCGCTGGCGCTGGCCGCCGGAAAATTCGTGCGGGTAACGCGGCATGGCATCAGCGGCCAGGCCAACATCATGCAGCGTGGCCGCAACTTTCTCGCGGCGCTGGGCAGGGTTAAGGCCAGGCTGGTGAATGGTAAGGCCCTCGGCGATGATGTCCTCGATGGTAAGGCGCGGGGCCAGGCTGCCGTAGGGGTCCTGAAAGACGATTTGTAGTTGCGCGCGGATGCCGCGCAACTGCCGTTTTGGCAGGCTGGCGAGGTCAATGGCGGTTGACGGGACGGCGTTAAATAACACCCGGCCCTGGAACTTGATTAGCCTGAGCAACGCCAGCCCAATGGTGGATTTGCCGGAGCCGGATTCTCCCACCAGCCCAAGCGTCTCGCCGGCATGCAGCGTAAAGGACACATCATCAACAGCGGCAACTTCGCCAATTTTGCGGCGCAGCACACCCTGCAAAATCGGGAATTTCACGGTTAGGTTTTGCACCTGAAGAATCACCGGCGCGTCGGGTACGCCGGGCGGTGGCGCCATGTCACGCGCCGCCAGCAGCCGTTTGGTTTGTGGCGCGCGTGGGCTGCCAAAAATCTGATCGGTGGTGTTGCTCTCAATTGGTTTGCCGGCATCCAGCACCAGCACCCGCTGGGCATAACGGCGCACTAATGAGAGGTTATGGGTGATCAGCAGCACCCCCAGGCCGCGGGCTTTTTGGGCGGTTTGGATAAGATCAAGAATTTGTTTCTCTAATGTTACATCAAGCGCGGTGGTGGGTTCATCCGCGATCAAAAGCTTCGGGTCATTGGCAAGTGCCATGGCGATCATGATCCGTTGGCGCTGGCCGCCGGAGAGCAAATGCGGGTAGGAATTGGCGATGCGTTGCGCATCCGGCAACCCGACTTCCGCCAGCAGTGCGTTGACTTTTTCGCGCAAGCTGGTTTTGGAGAATTTGCCGTGCAGGGTCATGGCCTCTGCCACCTGTTTGCCGACCCGCTGCAAAGGATTGAGGCTGGATAAGGGCTCCTGGAAAATAATCCCGGCGGTGCCGCCGCGAATATTTTGAATCTCAGCGCGGGTGGCAGTGGCAACGTTGATATCATCAAGGCGCACCACGCCGCCTGCATGGGTGATGCCGGGCGGCAGCAGGTTGAGCACGCTCAGCGCCGAGAGGGTTTTGCCAGAGCCGGACTCTCCCGCAATGGCGAGCGTCTCCCCGGCAGCCACGTTGAAGGAAACATCATCAACCAGCGTTCTGGCCCCCGCTCGCAGGGTGAGGTTGCTAACGCTCAGCAGTGTCATTGGGTTTTGCGCGGATCGAAGGCATCACGCACCGCTTCGCCGATGAAAATCAGCAAAATAAGAATACCGCCCAATGTTGCGAAGGCCGTAAAGGCCAGCCACGGCGCAGCCAAATTATTTTTAGCCTCCGAGACTAACTCCCCCAACGAGGGTGAGCCAGGCGGCATGCCAAAGCCGAGGAAATCCAGGCTCGCCAGAACGGTAACGGAATTTGAGAGGATAAACGGCAAAAACGTCAAGGTGGCGATCATTGCGTTGGGCAGCATGTGGCGCAGCATAATCTGCCAATCTGGAACGCCCAGCGCTTTGGCGGCGCGCACATAATCAAGGTTGCGGGCGCGCAGAAACTCGGCCCGCACCACGCCGGTCAGCGACATCCAAGAGAACAGCAGCAGGAACAGCAGCAGCACCCAGAAGCTCGGCGCGATGATGCTGGCCAGGATGATAAGCAGGAACAATTGCGGCATGCCGGACCAGATTTCAATGAAGCGCTGGAACAGCAAATCCGTCAGGCCGCCATAAAACCCCTGCACCGCACCTGCGACGATGCCGACGGCGGAGGCGACGATGGTGAGGCCGAAGCCAAATAATATCGACAGCCGCAACCCGTAAATCACGCGCGCCAGCACATCGCGCGAAACCTCGTCGGTGCCCAGCCAGTTGCGCCATGAGGGCGGCGAGGGCGCCACCGGCCCGGCGTCCCACACGATGGTGTCGTAGCTATACGGAATCAGTGGCCAGACCATCCAGCCATGCGCGTTGATGACAGCTTTGATGGCAGGGTTGGTGAAGTCCGCCTCGGTGGGTAAATATTGTGGCCCAAAACTGGTTGCCGGAATAAACTGCACGGCCGGCACATATAAACGGCCCTGATAGTCCAGCAGCAGGGGTTTATCATTGGCGATGAAATTGGCCGCCATGCTGACCACGAACACCACGGCAAATATGTAAAGCGAAACCCGGCCGCGCCGGTGCCCTGCAAATACCGCCAGCCTTCTTTGCCATAACGGCGATAAGCGCATACCAACCCCAGCCTGTTCGAGCCCAATTATAACCAACCTCAAGGATTTGCCTAATGCGACATTACGATGTGGCCGTGATCGGCGCCGGCGCTGCCGGGCTGTTTTGCGCGGCTACGGCAGCCAAGCGCGGCAAAAAACTGCTGCTGTTGGAGCATGGTGTGGAACCGGGCGCGAAAATTATCATATCCGGCGGTGGGCGCTGTAATTTCACCAATTTGGATATCAAGCCACAGAATTTCATCTCAAATAACCCGCATTTTTGTAAATCAGCCTTGGCTGGCTACGGTGCGCAGGATTTTATCGATTTGGTGCGCGCCCACGGCATCGCCTTCCATGAAAAGCGCCTAGGGCAGTTGTTTTGTGACCGCTCCGCCAAGGACATCCTCAACATGCTGCTGGATTTATGCAAGGCGGGCGGGGTGGATTTGCGCCTCTCGCACCAAATTACCGGCATCACCAAGCCTGATCATTTTCACATCACTACCAACCAGGGGCCATTTACCGCCGCAGCGCTGGTGATGGCGACCGGCGGGCTGTCAATTCCCAAAATGGGCGCGACTGGTTTTACCCATGACATCGCAAGACAGTTTGGCCTGGAGTTGACTGAGATTCGCGCCGGGTTGGTGCCGCTGTTGTTTGAGGGGCCAGAATGGGCCTGGATGCAGGGGTTAAGCGGTGTTTCGTTTGAGGCGGTGGCAACGTGCGGCAAGGCGGCGTTTGCCGAAGCGGCCTTATTTACCCACCGCGGCCTTTCAGGCCCGGCGGTTTTGCAAATTTCATCCTACTGGAAGCCGGGCGCGACCATCAAGCTGGACATGCTGCCGGGGCGCGATGCTTATGCGTTTCTGCTGGAGCGCAAAGCAGAGCGGCCACGGGCCGAATTAAAAACCATTCTGGGCGAGCTGCTGCCCGTCCGCCTCGCGCATAATCTGCTGCAGCCGCCGCTTGGCAACCACACCATCGGCGACATGCCCAACAAGGCT
Source organism: Acidocella sp. (assembly GCA_029077825.1). GTDB lineage: Bacteria > Pseudomonadota > Alphaproteobacteria > Acetobacterales > Acetobacteraceae > Acidocella. The sequence goes on along the minus strand of JAQNCT010000020.1, from coordinate 1,238 downwards.
CTCAAAAATACCGCCGAGGCCATCAACGGGTTCGTTCTGCACCCCGCCGGCACTGAAGGGTATGGCAAGGCGGAGGTGACGATCGGCGGGGTGGACACCAGCGAATTGTCCTCTAAGACCATGGAAGCCCGCAAAGTGCCGGGGCTGTTTTTTATCGGTGAGGCGGTGGACGTGACCGGTTGGCTGGGCGGATATAATTTCCAATGGGCCTGGTCGAGCGGTTTTGCGGCAGGGCAGGCCGCATAAAGGCAGCATTTCTGTCGTTTATACCTTCAAGTGCAACCTTTAATAGAACTTCTTGCGCGATCGTGCCGCGCTATGGGTCGCGTGAGGCGATAATTCCGGGCCACGAACGGGTAGATATAAACGTAATGTTACGGTTACTAAGCGGCCATCAGACGCCAAATCTAGCCATACCGTATGCGTGATAGCACTAACAGCCGCAATAACATGTGTTGCTGCGGCGATGATGGCAAAATAACGAATTGACAGCCCAGCCAAGCTGGTGGCCTGGCCTGCCGGGTCAGTTCGCTGGCCGCGCTGCGCGCCGATGAACTTTGCATGGCGTAGGGCGGTGGCGGCAGATATTTTGCGCATGTTAAACTTTTGTTGCGGCGTATAATCTTCCAACCTCGGGATAATTTAGAGAAAATTCGTTTCCTTTAATTTTAAAGCGGATCTTTTGAAAGCCACCTAACTGTGGGCTGGGCGATATTTGTTGCGGCGCGCAAGAATGCTGCGCCGCACAAATATTAATTTTGATGAATAGCGACGGGCAATTTTACTGCAATGCAACAAAACCAACCGGTCACTCCGACATCGCAGCCAAAAATTACATCCAATTGTCTTGTTTTACTGGGTCTTAAATAGCAAAGCCAGACCTAATAATTCTAATGTTCGTTTCGTTTTACCGAAAATTGCAGTTGTTGACTGAGAGGGCCGGGTATGCTAGGTGTGAAATGAATATTCGTTAATTAATCTCGTCCACGGCCACTTAGAACCAAGGTACAACATGAATTTCTCGAAAATTCGACCCCTGAGCGTCGTAGCAACATTTGGCGTGGTACTGGCCACGTTTTGGCCATTGGCCCCGGTTTTCGCAAATGGTTATGGTGAGGATCCGTCCTGGCAGTTTAAAACCACCGCGGATTTTGCAAACGAGGCTGCGGTTGAGACGCTGATCCAGCAAAAGCAGCATCATATGTTTCAGCCGCCGACCACAAATTATACCACCAGTA
>JAQNCT010000019.1 GCA_029077825.1 Acidocella sp. | reverse complement strand
GTCCAACACCAAGCTCCTGGCCGCATAGCCAGGCATTATTAACCGGCGGGATTCTATCTTAACACCAGCCAGTTCCTGTCCAAGCTTCGGGGACCACCTCAGATCGACCAGCAAAAAGCTCTGATCGAGGAATGGAAGTCTGTCCTCAAAACCTAGTTTTGTCATAATAAAACGGGTCGCCCTGCTTGCTGCGGTGCGGCAATCTTTATTTGTTACAAGGTATTCGTCTGTTAGGCCAAACTTTCTACGCGGTTATGATTGCGCGGCGCATAAGGAGAAGGCAATAAAAGTTCCTTGTTCGGGTTATCAGGAAAGTCCGGAATATTTTGATAAAAGGTCTCTGAAGTTAGATGGTGAGCAGTAAAATTGTCAAAATGGCGTCGCCTGAGCCAATAGCCCCTGGTGGCCTGCTCGACCCGACGGAGGATAATAACTACATCGCTGCCCTTGCCCGCGGCTTGGCGGTGATGCGCGCGTTTGCCGGCCAGCGTAACCAACTCACCATGGCGGAAATCGCCAAGCTGGTTGGGTTGCCTCGCGCCACCGTCCGGCGTTGCCTAATCACTCTCACCGCGCTCGGGTATATCGACACCAATGGGAAATATTATCGCCTAACTCCGCAGGTGCTCACTCTCTCGCAGTCCTATTTCTCCTCGAACCCGCTGCCTCGGGTGGCTCAGCCCTTTATTGAGCAGGTCAGCGAGGCGGTCGGTGAATCCTGTTCGGTCTCGGTACTCACCGGGGATGAGGTCATCTACGTCGCCCGCTCAACCCGCAAGCGTGCGGCATCGGTCCACCGTGATGTTGGGCAAAATCTGCCAGCTTATTGTACCTCCATGGGGAGGGTTTTGCTGGCACATCTCGAGCCAGAACAGCTTGATGCCTATTTCAGGCGGGTTACCATGAAAAAATTCACCCATGAGACAATTACGGATGAAACGACCATGCGCGCTCTGCTGGATCAGGTCCGCCGGCGGGAATTTTGCATGATTGATGGCGAGCTGGAGCATAATCTGCGCGCTGTGGCGGTGCCGGTGCGTGACCAATCGGGCCGGGTCATTGCGGCGGCGCACATCAGTTCCGAGGCCGACCGTACCCCGAAAGAGAAGATGCGCAATGAATTCCTGCCGGTTCTCCGCTCTGCCGTCTCGCAGATGCGCTCTCTGTTGATAGGCTAACAGCCCCGCAAATCTTTCGTATTGGTTTGATGCGGATCAAGGTGGTACATTCCTACAGCTGTCATCATATAGCCTCTATATATCCAGGAGGGTGGCATGAACGTATCTGAACTGATGACCAAAAAGCTCATTTCGGTGCAGCCGGGCACCAGTCTGGCTGATGCCGCCCGCATCATGCTGGACCAGCATGTCAGTGGATTGCCGGTGGTGGATGCGCTTGGCAAGCTTGTCGGTGTTGTGACTGAGGGCGATCTATTGCGCCGCGCTGAGCTCGGCACCGCCGGTAAGCCTGCTGGCTGGCTGAAGACTTTCTTCCTGCCGGACAGTCTGGCGGCTGATTACGTCAAAACCCATGGCCGCCACGTCTCGGAGGTCATGACAGCCGAGCCGATCGCCGTGACTCCGCAAACCGCCCTTGCCGATGCGGCGGCGTTGATGGTGAGCAAACATATCAAGCGGCTGCCGGTCTTATCGGAAGGAGCGCTGGTCGGTGTCATCAGCCGGACCGATCTGCTGCGGGTCCTGGCGTTGAAACTCATTGAAATTCAAGCCTGTAAGCCATCGGACGTTGATATTGCTGAGCATATTAAAGCCAGTTTGGAGCGTGAAAATTGGACCCCCAAAGCTGGCATACACATTGAGGTGAAAAGCGGCGTGGTTTATCTCAAAGGGATCATCATGAGCGACGCTGAAAAACAGGCGGTCAACGTGATAGCCGAGAATGCGCCTGGCGTTAAGGAAGTCGTCGACGAGCTGGTATTCGTGGACCCCGCTACCGGGATGGCATTCCAGTAGTTCTTAGGCGGCTGCTTTCACCACCTTCAGTACGGTTGCGCCGTACCGCTCGACCTTGGTCGTGCCCATACCGGGAATCTCGGCCAGGGTGCTGAAGCTGCTCGGGCGCAAGGTCGCAATGGCAGCCAGTGTGGCGTCATGGAAAATCACATAAGCCGGCACATTCTGTTCCTTGGCCAGGCGTGAGCGTTCGGCTCGCAGCGCCTCAAACAATGTGGCGGCTGCACCTGTCAATTCGGTGCGGGCGGTCTTGGTTTTCATGACCACATTAGACGATGCCAGTGCGCGTTCACGCCGGAACAGCACTGTTTCATGGCCCTTGAGGAGCGGCTCAGCCTGGGCGGTAAGGCGCAATGCACCATAGGAATCATGGTCCACTTCAATAAAGCCACGCACGATCATCTGCCGGAACAGCGAGCCCCAGCCCTTACGGTCTAATTCCGTGCCCACCCCAAAGGTTGGCAAAGCCTCGTGGCTGAACTTCAAAATTTTTTCTGTTTTTATCCCCAATAGAACATCCACTACATGCCCGGTGCCAAAACGCTGGCCGGTACGCAGCATGGCAGAAAGCGCCTTACGGCAGGCGGTGGTGGCGTCCCAGGTCTCGGCTGGGTTCAGGCAGGTGTCGCAATTGCCACAACCTTGGGTCATGGTCTCACCGAAATGCGCCAATATCGCCTGGCGGCGGCAGGACGCTGTCTCGCAAATCCCCAGCAGCGCATCGAGCTTGCTGCGCTCTACCCGCTTAATGTCATCGGGTGAGCCGCTTTGGTCGATCATATTGCGGCGGAACACAATATCCTGCGTGCCGTACAACAGGAGCGTTTCAGCTGGCATGCCATCGCGCCCCGCCCGCCCTGTCTCTTGGTAGAACGCCTCCAAACTGCCTGGTAAATCCAGATGCACGACAAACCGCACGTCAGGTTTATCAATCCCCATCCCAAATGCGATGGTGGCCACCAGCACCAGGCCTTCCTCGGAGAGAAACGCATCCTGATGGCGCGCGCGCACCGCCGGGTCCAGACGCGCATGATAGGGTAGGGCGTTAACCCCGGCGGCTTTAAGCGCCGCGGCGGTCTCATCAACTGTGTTGCGGCTCAGGCAATAAACGATCCCGCTTTCACCCTCATGGGCCTTCAAAAATGTCAGAAGTTGCTTCAAAGGTGCAGCTTTGGGCACCACTGCGTAGCGAATGTTGGGCCGGTCGAAACTTGCTAGAAATAGCCGAGCTTCATCAAGGTTCAGCCGCCTTCGAATTTCCTCGCGTGACTGCATATCCGCCGTGGCGGTCAGCGCGATGCGCGGCACACCTGGAAACAGTCGCCCCAGCGCTGCCAGTTGCAAATATTCCGGCCGGAAATCATGCCCCCATTGGCTGACGCAATGCGCCTCATCGATGGCAAACAGCGCAATGAGCGCCTCGTCAAGCATCTCTAAAAAATCCGGCTGCATCAGGCGCTCCGGCGCCACATACAAAATATCCAGCGTCCCGGCCCGCAAATCGGCCCTTACCTGGGCGCGATCCGCCGGGCTCATGCTGGAATTAATCGCCGCCGCATTCACCCCTAATTGGCGCATCGCCGCCACCTGGTTGCGCATCAGTGCAATCAACGGCGAGACCACAACACCCACACCAGGGCGGCATAACGAGGGTAATTGGTAGCAAAGTGACTTGCCGCCGCCGGTCGGCATTAAAACAATTGCATCACCGCCACTCATCACATGCGAAATAACTGCCTGCTGCTCGCCACGGAATCCAGGTAGCCCAAACACGCTATGCAGCACCCTATCAGGGTCGGCGGCAAACGAATCGGCCTGATGCATATCCATATATCGTGGGTACAATCTCCCCTCGCGCCCATGCAACCGTGGATGCGCTCTATGAACCTTGGACAGCGGACATTATATCAATGGAATGGCAGATTATGCACCCGTTGAACGCTTGGCCCCCAACATCGCTTCGTTCGCCAACAGCTACGTGCGTTTGCCGGCGGCATTTTATGCCAGCACTGTTCCAACAACGGTGCCTGAGCCGCGTCTCATTAAATTCAATGATGCTCTCGCCAGAGAGCTTGGCCTGACACCGCCTGCTAGTGATCTCGCAGCAATTTTTGCGGGCAACCTCATCCCTGCCGGAGCCGAGCCGCTGGCGATGACCTACGCTGGGCATCAGTTCGGCGGTTTTGTCCCACAACTTGGTGATGGCCGTGCCATTTTGCTGGGTGAGGTGATCGACGCGCAGGGGCAGCGCCGCGATATTCAGTTAAAAGGTGCTGGCCGCACGCCGTTTTCCCGCCGGGGCGATGGCCGCGCCGCTCTGGGCCCGGTGCTGCGCGAATATCTGGTGAGTGAAGCTATGCACGCGCTTGGTATTCCCACCACCCGCGCCCTGGCCGCCGTGACAACCGGGCAGCAGATTTTGCGCGAAGAGGGTATGGTGCCTGGTGCTGTACTCACCCGGGTTGCGGCCAGTCATGTGCGGGTTGGCACATTTCAGTATTTTGCCTCACGCGGCGACGAAATGTCTCTCCGGCAATTGGCCGATTACGTCATTAACCGGCACTATCCGCAGGCCAAAGCGGCTGAGCGCCCGTATTTGGCGCTATTGCAATTGGTGGCAACCGCGCAGGCCAGGCTGATCGCGCAATGGCTGCATGTTGGCTTTATCCACGGTGTGATGAATACCGATAACATGGCCATTTCAGGTCAGACAATTGATTTTGGCCCCTGTGCCTTCATGGATGTGTTTGACCCCGCCACCGTTTACAGCGCCATCGACCATTACGGCCGCTACGCCTATGCCAATCAACCGCGCATCGCCAATTGGAATCTCGCCCGCTTTGCGGAAACAATGTTACCGTTGATTGATGAGCGACAGAACACCGCTGTAAGTCAGGCGTCTCAAGTGATTGAAGGCTTCCAGGCGCAGTTTGCTGATTTTTGGTTGGCCGGAGCCCGCGCCAAATTGGGGCTTTTTACCGCCGAAGATGGTGATGCAGGGCTGATGAATGACCTGTTGGAGGCGATGCATAAAAATCAGGCGGATTTCACGCTGACCTTCCGCGCCTTGAACGGTGATGCAAGGTCTCACTTCAATGACCCGTCAGCTTTTGATGCCTGGGCGATAAACTGGCGCGCCCGCTGCAGCCGTGAGCCGCAATCACCTAGCGAACGTTCGGTTAAAATGCAGGCGGCGAATCCGGCGTTTATTCCGCGCAACCACCGGGTAGAACAGGCATTGCAGGCCGCCATTCAGCATGCGGATTATAGCCTGTTCGAGGAACTTCTGCTGGTCCTGGCAAACCCCTACCAGGACCAGCCGGAATTTGCGCGTTACGCCACCCCACCTGAGTTGGGGGAACGTGTGCTGCATACCTTCTGCGGAACCTGATTTTACACCTAGACCCGCGCCACCCGTAACGCATTGGTGGTGCCTGGCTGGCCAAACGGCACCCCGGCCACCACCACAATTTCATCACCCTTTTTGGCAAATCCCTCTAACCGCGCCATGTGTACCGCATTGGTTGTGGCCTCGGTCATGGAATGCACCTCCTTGGTGAGCGAGGCATGCACCCCCCAGACAGCCGCCAGCCGGCGAGCTACTGTCATGCTGGTGGTCAGCCCAATGACTGGGCAATCTGGCCGGTCCCGCGCAACGCGCAGCGCCGTTGAGCCTGAAGCCGTTAACGCCACAATTGCCTTGGCGCCAATGGTGTGCGCCACCTGACAGGCGGCGGCAGCAATCGCATCAGCGGAGGATTTTTCCGGGTCAGGGCGTTTGGCATCAATCCCGCGCCGCCAATCCTCATCACGTTCCACGCGCGTGATAATGCGGTCCATCATATTAACCGATTCCCGCGGATATTGGCCAGCGGCGGACTCGGCAGACAGCATGACCGCATCAGCACCATCAAACACCGCCGTCGCTACGTCGGAAGCTTCCGCGCGGGTTGGGGCAGGGGCGGTGATCATGCTCTCAAGCATCTGGGTGGCCACCACTACCGGCAAACCACGCAACTGCGCCGCCCGGATGATGCGTTTTTGCGCCAGCGGCACATCCTCAGGCGGCAATTCCACGCCCAAATCACCACGCGCCACCATTACCGCATCAGAGAGTGCTAGGATTTCATCAAGATTATCCAAAGCTTGAGGTTTTTCGAGCTTGGTCATCACAAGTGCGCGCCCATCCGCCAAAATCTTGGCTTGCGCCACGTCCTCGGCCCGCTGAACGAAGGACAGGCCGATGTAATCGATCCCAAGTGGCAGCACGAATTCCAGGTCAGCCAGGTCTTTTTTTGTCAGTGCCGGAATCGGCAGCACCACATCCGGGATATTCACACCCTTGCGGTCTGACAGCACGCCGCCATTCATGATCTCGGTGATCAGATGGTCAGGCATTTTACGCACTACCCGCAACCGCAGTTTGCCGTCATCCAGCAGCAAGGTGGCTCCAACCGACGCAGCTTCCATAATTTCAGGGTGCGGCAGGCACACCCGGCGGGTATCCCCCGGCGAGGGGTTCATATCCAGGATAAAACTCTGCCCGGCCTGCAACTGCACCCGGCCAGACTGAAATTGCCCGACCCGCAGTTTTGGCCCTTGCACATCTGCCAAAATCCCAATCGGGCGGCTGTATTTTTTCTCCAGCGCCCGGATCATTTCGATTCGGGCGGCGTGATCGGCATGTGAGCCATGCGAGAAATTCAGCCGGAATACATCGGCTCCAGCCAGAAACAATTGCGCCATCATCTCAGGGGTGGAACTAGCTGGGCCCAAGGTTGCTAGAATTTTCGTCCGCCGGTGGCGCCGTAACCGCTCAGTCATTGTTATTCCTACTGCTCAACCATCCCTGACCGGCAAAACCCCGGCAGCGCGGTTATAAGCCCAGCCCGTGCTGCCGTCATACCCGTGGTCTGTTAATGTTTCGACAAAACAGCGGTAATTTAAGTTTTTCCGGCTTGGTTAGGAATGTCTGTTAACTATGACTATAGGTCTGGCCAGCCTACCGGCCATGCAATTGCAGCGGCGGATACATTCCGGATTGAATAGACCCTTGGCCCGCGCTACGCCGGGTTCATGAATTCTTCCCGCACCATCGACCCAAATAGCGATATTGGTATCGCTCAGGCAACCCAGCTTCGCCCGATCGAGGCGATTGCTGCCGACCTCTCCATTCCGCCTGAGGCGCTGTTTCGCTACGGCCCCTTCAAAGGCAAAATCTCACTGCCCTTTACCGCCCAGGTGGCGGCCAATGGGCAGCGCGGCAAGCTGATATTGGTAACCGCCATCAGCCCTACCCCGGCAGGCGAGGGTAAAACCACCACCACAATCGGTCTTGGCGATGCGCTCCGCCGACGCGGGATCAAAACCGCCATTTGTTTGCGCGAGCCTAGTCTCGGCCCATGCTTTGGTTCCAAGGGCGGTGCCACTGGTGGCGGCCACGCTCAGGTGGCGCCGATGGAGGATATCAACCTGCATTTTACCGGTGACCTGCACGCCATCAGTGCCGCCCATAATCTGCTGGCCGCGATGATCGACAACCATATTTTCTGGGGCAACAAGCTGGAGTTGGACCCTCGCCGCGTCACATGGCGGCGGGTGGTGGATTTAAATGACCGCTCGTTGCGCAAAATCGTCACTGGCCTGGGCGGTCCGGCGAACGGCCACCCGCGCGAAACCGGCTTCGACATTACTGTGGCCAGCGAAGTGATGGCTATTTTCTGCCTTGCCATTTCGCTACAGGACCTTGCTGATCGTCTGGCCAATATCGTCATTGGCCGCGATACGCGCAAAAATCTCGTCCGCGCTGGGCAGTTGGGCGCCGCGGGGGCCATGACCGCGCTACTGAAAGACGCGCTGGCCCCCAATCTGGTGCAGACTTTGGAAGGCACCCCGGCACTCATTCATGGCGGTCCGTTCGCCAACATCGCGCATGGCTGTAACTCGGTGCTGGCCACCGAAACAGCGCTGGGTCTGGCCGATTATGTTGTTACAGAAGCCGGATTTGGTGCCGATTTAGGGGCCGAGAAGTTCCTTAATATCAAGTGTCGCAAGGCCGGTCTGACCCCCGCCGCAGCAGTGGTGGTGGCCACCGTGCGGGCGCTGAAAATGCATGGCGGTGTGGCGTTGAACCAGGTTGGGCAGGAAGATGTCGCCGCCGTTACCGCCGGCTGCAGCAACTTGCTCCGTCATGTACAAAACTGCCAAAAATTTAGCCTGCCGGTCCTGGTCGCCATCAATCGCTTCACCACCGATAGCGTTGCAGAGTTGCAAGCCATCAAGGATGCGTGCGCCGCCATCGGCGTGACTGCAGTGGCCTGCAACCATTGGGCGGAAGGCGGGCAGGGGGCGCTTGAGCTGGCCGATGCCGTGCATCGCATCAGCATGGCACCGGCGGCGCCATTTAACCTGCTCTATCCTGACAGCATGCCGTTGGCTGATAAAATACGCCGGGTCGCTACAGAGATTTATGGCGCGGCGGCTGTGGTGTTTGAAGCCTCGGCCGCCGCACAACTTGCCGGGTTTGAGCTGGCGGGGTTTGGCCATCTGCCGGTTTGCATGGCCAAAACCCAATACAGCTTCTCGACTGACCCAACTTTGAAAGGAGCCCCCAGCGGCTTTACACTGCCAGTACGCGAGGTCCGGTTGGCGGCGGGTGCCGGGTTTATCGTGGTGCTGTGCGGCGAAATTCTTACCATGCCGGGCCTGCCGCGCCACCCGGCAGCCGAGGATATTTTCCTCGATGCTGATGGCGATATTGGCGGCTTAAGTTAATTCGCGGGCGGTTTGTTAATAAAAAACCCGGCAGGAGCGTTAACCTGCCGGGTTTTTTTGGTGTTACCGATTAGTGGGTCGGGATTACCCCGGGTATGACGAACTGTTCAACAATCACGATCACCACCAAAATCAGTGTCAAAATGATGCTGTGAATGAAGGTTTTGGCGAACACCTTACCTTCCTGCCCCGCCATGCCAGTAACTGACACGCCGGTCGCAATATTTTGTGGCGAAATCAGCTTACCGAACACACCGCCGGAGGCATTGGTGGCGGCAAACAGAGTTGGGCTGAGGTTAAGTTGTGTTGCTGCCACCACCTGCAAATTACCAAACAGCGCGTTGCCGGAGGTAACACTGCCCGAGAGCGTAACCGCCAGCCAGCCAAGGAAGGGGGAGAGCAGTATGAAGAACTTCCCGGTTGAAGCCACGCCATTACCAAGCGTGTACGCCAAGCCAGAATAATTCATTAAATAAGCAAGTCCAACAATCAACATAACGGTGACCACCGCCAACCACATTTGCCGCACGGTCAGCGCAATGCATTCGAGCAGCGCGCTGGGCGATAGCCGCACAATGTCAGCAGTGATGAATGCGGCAATTAAGATGGCCGTACCGGTTGCCAGCGGTTGAAACAGCCAGACTGCGGCATAGGGTTTGTCATGGTTTAAAGTAATAGAGATCGCATTATCTAAGCCTGGCCAATGAATGGCCTGCGCCCCAACGGTAAACACCTTAAATTGGGTCCAGCCGATCACCACCACCGAGACGATCATCCATGGCAATAAACCTTGCCAGCTTGGAATTTTCGAACCTGCTCCCGCCGAATTCATGGTGGTAGCCTTGATCATAAACAGCGGATCAGGGGCTGGACGCCACACTTGCAAGAATAAAATTGTAATAATCAGTGAACCAAGTGAAGCCAGCACGTCAGTTAGTGAGTAGTTGATAAAGTTTGAGGTAATGAACTGCATACCCGCGAAGCTAAGGCCGGCCACCAGAAGGACTGGGAGCGTGGCGAGAATAGATTTGAAGCCGCCATATAGGCCGATAACATAAAACGGCAGAATAATCGCAATAATTGGTAGCTGTCGTCCCACCATCGCGCCTAGCTCAGTGGCTGGCAGGCCGGTTACGGCGCCAAGTACCGTGATCGGCACGCCCAACGCGCCGAACGCGACTGGGGCGGAGTTAAAGATCAAGGCGTAAACCAGCGCTTCAAGCGGCGCGAACCCGACGATAATTAAGAGCGAGCTCACAATGGCAATCGGCACGCCGAATCCGGCCACACCTTCGAGCAAACAGCCGAAACAGAAACCGATCACCACCAGAACCACTCGGCGGTCGTTGGGCAAATTCTGGATGATCCAGTCGCGGAACGCATCGAAATGGCCGGAGCGAACGGTGATGTTATAAAGCAGAATCGCATTCACCACGATCCACATTACCGGCCACATGGCGAATACCGCACCGTTCGCTACCGCGTCGAACGCCAGCGGCAGCGGCATCTGCCAAGGGCCGACTGCGATGATCAAAGCAACGACCAAACCAGCCAGCGCTGCCTGCCACGCCGCGCGCCGGAAGATGCCGAGCATAATAAGCAGCACCACCACCGGCAGAATGGCAACGACAAATGATAAACCGAGGCTACCCTCGATTGGTGTTATGAGTTGTTTAAACAATATTTCCCCCTGCCCACTATCCGTTGCAGATACGAACGGCCCAAGACGTTAAATCACCAGATAAATCGTTAACATAATAAATACTACTATGGTGCAAAACAAAACATCCGCGCAACACCACCAAGCCCAAAATTATCAAAAGTCTCGCAACTATATGAAATAGTTCAGCCAGTCGGGCATGTTGGACCATGTTTGGCCTGGGGCTGCGGTCGCGGGTCGAAGCCGGCCCGGCAGACCGCGCCCCAAAAAACCCCGCCAGAGGCGGGGTTTTCCAGGTCAGGCGTGTAAACCCACCTTAGGGGCTGATCACCGGGATGATGCCCGGAATAACGAACTGTTGGAAGATAACCAGCACCGCCAGGATCAGCGTCAAAATAATCGAGTGGATAAAGGTGCGGGCGAAAACCTTACCCTCCTGACCCACCATGCCGACAACCGAAACGCCGGTCGCGATGTTCTGCGGCGAGATCATTTTGCCCATCACGCCGCCTGAAGAGTTGGTGGCGGCGAACAGAATTGGGTTAAGATTAAGCTGCTTGGCGGCCACCACCTGTAAATTACCGAACAAGGCATTACCCGAGGTATCACTGCCCGAGAGCATAACCGCAATCCATCCGAGGAACGGTGATAGCAACACGAAGAACTGGCCGGTTGAAGCGACGCCCTTGCCCAGCGTGAAGGCAAGGCCGGAGTAGTTCATCAAATAAGCCAACCCTATAATAAGCATAACGGTAACAACTGCGACCCAGACTTGAGAAATGGTCTGCGCAATGCATCGAAAGAATGTCGCCACCGAGGTTTTAACAAGTATGGCGGTGATCAATGCCGCAACCAAAATGGCTGTTCCAGTTGCTAGCGGCTGGAAAACCCAAACCGCGGCATATGGCTTATCATGATACAAGGTAATTGAAATGGCGTTATGAAGCGCTGGCCAATGGATCGCCATTTGATCGATGGCAAATACCTTATATTCAGTCCAGATAATCACCACTGCTGCAACGATGACCCAGGGCATCCAGCCCTGCCATGCCGGCACGTGACTGGCGTTGGCCGCGGCATGCTCCAGAACTTCCGGTTTGATTGCAAATTCCTGGTCCGGTTTGGGCTTCCAGAATTGCAGGAAGATCACCGTGATGATCAAGGAGCCCAATGACGCCAGCACATCAGTCAACGCATAGTTGATAAAGTTGGAAGTGACGAACTGCATGAACGCAAAGCTGCCACCGGCTACGAGCAGCAGCGGCCACAGCGCCTTAAGGGACCGCTTACCGCCATAAAGAAACATCACATAAAACGGCAGCAACAGCGCCATTTCAGGCAATTGGCGACCAATCATCTGACCAAGCTGGAGAGCAGGCAGGCCGGTCACCTGGCTCAAAACGGTCACTGGCACGCCAAGTGCGCCAAATGCCACCGGCGCGGTGTCAAAAATCAAGCAATAAACCAGCGCTTCGAGCGGTGGGAAGCCGACCATGATGAGCAAGGCGCTAACGATGGCAACCGGCGTGCCGAAGCCGGCAATGCCCTCAAGCAAGGCGCCAAAGCAGAATGCCATGACGATCAAGACCACCCGGCGGTCATTTGGGAGATGGGCAATAATCCAATCACGGAACGCATTAAAGTGGCCAGATCTAACGGTGATATTGTAAAGCAGGATGGCGTTGACCACGATCCACATGATCGGCCACAGCGCAAAAACGGCACCGTTGGCTACTGAATCCAGTGCCAGACCGACTGGCATCTGCCAAATGAACACGGAAATAACAAGTGCTACAATCAAGCCGACCAAAGCGGCCTGCCAAGCGGCTCGGCGGAGCACACCAAGCATGATGAGAACGGTCAAAATCGGTAGAACGGCCACAATAAAGGATAAGCCGAGACTATCCCCTACTGGAGTGATAAGCTGCTTAAACATCAACGCCTCCCCAAGGCTATCAAAACAAAAACTCGTGGCAGAGCGAGGATGCACGTGCGCAAACTGCCTAAACACTATGTTTCGGTAAATTGCTTCGACGAAAAAAGCCAGAGCCGATCCGAAATAAATTTGCCGAGATTGGCGGGGCTGGGCAAATTATAAGCCTGGCGACCCCACGACAACGATGTGCAACCATCCGGGACCATGAGCTCCTCGGACCAAAGCGCCCTCAATGTCGGTTGTGCCGCTGGCGCCGGTCACAAAATTTACATTTCGCGGGGGTGATTTGCCAGCAAATGAGGCAACGTAATCTTCCATCCACGGCCAGATATTTTTGTACGGTATAGCAACGATGTGGTGTAGAGGTAGAAAAGCAAATAAGGTGGGTGATATTTGCGAGGAATGAAAGATCAAAGACCCTGTTTCAGCGATACCGCCCAGCGCTAGCCCAACGGCAAGTGTCTCATCGGTGCCAATATGATCATGGGTCTGGCAGCCGCTCCAATTTAGCGTTGCCAAATCCGGGTGCGGCTGCAGGGCGATATCCAAACCCAGATTATGGCGTACCGCATATCGCATAACGGCTGCGGGAAATTCATCGAATGAGTTGATTCGTTCAGCCGTGGCGGCAACTCCGGGCGACTGCACACGCTCCAGAAACACCTCGTCTGCTGGGCCTGAGACACGGTCTGGCCTGGTGGCATTGATGCGTGCCCGCAGTTGTGAAAGTTCAGCCGCGATGGTTGGCGCTGGCGCCGGTGCGGGGAGGGTTTTGCGAATTGCTGCAAAAATTGCTTGTTTAGCATCGGTCATTTGGCAGCCTGACGCTTTTTATATTGTGCAAGAAAACTACCGCCCTGAGGTATCGGCATGTCCCGGTAGCGGGTCCAGCCGCCAGCCAGCGGCATTTTTGAAATCCAGCCGCCTTTGGCGAATAGCGGCATAATTCGCAGTGCCAAATTGCTGGCGAGTTGATAAAGTACGGGTCTTAACGCAAAAAATTCCCAAATTCGTAATGCCCAAGCGGTATGCAAAGGCTCATAGCCTTGCACCCAAGCCTTGGTACGCCAACCGCGAATCAGTGTGGGTAGCGGTATCGCCACCGGGCAGACCTCATGGCATTGGCCATTCAAGGTGCAGGCACGTGGTAAATCTTGCGATGTTTCCAGGCCATCCAGGCTCGGCGTGATCACGGAGCCCATAGGTCCCGGGTAAGTGGCGCCGTAAGCGTGGCCACCAATTTGGCGGTAAACCACGCAATGATTCATGCAGGCCCCGCACCGCAAACAGCGCAGCATTTCAGCCAGACCCTCGGCCAGCATGGTAGTGCGCCCTGCGTCAACCAACACAATGTGAAATTCTTCTGGTCCATCAACATCGCCGGGTTGCTTTGGGCCGGCATGAAACGTGGTGTATTGCGTTAATTCAGCGCCGGTTGCCGAGCGTACCAATAAGCGCAGCATTGTCATGGCCTCAACCATGCTAGGCACCAGCTTTTCAATACCCGCCGTTACAATATGTACGCGCGGTGGTGTGGTGGTGAGTTCAGCATTGCCTTCATTGGTTACGGTGCAGATGGCGCCAGTATCAGCAATCAGGAAATTAGCGCCTGATATACCAACATCAGCCGCCATAAATTTTTCGCGCAAGTTGCGCCGTGCGGAACTGACCATTTCTTCAACAGTTGCAAGCTCCCCAGGGTCAGTATGGTGAGCACGGAACAGCTCTCCCACTTGTTCACGAGTTTTGTGCAATGCCGGCCAAATAATATGTGATGGTGTCTCACCCGCTAATTGAATAATGTGCTCAGCCAGGTCAGTTTCCACACGCTCAATACCGGCGGCCTCCAGCGCATGTGGCAGGCCAATTTCTTCACCTAACATCGATTTTGAGCGGGTAACCGATTTTGCTTTGGCAGCTTTGCAAATGCCCACTACAATTTCACAGGCTTCTTGGCCGGTACGCGCCCAATGGATTTTCGCACCGGTTTTTACCGCATTGGCCTCAAACATGGTGAGGTAATATTCCATGTTGGCAATCACATGGTCTTTCATGTCACGGCCAAGCTCACGCGCTTGGGCAAATTCAGGCCATGCGGCGATGGCGGCGGCCCGTTTGCTGCGGGCGGTGTTGGTTGTGCGGTCGATAGCGGTTTTTAAGGTGGGGTCTGCGAGTGCGGCCGTGACCCGGCCTTGAAACGCATTCATGCGGTTTCTCCTATGGCGGGGCCATCACCCATCCCGGCCAGAATCTCGGCAGCGTGAAAGGCCCGTATTTTCGAGCCATCACGGTGTAACTTGCCCGCCATATTCATCAGGCAGCCCAAATCGCCACCCAGCAGCAAGTCAGCCCCGGTGGCGTTAATGGCGGCGGCTTTTTCAGCCACAATCGCGTTTGAGATATCAGGGTACTTCACACAAAATGTGCCACCAAACCCGCAACAAACATTTGCCCCTTCAAGCGGCCGCATTTCCAACCCCGCCACGCTGGCCAGCATGGCCCGCGGTTGCGCCTGCACGTTCAAACTGCGCAGGCCGCTGCAACTATCATGATAGGTGGCGGTGGTCGCACAACTGACATTTTTCGGACGCCATCCCCAGATATCGCTCATATAGCTCAGCAACTCGTAAGTCCGGTTTGCGAGGTCCACAGCTTTGGCATGCCATACCGGATCGGTCTCGAATAAATCAGGATAATCTTTCTTGATGGTCGCGGCACAGGAGCCTGACGGCACCACCACATGGTCAAAGCCGGCTAATAATTTTATATTATGCTTGGCAATTTTGCGCGTGCCGTCCTGGTCGCCTGAATTAAGCGCTGGTTGGCCGCAGCAGGTCTGCCCCATCGGCACTTCCACCAAGCAATTGACCTGCTCCAGCAGAGCCAGTGCGGCAAAGCCGATCTGCGGCCGCATCGCATCAACCAGGCAGGTGGCAAATAACGCAACGCGCGGCGGGTTATTTTTCATAAACTTCCAATCGCTCCATGTCCCGCAGACCCGGGAATAATTTCATCCATAATAGCGCCACCGCCACGCTACCGATACCTCCTAATATCACCGCGGGCATTGCCCCTAGTAGGGCTGCGGTAAAGCCGCTTTCAAACTCGCCCAGGTTGTTGGAGGCGCCGATGAACAGGTAATTCACCGCGCCCACGCGGCCCCTCATATTGTCAGGTGTACGCAACTGCACCAGCGAGGTTCGAATGATGACGCTTACCGTATCACTGGCACCCATTATGAATAATGCCACCAGCGAGAGCACAAAATAGCGCGAAACACCAAAGACTGCCGTTGCTAGTCCAAATACAATCACAGCCTGAAACATCCGCATGCCCACCCGGTGTTCCATGGCATGACGGGCCACCCAGATGGTCATGAGTAACGAGCCAATGGCGGGTGCTCCGCGCAGAATCCCTAAGCCCCATGGGCCGGTATGAAGAATATCGCGCGCATATATGGGCAGTAAAGCTGTGGCACCACCCAGCAGCACCGCAAATAAATCCAGCGAGATGGTGCCAAAAATTGCAGGGCTACGCCACACGAACCTGACGCCAGCAAACAATGATGCAAGGGTAAACGGCTCTTTTACGGCGGCTGGCCGGTCCATTTGGATCATGCCATTCAGCATGGTTGCGAGCAGCCAAAGGGCAGCCATAAGCGCATATGGCACCACCGGGCTGATGGCGTAGGCAAACCCGCCAATCGCAGGGCCAATAATCGTGGCGGTCTGAAATGCCCCGTTGGAAATAGCCGTGCCTTTTTGCAACATGCCTTCGGGTACAACACCGGGAAGCAAAGCCGCACTCGCAGGGCTGCCAAAGGCGCGGGACCCTCCGAGAACCACTACCGCCGCGAAAATTTCACCAACGGTCAACCAACCCGCGAACGTGCCCCAAGCCAGAAATATGGCGGCTAGTGCTTCGGCAAGCTGGCACAATTGCAAAACCAATTTGCGCTCATAGCGGTCCACGGCGTGGCCACCGAGAAAGGTAAGTGCCGCCATGGGGACGAATTGCGCAACCCCAATCAGGCCTAAATCAAAGGCGCTGCTGGTCATGGCATAAACCTGCCAGCCCATCGCAACGGCGCCCATCTGGAACGCCATGGAGGAAAAACCCCGTCCGAGGGCCAGATAAACAAACGGCGGATGACGGAGCAGGGTGCGAGCACTACCTGCGATGATCTGAGAAGTCATGAACCCGGCTATAGCACGGCGCTAACGGGTGCCCAGCGCCTCCATTGATTCAGGCGGCGCTAACAGGGCTTCCTCCTTCAAATCCACCCCTGTTAGCTTTCGGCGCAATGATTCCCGCATCAACCAAGCTAGCGTATCGGCGGCAACCTCGTAGGATAACCCGCCCTTACCGTGGATGTTGGAAATACAGTTGCGCGCGGAGTCGCGGGTGCCGCGCTTGGGGTGATAGGTGAGATAAATTCCCAGGCTTTCAGCCACACTCAACCCTGGCCGTTCGCCAATTAACATAACGCAGAGCTTTGCCCCTAACCGTTCGCCGATATCATCGCCAATCGCTACCCTTGCTTGGGTGGCAATCACCACCGGGGCGATTTTGAAATCATGCAGACGGCTCAATACCGCCTTCAGCATCGGCACGGCATTTAGCGAAACAGCGGTCGCTGACAGCCCATCAGCGATCACGAACACGGCGTCATAATCCCCCGGCGTCAACAAAGCCTCACAATCCGAGTGCAATTGTCGCCCTAAATCAGGCCGCCGCAGATAAATTTCCCGTGATTGCGCAGCACTGCGCACCTCGATCACCTCGCCTTGGATGTTAATTTTTAAGGCGGCGGTAGCCAGCTTGGTGTGAACAGCATCCCGTGCCTTGGCGTGCGCCAATTGGAATTCCAGCACATCTTTGATCGGCATGGCATCGCCGACGCGCCCCAGGCCAATGCGGGCTCGGGTGGTGGCCCGCAGTTGTGACCAGGGGTCGGGTTCAGGCGGCAGCGGCATTAATGAGCCTTTGCAACATCTTGTTCTGTGGCCCGGCCATGCGCATCCGGCCGTTGCGGTCCACCATGTCCATCTTTTCTAGCCAGATTTCAAATTCCGGAGCCGGTCTCACCCCGAATGTGGCGCGTAGATATAATAGGTCATGGTAGGAGAGGCTTTGATAATTCAGCATTATATCATCAGCACCCGGTACAGTTATAACAAAGGTAACGCCTGCCGCCGTGAGCAGCGTCATCAACGTGTCCATATCGTCCTGGTCGGCCTCGGCATGGTTGGTGTAACAAACATCGCACCCCATCGGCACACCAAGTAGCTTGCCGCAAAAATGATCCTCCAGCCCAGCCCTTATGATTTGCTTGCCGTCATAGAGATATTCCGGCCCGATGAACCCCACCACCGTATTGACCAGCAGCGGTTTAAACGCCCGCGCCACGGCATAGGCCCGCGCCTCAATGGTTTGCTGGTCAATTCCAAAATGCGCCTCGGCACTTAATGCGGCTCCCTGGCCAGTTTCAAAATACATCAAATTCTGGCCGAGACTGCCGCGCCCCAAGGCGAGCGCTGCCGCCTGCGCCTCCTGCAAAATGCCCAAATTGACTCCGAACCCAGCGTTTGCGGCCTCAGACCCGGCGATGGACTGAAACACCAAATCCACCGCCCCGCCGCGGTTCATCACTTCAATTACGTTGGTTACATGAGTAAGCACACAGGTTTGCGTTGGAATTTCATAGCGTTGCCGCAAGCCATCCAGCATCTCCAGCAGTGCCAGACAGTTTGGCACATTGTCAGTGGCGGGGTTAATGCCGATAACGGCATCACCAGTACCATACAGCAGCCCATCAAGCGTTGAAGCCGCGATGCCGCGCAGATCATCTGTTGGATGATTAGGTTGCAACCTGGTCGCCAGCCGCCCCGGCAGCCCAAGGGTGTTACGAAAGGCCGTTACCACCTCACATTTGCGCGCTACCGCGATCAAATCCTGGTTGCGCATCAGCTTCGAGACCGCCGCCACCATTTCTGGTGTCAGCCCAGGTGCCACGGCACGCAAGGCTGCGGTATCAGCCTCGTACCCCAGCAACCAATCCCGCAAGCCGCCGACCGTAAGGTGTGAAACCGGCGCAAACGCCTCATTATCGTGGCTGTCCAGTATCAGCCGCGTTACCTCATCGGCCTCGTAGGGAATGAGAGCCTCATTTAAAAAGGTCGTAAGCGGCAAATCCGCCAGCACCGCTCGAGCCGCCACCCGCTGCGCATCGCTTTGTGCCGCCAACCCGGCCAACTCATCGCCGGACCGCCG
The DNA here is from genome assembly GCA_029077825.1 of Acidocella sp. Taxonomy (GTDB): domain Bacteria; phylum Pseudomonadota; class Alphaproteobacteria; order Acetobacterales; family Acetobacteraceae; genus Acidocella. Next base: position 19,867 of record JAQNCT010000019.1, on the reverse strand, counting down.
GGCCGAGGCGCAAGCCAGCACTGTCTTTAAATCATCAAACCGGTAGGTCTCGCCCCCAAAACTCGTCGCGTATCTTGCCATGATTCGTATTGAACATCGCCCTTTCTCGCGACGCAACATAAATTAGCGGCAGGCAAGAATATGTGAGCCCTCCCCCCGTGGCCTTTATCCCGCCGTTATGCTGCGCTATGCCGGGGGGATGAACGAGATAATCAAAAACTCGCTGCGTTCCGGGCCGGATGGCCGGGGGCGTTTTGGCGAATTCGGTGGCCGCTTTGTGGCTGAAACCCTGATGCCACTAATCTTGGAGCTGGAGACGGCTTATGAGACCGCCAAAGCGGACTCAAGCTACCAGGCTGAGATCGATTATTATTTGAAACATTATGTCGGGCGCCCCAGCGCGCTTTGGTTCGCCGAAAGGCTGACCAGGCATTTGGGCGGTGCCAAGATATATTTTAAGCGCGATGAGCTCAACCACACCGGTGCTCATAAAATTAACAACTGCATCGGTCAGATTTTATTGGCCCGCCGCATGGGCAAAACCCGGATTATCGCTGAGACCGGTGCCGGCCAGCACGGTGTTGCCACGGCCACGGTTTGCGCGCTGTTTGGCCTGCCTTGCACCATTTACATGGGTGCTGTGGATGTTGAGCGTCAAAAGCCCAACGTGTTCCGCATGAAGCTGTTGGGTGCTGAGATTGTGCCGGTGAAATCCGGGGCAGGGACCTTGAAGGACGCGATGAACGATGCAATGCGCGATTGGGTCGCCAATGTGCAGGACACGTTTTACATCATCGGCACGGCGGCAGGTCCGCACCCGTATCCCGCCATGGTGCGTGACTTTCAATGTGTGATTGGTGAGGAAACCAAATGGCAGTTGCAGGAGGCTGAGGGCCGTCTGCCGGATATTTGTATTGCCGCCATCGGTGGTGGTTCCAACGCCATCGGGCTGTTTCACCCATTTCTGGACGATACCTCGGTTCGATTGATTGGTGTGGAAGCAGCTGGTCATGGGTTGGATTCTGGCGAACATGCGGCATCGCTCTCGCGTGGCCGTCCTGGCGTGTTGCATGGCAACCGTACTTATTTGTTGCAAAATGAGGACGGGCAGATTCTAGAAGCCCATTCGATTTCAGCCGGGTTGGACTATCCTGGCATCGGCCCAGAACATTCCTGGCTGCATGATATTGGCCGGGTGGAATATGTCTCGATTACCGATGACGAAGCATTGGCCGCTTTCCAGCTTTGCACGCGCACCGAAGGCATTATTCCAGCCCTGGAGCCAGCCCATGCGCTGGCTTACGTTATGAAGCTGACGCCAACTTTGCCGGATGATAAGATTATTGTGATGAATCTTTGTGGCCGGGGCGATAAGGATATTTTCACCGTCGCTGAACATCTTGGTTTCAAACTATGAGCCGTATTGCTGGTGTTTTTGCGAATTTGCGGTCGCAGGGCCGCGCCGCGCTGATCCCATTTGTGGAAGCCTTTGACCCTGACCGCGATACCACGCTGGCCTTACTTACCGGTATGGCGGCAAACGGCGCTGATATTATTGAAATTGGTGTCCCTTTTACCGACCCAATGGCTGATGGCCCGATTATTCAAGCTGCTGGTCGGCGGGCGCTGAATGCGGGTGCCAGCCTACGCGGTGTTTTGGATATTGTCCGCGAATTTCGCAAAGGGAATGATAAAACCCCACTGGTGTTGATGGGGTATCTCAATCCTATCCTCTCCTACGGCGTTGCGGCCTTCGCGTGCGATGCCGCGCAAGCCGGTGTTGACGGCTTGATTGTGGTGGATTTACCAACCGAGGAAGCCGATTTACTGCTGCCGGATGCCGCTGCGCATGGGTTGGATTTCATCCGGCTGATCGCCCCCACCACATCCGATGAACGTTTACCAAAAGTGTTGGCTGGTTCCTCAGGGTTTGTATATTATGTCAGCATCACCGGCATTACCGGTACCCGTACCGCCTCAGCGGAAGATTTGGCCCGCGATATCCCCCGCATCCGCCGCGCCACTGATCTGCCGATTGCGGTTGGGTTTGGCGTGCGCACCCCTGAGCAAGCTGCGACGGTTGCAAAATACGCCGATGGCGCGATCGTGGCGTCAGCATTGATCGAAAAGCTTACGAACACCGATGTTGCCAGCGTGCTGGTTGATGTTGCAGCGCTAGCCGAGGGAATTCGCCATACAGTAAAAGCTGCTGCATAAAAATATGGCGCTAAAACTGGTATCATTCGCATAGCGTGATACCAGTTTACGAATTTCAACGTGATATCAAGGGTGGTTGTAACCCCCAGGACCCTGCTCGTGGTCGCCGTCACCTGGGCCATGGTCGCCTCCATAGCCGGGCCCATGATCACTATAACCGCCACCACCATCGTAATGATCATGTCCATAATAGCCTGGGTAGTAACAGCCGGCGAGTGCCAGCGTGAAAACAGCCAGCGTAAGAGGCATCAATATTTTTTTCATTCTGGATACTCCTGAAACCAAGTTCACTATAGGTAGTGCGCCAAGCAGTATCGCCGAATAAAAAACGGATTAAGCCTTGGTAACTAGCGTTTCCCCCAACAAACAAAATGCGGATTTTCAAATCCTGGTTTGCCATAGCCCATCGGCGTCCCATCCATGGTCAGCACGCAGCCACCGGCGGCTTCCAGCACTGCCTGTGGGGCGGCAGTGTCCCATTCCATTGTACGGCCCAGACGTGGATAAAAATCTGCTTTGCCCTCAGCTAGATAACAAAATTTTAGCGCCGAACCGATGTTGGTAACGGAAGCGATTTTAAACTGTGAGAGATATGTCGCCAGTGCTGGGTCATCTTTGTAATGGCGTGACGCCATGATCGTCAGCCCTTCCGGCGGTACCGCGCGGGCTGCAATCGGGTGCGTGCCTTGCTGTGATTTTTTCCAAGCACCCACGCCGACAATGCCATAATAAACTTCATGCGTCGCAGGTGAGGCCACCGCCGCCAGCACCGCTTTGCCGTGCCTTACCAGCGCGATATTCACGGCATATTCAGCCCGTCCCGCAGCAAACTCTCGGGTGCCATCCAGCGGGTCCACCAGCCAGTATTCGTCGCCCGGGTGGATAACTTTCCCTGCCGCCACCTCTTCCTCGGCAATCACCGGTATTTGCGGCGTGGCCGCCCGCAGCCCCTCGGTGATCACCCGCTCGGCCCGCATGTCGGCCAGGGTGACGGGTGTGGTATCGTCCTTGCTTTGCACGGTGAAGCCGGCATCCCGTACGGCTAGAATTTCGATAGATGCGGTTTCCACCAGCCGGACCGCAAGTTCAACGAGTGATTGATTATCCATGCTTGGCTGATAGCCTTGGATTCCACCCCTCGCCAAGTGCTGCCGCCCTGTTATGGTGAAGCTAGGTAAATAATATGGAGTCCTTGAATGTTGCAGATTGCCTTTGCCAAAGCCGTATTGCCTAAATCCGGTGTGCTGGTGGTTCCAATCGCGGAAGGTGGGGCGCTTGAGGGCCTCGCCGCGGCGTTGGACAAAGCCCTGAACGGCGGTTTTGGCCGGGCGATGGAGGCGGCGAGTTTCACCGGCAAAAAGGGCCAATCGGCTAGCTTGCTTGCCCCTGGTGCCGGGTTGAAGCGTGTGTTGTTGCTGGGCATTGGCAAGGCTGACAGCTTCAACGCCAAACAGGCGGAAGAGCTCGGAGGTGCTGCACAGGCTGCTTTGGTGAAAGATACTGAAGCAACGGTGCTGGCTGATAAACTTTCCCCCGAACTGGCGGCACATATAGGTTTAGGGGCACGTTTGCGCTCCTACCGGTTTGACAAATACCGCACCAATGAGAAGGAAGATGAAAAGCCCAAATTGGCCAGCTTCAAAATCCTCAACGCTTCTGTGGTAAAGTGCGAAGCTGCCTATGCGCCCTTGGCGGCCGTGGCTGAAGGGGTTGAGCTTACCCGCAACTTGGTAACGGAACCCGCCAATGAGCTTTATCCTGAGGAATTTGCCAACCGCACCGAGGCTTTGAGGAAGCTTGGCATCAAGGTTGAGATTTTTGACAAAAAAGATCTTGAAAAACTTGGCTTTGGCTCGCTGCTCTGTGTTGGCTGGGGCAGTGCCAGGGAATCCCGCATGGTGGTGATGCAGTGGGCCGGTGCCTCAGGCGCTACAACGGCGGAGGGTAAAAAATCTAAAAAGCTCAAGGACCCAATCGCCTTCATCGGTAAAGGTGTCACTTTTGATACTGGCGGCATTTCCATCAAACCCGCTGCCGGGATGGAAGATATGAAGTGGGACATGGCAGGTGCCGGCACCGTAACGGGCTTGATGGCCGCTTTAGCCGGGCGCAAAGCCAAAGTGGATGCGGTGGGGCTGATTGGTTTGGTTGAAAACATGCCATCCGGCACCGCTATCCGGCCAGGCGATGTGGTGAAATCCTATTCAGGCCAAACCATTGAGGTGCTCAATACCGATGCTGAAGGCAGGTTGGTGCTGGCCGATGTGCTGTATTACGCGCAGGAGCGCTTTGCCCCGAAATATATGGTGAATTTGGCCACCCTGACCGGCGCCATCATTGTCGGGCTGGGCCACGAATATGCTGGGCTGTTCAGCAATAATGATGAACTGTCTGAAAAACTGCTGGCCGCGGGTAAGCAAACTGGCGAGGGGCTGTGGCGGATGCCGCTGGCGCCGCTGGGCGAGAGCTATGATAAAAATCTAAATTCTGACATTGCCGATGTGAAAAACATCGGCGGCGGGCGGGCGGGTGGTTCGATTACAGCCGCACAATTTTTGCAACGTTTTGTCAACGGCAAGCCCTGGGCGCATCTGGATATCGCCGGCATGGCCTGGGCGGGTAAGGACACCGCTGTCACCCCCAAAGGTGCAACAGCCTTTGGCGTGCGGCTGTTGGACCGTTTGGTGCAGGATAATTTTGAGGGCTGATCAGGCGGGCTTGCCAGTAAATACCGCCGGGCGCTTTTCGATGAAGGCTTTTACCCCTTCGGCGAAGTCCGGCGTGGTTCCCATGTCACGCTGCAAATCCCGTTCGAGATCAAGCTGGGCATCCAGCGTGTTGTTGGCTGATACATTGAAAGCCTGCTTCATGGCGGCTAGTGCCTGCGTCGGCTTGGCTGCCAGAGACGTTGCCAACGCCAAAGCCTCTGCGGCGAAAGTGGTGTCATCAAATATTTTATACACCAACCCAAAAGCCTCAGCTTGGGTGGCACTAATGGTTTCTCCCAGCATTGCCATAGCACGGGCGCGGGCTTCACCGATTAGCCGGGGCAGGAAGTAGGTGCCGCCCGCGTCAGGGATCAGGCCGATACGGATGAAGCCCTGGGCAAACGTAGCAGACCTGGCGGCGATGATAATATCGCCGGCCAATGCCAAATTCATGCCGGCGCCGGTGGCGATACCGTTCACGGCGCACACAATTGGCTTCGGGCAGGCCCGCATCCGGCGTACCAGCGGATTGTAATCCTTATCGATGCTGGCACCGAGATCGCGCGTGCCGCCAGAGAGGCTTTGCATCAAATCCGCCCCAGCGCAGAAGCCACGACCGGTGCCGGTGAGGAGAACCGCTCTGATTTCGTCATAACTCTCAATTTTATCAAAGGCTTCGCGCAAGCCGGTATGAATGTCAGCGTTCAGCGCATTCAGCCTGTCAGGCCGGTTGAGGGTGATTACGCAGACGGCATTTTTAATCTCGATGAGAACGGCGTTCATGTCCCTGACTCCTTTAACGTTTACGTCAACCTGCCAGAGCTGGGTAGCCTTAGCAAGGCAGGATTGGCCGCAATCACCTTGCGGAATGGCTGATTTGGCTCTACCCGGAGCCTCTTTGTTTCATTTGGAGTTTTGGCCATGTCGTTCAGGGTTGCGGTTGTCGGTGCCACCGGTGCAGTGGGGCGCGAGATCCTGAAAACGCTCTCAGAGCGTAACTTCCCGATCTCGGAGGTCGCGGCTTTGGCGTCTGGTCGCTCGGCTGGCAGCCAGGTCTCGTTTGGTGAGGACCGGGTGTTGACCGTGAAGAATCTTGAAAAATTTGATTTCACTGGTTGGGATATCGCCTTGTTCTCACCGGGCGCGTCGGTTTCTGCCATTCATGCTCCGCGCGCGGCTGCGGCTGGTTGTGTTGTCATCGATAACACCTCGCAATTTCGGATGGACCCGGAAATTCCGCTGGTGGTGCCGGAAGTGAACCCGCAGGCGCTGCAAGGCTTTGCCAAGCGCAACATCATCGCTAACCCGAATTGCTCAACCATTCAGATGGTGGTGGCGTTAAAACCCTTGCATGATAAATTCAAAATCAAGCGCGTGGTGGTGGCCACCTATCAATCGGTTTCAGGTGCCGGCAAGGAAGGCATGGATGAGCTGTTGGCGAACACCAAAGTACATTACGTGCATGACAAAAACCCGCCGCAGATTTTCCAAAAAGATATCGCCTTCAATGTGATCCCACAGATTGATGTGTTCATGGAAGACGGTGCAACCAAGGAAGAATGGAAGATGGCGGTTGAGACCAAGAAAATTCTTGATCCTCATATCGCGGTGATTGCCACATGCGTGCGCGTGCCGGTATTTATCGGCCATGCCGAGGCTGTGCATGTGGAGTTTGAGAATCCGATTACCTTAAATGAAGCCCGCGCTGCCCTGCGCCATGCGCCTGGCGTGATTGTGCATGATACGCGCGAAGACGGCGGCTACATCACCCCGGCTGAGTCGCAGGGTGAAGATGCGGTGTATGTCTCGCGTATCCGGATCGACCATACCGTGCGGCATGGTTTGGCTTTCTGGTGCGTCTCGGACAATCTGCGCAAGGGTGCGGCATTGAACGCCGTGCAGATCGCCGAAGTATTGGTGGCGCAGAATTTGCTGGCCAAACAAGCCGCCTAAGCCTCTGCAATAAGCCGACCATTTTCCTGAATTCCAAGTGACTGCAGGGATTTCAGGGTGCTATTGATGCCGCGGTTCAGCTGCACGGCGCGACGGTTAGCATCTACCGAGCGTTTGGCGAAGCGTGACAGTGCGTGACGTAACGCGTCGATCAGGCTGGCGGCGTCATTCTGTTCGGTTAACCGCAACTGGTCAGCTGCCGCTTGCAGCGTACCGGCGCCCAGCGCCTCCATGGTTCTGGTAATATCAGCAAATGCCGGTGAGGCGCCTTTCAAAGCGGCTTCAATTGCCATCGCCGCGTCGGCAATCTCATGCGGTTTGCCGGTTAGCATCAGATCATTCAAATTTTGCAGCTTTTGGCTGATATCTTCGACAAGCCCAAGCCCTTTTCCCAGAATTTTCGTGACATTCTGGCTATCCTGGATTGATAGTACCCGTATCCATTGCGCGCCTTCATTCATGATGTTCGACCCTTCAGTGCAGCAGCAATGGCGTTGGCTAATGCTTCCGGTGTGACATTGTAGGTGCCGGCCTGGATTCCGGTGCGGATTTGCGCCACGGCGGAACTGTTGACGCCATCTGATGCCCGGGCTGCATCAAGCAACTGGGTGGTCACCTGGGCGTTGGCACTCACAGTGACAGCCTCGCTGGTTGCGGTGGCTGTGCCGCCTTGGGCCTGGGGGGTAGCCAGCCGGACGTTGCTGGAGGCTGGCGCATCGCCGATAGTTTGGCTGGGCATGCCAGAGTTGATGATGTTTGTCATGCGGCTTGTTCGTTCTCAATGCCTTGCATCATGTGCCCGTCCAACGTTACCAGAGCGTTGTCGTATTCATCCAGCGCAGTCAGGTCGTCATTGATGTTGGCGCGCAGTAAGGTGGTGCGCAGAGCGCTGTAAATATTCATTAAGGCGGGGCCAAGCGTGCTGTTTTCATCGGTTTCCAAAATGCCGGTAAGCAAGGTTAACAATTCATCGGCCCGGCGTATCATCTCAGCTTTTTCAAGCATGTTGCCGTCAATAATGGCAATTTTAGCTTTGCGTCCATACAGCCGCAGGCCGCGCCAGCCCGGCCGGAGCCAGTGCACGCCAGGCAACCCATCAAACATGCTGGCACGGTAGCCCTCTAACATTTGCACGATCATGACACGTTATCCTTTGCTCGAAGTGCTGGCACTGCTGAAGATGCTCAAATAGGCCTGAGTGGTAGCAGCTGAGGTCGCAGCGGCTTCTGAAACGGTATATTGTTGAATGAGAATTTGTAGCTCATTATTATTATTTTTCGCAATCTGACCAGCCTCACTGGTGAGCGAGGTTATCTGGCTTTGGAGCGATGTTGTTTGGGCATTGATAAAGCCTTTGTTTGCACCGCTAGACCCGCTGCCAATGGCGCTGGTGGTAACAGAGCTGAGGGTTTTATAAATCTGTGAAACCAGCGAGGCCACACCCTTTGGGTTGGCAGCGTAAGCGGTGGCAAAGGTTCCGCTGTTAAATGAAACCGCACCGGTACTGCTAACCGTTAGCCCAACGCTGTTTGAGGTAACCCCGCTGGCCGCGGCACCGGTAACGGCTGTAAGAAGTTGGTTTGAAAGGTCAGATGCTGCAAAATTGCCAAGCAACGGCCCAGCTTTTGCCGATGAGGCTGATGCTGCGTTGGCAGAGGAGGCCGGCACGTAAGCGGTTTGCTTTGTGATGGCGGCAATAGCTGAATTTAAGCTGGTGGCAACAGAGTCTAGTGCTCCGGCAACAGCCCCAGGTGATGACCCAACCGTAACTTTGGTGCTGCCTGATGCCGCCAGATTTATGGTGACACCTGCTACCGCGGTGGTGAGGGTATTATTGGTATTTGTAACCGGCACACCATTAATTTTTAAATTAGCGCTGCTGGCTGCTTGGGCCAGCGTGAAGTTGCTGCTCCCGGCAGGGCTTGTTGGCGAATAGCTGAATTTTGCCAAACCACCAGTACCAGCCACAGTAAAAGACTGGCTACCACCGGTGGCGCTGCTTTGTAATACCAACCGCGAGCCGCCGGTGCCGCCGATGATGCTGGCTTTAACCCCGCCACTTAATTTGTTAATGGCCTGTGCGATGCCATTGAGTGTGGCGCTGCTGGCAGCCACCGGCACATTTTCGGTTTTACCAGACTTCAGCGTAATGGTCAGAGAGCCACCAGAGCTAAGCGGCGCCGAGGCAGATGTTTGCACGGCGGAATATATTTCCTGCTGCTTGGCCAATGTAATGTTGGTGAGATTATACTGCCCGGTTTGTGAGGTGTTGGTGGCAGTTGCCGTTGCAACTGTTGTGGCCGAGCTGGTGGCGGAGCGGTTGACGATGCTTGAAACATCCTTAATGCCCGCAAGCGCCCCTGAAAGAGATGAAATTGTACCCTGAATGGCACCCCAGGCTGAGATACTAGTTTTTTCGGTTGCTACCTGCGTTTGTAATTGCGTGATAGGCTTTTGCAAACGCGCCTGCACCGCCGCCAATTGTGAGTTGACCTGGCTGGAGCCAAGGGAGGAAACTGTACCGCTCATAATAACACCCGTTCAAAAACCAAAAAAGCTGCCGGCCAGGGCAAACCCTGGCCGACAATAGGCACGAATTATGGCAGCAGTGAGAGGAATGACTGCTGTAAGGTGGTGGAGCTCTTCAATGCTGCCACACCCGCCTGCGCCTGAATCTGCGCCTGGGTAAGCTGGTTGCTCACCTGCGGAATGTTGGCATCCTGTACCACGCCCAGCGCGTTGGTAATGTTCTGGCTGGTGGTATTCAGGTTATTGATGTTTGCCTGCAACCGTTGCTGCACAGCACCTAACTGACCCCCCTGGTTGTTTAACCCTTGCAAGGCAAACTTAACCACATTGATGGCGGTATTGGCCCCAGCCACCGTACTCACATTAATCGCTGAAAGTGAGGTAAGCGTTGAAGCGCTGTTTAGGCCGATATTGGCCGTGCCGCCCGTGCTGAAGGCTTCGCTCGATTGCAGCTGTACCTGGCCTTGTACCACGCCAGACGCAGCGCCGGTTTTGAGCACCTGCGGCGTGGTGCCGCCGGTGGCCAAGGAGCCGGAGGAAACGCCGGTAATGCTAATATTATTGCCCTGGCTTTGCGTCAGTGTCACTTTGGTGCCTGCCGAATTCAGAGTAGCGGTAATGCCGCTGGTGGCGGTGTTACCATTGATCTGTGAGGCCAGTGCGGCAGCACTTTGGGCATTGATTGTCTGTGAATTCCCGCTGCCCTGCAAGGCAAACTGGAAGCCGCCACTGGTGCCAGCGGTAAGCGACAGTGTGATGCTGGTGGATGCCTGCGCCGCAACGCCGGTGCTGCCAGTGGATAGATTGACCGCCGCCGCGATGGATTTGGCTGATTCCGACGCCGTAATGGTGGCGCTGCCTGTGTTGCCGCTGTTACTGGTCACTTTCAAAGCACCGGCGGTATAAGCTGCGGCTGCCGCGCCTACGGTTAGAGCACCGCTTGCGGAGGAAGCATTGTTGGTGGAATTGAACACGCCGGTCGTGCCAAATTTAGCCGTTGAAGCATTCAAACCAATCGCCCCGGCACCAGTATTGCCGATCGAAAGATTGATGGTCTGGCCTTCATTGGCGCCAACCTGGAACTGCACGCCACTGAATGAGCCATCAAGCAGGTTGATGTTGTTGAACTGAGTCTGGGTTGAAATTGTAGAGACCTGACCTGTCAACTGGCTGACGACGTTTTGCAGAGACTGGGCTTCCTGCGGCGTCTGAGTGCCGTTGGCCGCCTGCACCGCGATCGAGTTGAGCTGCTGCACCACGCCGATTTGCTGTTGTAGCGCGCCCTGGGCGGTTTGTAGCAGGCTGACACCCTGGTTGGCATTGGAGACCGCCTGGGTAAGGCCGTTGAGCTGCGAGGTGAAGCCCTGCGCGGTGATGTAGCCCGCCGGATTATCGGCAGGCGAGTTGATCGACAAGCCGCTGGAAAGCTGTGATTCCAGCGAACTATTGGTGCGTGAGGTATTGCTGATTGATTGTAGCGCCTGGAGTGCGCCTTGGTTGGTGAGAATAGAGCCGACGGCCGACATATGAAAAACTCCTTGGTTGAGGTTGCCGTACCCATTCATTCGAATGTCAGGGCATAAGTTTTCCTGTTCGGCGAAGTTTTATTTTTGTGCGCCTTAGAATGCCAAATTGACTACCGGTCCGGCAGGGGTCACCAAAGCCGTAAAATGTTTACCGGTGCTGGGGTTGGTAAGTAAAATCGTATCTCCCACGCGCCCCGCCTGCGTGGCGATCGCGGTGAGAGAGACTTGAACATCACCGCTGATAATATTCACGGCAACGCTTTGCCCGGCACGCACGATCAGAGGTTGTGCAATATTACTGGTGGTCAAAATCATGCCAGCCGGCAGGTTCATCACGGCGGTTGCACCCGCCAGCTTATCAGCGTCATAAAAAACCTGCTGGCCGGCATATGATGTTACGGGCTCGGATTGCATTGAAACATCGGCTGACTGCAGAGTTTGTCCCACGGCGACTGGCCTGGTTGTCACCGCGATGGTGGCATGCTGATCAACCGTTACTGAAACATACAAGGTCCAGGCTGGTGATGTACAATGCACCGCAGCCTGCTCAAAAGGCGCAACGCCGGTGATGGTAACAGCCAAACGATCCGCGCAAGATTGCATGAATTTAGCACCCATCATGGGACCTAAAGTGGCGCTGCTATTGTCAATATGGCCTAACGCCTGGCGGATTGCGGTGTTAACCGCTTGCGGGTCTTGCGGCGCAGCTTGTGCTGCTGAGGGTAATGCGAGCAACCCAACCAGCGCGGTTTGAAGCCATCTCATTCAGCCGCGCGGATCATTGCTTTTGCATCAAATGCTGTCAGCCACGCCGGCGGTTCAGCCTCGATGGTGGGAAGCGCAAGCGCTGCCTGCCGTGTTTGCGTCCCTTGCTCCAAAGTTTCATCAAGTTGGCTGGCAGCTTTTTGAACTGCCCGTTGCCACGCGGCAATCCGGTTTGATAATTTAACCGCGTTTAAACTGTCTGGCGTATCAAACCGTTCATCAACCAGCAGCAAACATCCTGCCGCTGCCGCCATAATGGTATGGTAATGGTCAGCATCAGCATCGCTATCAGCTGGCCGCACATAAATATGCGGGGCCAGGTTCCCCAGCTCTCGTGCCCAGCTTTGCTCATCGGGCGGGGGTACCAAAGTGGTCACGGCACCGGCGTAGGTTTGGCCCCCGCGCTCAACTACAATCCATGACAGCGTGTTCTGGGTTTGGTTGATAAAATCTGGCCACCATGTGGGCGCAATACCCTCATCAATCCACAACACACGCGGTAGCGTGTTAAGCCCGTTAATGCTCGGTAGCGCCTCCCATACCGGCCCTGATAAGGCTGGGCGCCACAGCTCAATGGCACGGCCTGGCGGCGTAAGCTTACGCAGCTTTGCCACCAGCGCGGGTGAGGTGGCGTACAATGTTTGGGCGGCTGTGATAGCGGGTTTGGCGGCAGCTACGGGTGCCGCGGTGTAAACCGCGCAATAAGGCAGGCTGTGAGCCGGTGCCTCAGCTTGCGGATTGATCCGCACCCAGGGTGAAGGGGCGCGGCGGCCAATTTCACCGGCCAGCAGATGGTCACCCACCCAGTTGGCCTCAACCGCACCACTGGCACGCATCGCACGGGCAGCGTTCAACAATGCCATACCAGATTCCGCCGGCCCACTAAGCAGCAAAGATTTTTGATCTGCTGGTGCAGCACGTACCAGCCCCAGCCTCTGTTCAGCGGCCAGCAGGTCACCGCGCAACGATAGGGCAGGGTGATGATACGCATCCGCCCAGGGCAGATCTCTGGCGGCGGGTGAACCATCCCGGAAATTACCCTCATAATCAGGCCGGATGCTATTGCCCTGCAAGATGAAACCAACATCGGGGGTCCAAATAATGCGCTGACCAGAAATGCGAATTTGCGCACAAATATCTATCCAGAGCGCATCACCCGCCAGATTATTGAATTGACAGGCTGCCAAAATTGCACGGCGTGCCATTACGCACGGCGGTGATACCCCGCTGGCCTCCTGGTCAACCGCCAGCCAGCCGCCGGGGCCTGGGTCATCCGCCAGATGTCCGGCACCCAGCCTAGTGTCAGCGCCCAAAATGATGGGCCCTTGTACGCTAAACCGCCCGGTATCCCTGGCTAACGCCACCAACGCCCTGGCCCCCACCATGGCGGCACTAGGGTCAGCAAGCCGGGCCCGTAAGCTCGCCCGCCAGTCTGGCGTGGCGGCGGTGGCACGGGCTTCTATAATTGCTACAAACTCAGTGCTGCAAAGCTCTATAGCTTTGCGGAGGGCTGCAGCACTGTTTACCCCTGGCATTGGGGCAACCGCCAGCACTTTACCTTCAAGAACGGCTTCTCTGGCAACAACCTCTGCCAGATATTGCACGGTTTGTGGCGGCATTACCGTGCCAGTTAAAACCACTGGGCCGGTTAACACACCGTCAGACAGTAGCTCTGTTAGCCAGCGGTCAAGCATTGCAACATCGGCACCATCACATAAAATAATAATCGAAGTTCCGGGGTCTGGCGCTTCGCGCTCATGGTGAAACAGGCCAAAATGCCGGCGCGGTTGTACCAGGGCGGGCATATTCATGCGCTGTAAATGTTGCGAGATAGCCTCAATGGCGCGCGCACCAAAAACGGTTGATGGAATATTATCACGGCGGCTGTGAGTGGCGCGCGTAAATAATGTTTCTGGTAGCCGTACCACATGGGCAGCCACCTCGGCCAACCGCAACTGCACATCATATTCCTCAACGCCAGAAAACGCTGGGTTAAAACCACCGATTTTAGTTAGTGCGCAGGTGCTATACCAAACCCAATCACCAATATAGGCAGCTTGCCGCAACCGGGTTGCATCCCAACCCGGTTTGTAGCGCACCCAGGTGCCGTTATCACGCGGCACCACCTCATCACAGTAGATCATGTCAGCGTGGGAAGTAGCAGCCTCTAGCGCAAACCGCAGGCAGGCATCTGGTGCCAGCGTATCTCCAGCGTTGATGAGCGCTGCGTAATCAGTGGCGGCGACGTTAAGCTCAGCACAAAGAATTTCAGTAATCGCCCCGGCAGCACTGGCGGCCCGTACCGTGACTTCGCCCATGATCTCAGCTGGATCAACCGAGATAATTTTTATTACATCAGGCAAATGCCATTGTGCCTGTAGTGATTGGAGTGTTTCGGTAATGGCATGAGCACGGTTGGGCGGGGCGGCAATGAGCACTGTAACGCCCGGTAGCTTTGGCCTAGCATCACGCAATGCCAACAAGCGGCGCCTGGCTCCATCATCCAACCGTTCGGGCGGACGCAAGAGTACATTATTTTGCTTCACTGCGCCCTGCTGAATAAAATGATGACCAAAGCCAGGCAGAGCACGCGCCCCACTTTCACTAATTTCGTTAACAAACCCTACAACTTCAGCGCGGGCTTTGCTAAAACGATTCCATGTGGCAATTGAATCATCGTGTGATTGTACTGCCTCCCATATATCAACAGCTAAATTCCTGAGCGGCGTAAACAAGTCTTTGTCAGCTGTTGGTTGTGCGCGATTTAGTTTACCGGTGAGTGACGCACCGGCCTCTAGCAAACCCGCCGGAAGCCGTTTGCACAAAGCTATGTTCAAGTCTTGCTCGATTTTGCGAAACTGCACGGCCGGATTGCTCAGCAAATCATGATAAGTCAGCCAGCACCGTGTTAAATGCCGCGCGTGGCGCTCAGCAGAGATCAGATAATCAACCCATAAAAGCACTGCATGGGCACGGGATAAATTATTTTTACGATACTGGCTAGATGCCACGGTCCACGGGTCACGTGTGATGTGGATGGCGTGCATCCGGTGCCCGGCCTGTACCGCAGCGCGTTCATAAATGGGAAATAACCTGCATAAATGTGGATGCTTTAGCGCCCATAACGGTTCAGTGGCAAACCGGCGGCGCAGTATTTCATCGAGCTTTGCCAATGGTCCTGCCATATCGGCACGGTCCCACCAGCGTTCTGGCAGGCCGCGCAGATCAGTCCACTCCACGCCGAGTTGATTGAACAATGCGACGTCAAACTCAATAAGTTCAGGTATCTCATAAAAGCCGCGCGGATTATGTTCGTTGGGTTCGGCATCATTATGCAGAGTTACCCCAAGCCGCTGTAAGGCGCCTGCCAGCGCCGATGTGCCGCTGCGATAATAGCCGGCGATGAAAATAGCATCTGACATAAAATCTCATTCAGTTAGAGATATTTAAATAAATCGAGGCTTTGCACGCTTGCAAAGGCCTTCATTGCGGCTTGTATGGCGGTGGAGGTTTGGTCCAGTTGCGTAATGGCAGTAGCCGTGTTGGCACCGACCGCGTTTTGCACCGTTGTTTGCAAGGCGGTTTGTTGGTTGCCATCGCTGGTCACGGCTTGGTTTACCGCTTGCAAGGTGACACCATTTTGTGCCTGCGCTGTTACGATGGATTGCTGATATTGTGCTAGCGAGGCAAGATTATCATTCAGCGCCGTGCGGGTTTGCGCGGCTTGCGCTGGTGGGCTGGCGATATTGGCCATCTCGGCGTAGATATTCTGCAGCAGCGCAAATGAAGATTGTGGACGGCTAGGCGAGATGGTGAAGCTGTCGCCCGCGGCGGGTGTGCCGTTTAATTGAAAGTTCAAGCCAGATAATTGCACTGAACCTCCCGCCGTGACAGCGCCGGAGGCAATTTTGCTGCCAGATTGGCTGGCGGTATAGGTCAGTCCATTGGCGCCATTGGCAAGGCTGAGTGTAATCGGCGCGTTGCCGGCCTGAAAACCACTGGCAGCGCTGGGGTTGCTGATACCTTGTGCGAGTAGCACGCCGGTGCCGGTATTGCTGCCGCTGGCTGCCACGGTGGCAAAGCCGTTGCCTGATAAAGCCGACGTAAAGGCTTGACCATTGGCAATGGTCGAGACCGAGGAATCAGGCGTTATGGCGCTCTGGCTCTGCCCGCCATCGCCCACATATACAATGCTACCACTAGCCCCGGTTTGAAACGGCGGAATGCTGCCGCGTGAGCCGCCGAACAAATAAGTGCCATTTGCGCTGGCGGTGTTGCCAAGCCCCACCAATTGCTGCTGTGCGGCTTGCACCTGGGTTGCCAGTGATTGCAAATCCTGTGAATTGGTCGTGCCGTTCAGAACCTGAACAAGTACTGACTGCACGTTATCAAACAACGTTGATACCGATTGGTAAATATTGTTAACGCTGCCCAGCTGCGTTTGAATGGTCGCCTGCGTGGTCATGTTGGCGGACAGAGCGTTGATCTGGTCATTAGCCAACGTGGCGGTCTGAAATGCGGCGGGATTCTGGTCAGGCGTTTGTACGGCAAGGCCGGTGGAGATTTGCTGTTGTAAAACGCCAAGCTGGGCTTCCTGCGCCGTCAGCCCACTTGAAAAATTCGTATAGAATGACGACTGCACGATATCTCCTTTCCGCAAGGCGAAGCCGCCTGTTTGTCTGTTTTAAACTGTAAAGATTTCCAATTTGTTGCTTTTGGGCGACTGCTCACCCGCAAATTCAGCCGCTTTGGCTGGATTTACCAAGGTAACGGCTGGTCAGTTCACGCTCTTGCCGCCGTTCTGTTTCGGCTTGGGCTTTATGCGAGGCACGGCGGGCAAATTCATTAAAGTTGCGGCGGCGTTTTTGAATGGCAACGAGCGCTTGCATGGCGGCGGCCAACTGCATTTTGATTTGTTGCTCCATCTCGCCGATCTGAGTGCCCGCGTTGTCTGATGCCGCAGCAAAATGCCCCGCCAATTGGGCGGTGCCTGCCAGAATCACCGCGCCCTCACGCCAGCTTTGGTTAAGCCGCGAACCATAGATCGCCAGCACGCTACGCTGTTCAGCCATTTGCGTTAGCGAGGCGGAAAGGCGGCTGATGTCGTTGCGAATCTGCGCCTCGCTGGTTGCTGCCAGCAAATCCAACCGGGCAATGGTGTGGGGCTTCACGCCGAATCCGCCAAAGCGGCATGCAAAGCCGCAATACTGTCGGACAGCGAGACCGCGTCATTGGCATTTTGCCGTAATACACTTTCCATGGCTGGCGCCCGGCGGAGCGCCTCATCAAGCAGTAAATCGCGCCCCGGCGCATAGGCCCCAAGGTCGATAATATCCTGCTTTTCCGCCCGCCTGGTCCAGAGTGAGCGGAACCGCGCAGCGCGTTGCAAATGTGCTGGTGTTACCAATGATGGCATCGGCCGGGAGAGCGAAGCGGCGATGTCGATCGGCGGATAAATCGCGGCTTGCGCCATCGCGCGTGATAGCACGATATGCCCATCCAGCACAGAGCGCGCTGTGTCGGCTACCGGGTCGCCCACATGGTCATCGCCCTCGACCAGCACGGTGTAGATGGCTGTGATCGACCCTTGCGTTGCGGTACCATTGCCAGCCCGTTCGACATAGGCGGCCAGTGCTGCGAACACCGAGGGCGGGTAGCCTTTGGTGGCTGGCGGTTCACCCACCGCCAGCCCGATTTCGCGCAGCGCCATTGCCATCCGGGTGAGAGAATCTACCACCAGCAGCACATGACAACCCTGGCCGCGCCAATATTCCGCGATAGCGGCGGCGCGGTAAGCACCGTGCAAACGGCCTAGCGCCGTGTCATCAGCCGGTGAGGCCACCACCACGCTACGTGGTTGCGCCGTTCCCAAATGATCCTCGATAAATTCGCGGATCTCGCGTCCTCGCTCGCCGATCATGCCGACCACCACCACATCAGCCTTGGCGTGCCGCGCCATCATGCCCAGCAATGTGGTTTTTCCAACACCGCTGCCGGCAAACAATCCAATGCGCATGCCCCGCCCCATGGTGGCCAAAGCGTTGATTGCACTAACTCCGACGTCAAATGGTGTATCAATGCGGGCGCGCTGCATAGGATTTATGGGCACACCTTGCAGCGGCCACGGCTGGTTCACCTCTGGGGCTGGCTTGCCATCCAGCGGGTTGCCACGGCTATCAAGCACCCGGCCCAGTAACGCGGCACCCATGAGTGGTGCTGGTGTGGTGCTTTCAACATGCACCCGGGCTCCCCGGATAATACCGCGTGTTCCCTGTTCTGCCATTACCAGCAGGGCGCCAGCTTCGAACCCCACCACATCGCCGCTGGCCCGGCCTTCGCTTGTTTCAATAATCAGCCGCGAGCCGATAGGGGCGCGCAGCCCGCTGGCGTGCAGCACATCGCCGTGTGAGCGAATGATCTGGCCGTACCGGCAAATGGGGTCATGCCCTAGCGCCTCGCGGACGCGCTCGGCGGTTAGCTCACGTACACGCTTGATGGTGATCATATCGCTGGCGCCTTATTGAGCGCCAATGTCGCCTTGATGGTTGCAATTCGGGCTTCGATCGTGGCGTCCCAGGTAATTTTATCAGATGATTCAGCGCCGGGCAGGAAAATTTCCACCAGGGCACCACCGCGGCTGATTTTTGGGTCAGCCAGTAAATTTAAATTTTCAATATCGGCCACGTTGTTGATGGCTGCATGATCAACTGGATTAAGACGCACCAGAATATTTTGGCCCTCTCGGCGCTCCGCCGCCGCTTCCCCCACCAGCTTTGCCACCAGTTTTTTCAGGCTTGCCGCACTCGCGGTCACTTCACTGCCGATGATATGGCGGGCCAGTTCAAACGCGAGATCAGTGACCAACTCGGCTAAATCTTGCTCCTTTTTCGCCAGTGGTGCCTCCAGTTGCGCCCAGGCGTCCTGCAATGCCGAGGCAGCTGATTGCAAGACGCGTTTGGCTTCGTCCTCTCCTGCCTTGCGGCCTTCCATTTCCGCACGTGCTCGCAACTTGATAATTTCACACTGAACCATTGCCGCCATTTCCGCCTTGCGTTCCGTCTCGCGCTCGGCTTTCGCCGCTTCGTCCGGTACTGGTTCCGGCTCGGCTGGGCTCGGTTTTGTATGCTGAGATACAATGATGAAACTCACGAACCCGCCTGACCGCTTCGGTTATTTTTGAGGTGCTGCTGTATGAAAGCAAACGCGATGCGGCCGAGTGGTAAGGCTAAAATTGCTATGGATTTTGCTATAAAAGCCACTGTTACCGTGCTTAAAACCCAGATACCGATATTGGTAGGGCTGAAACGGGGCGGCTCATGTATCGAAGCCCAGAGTAGCACAACAGCAGCCTGCAAGAGGCCGGGTTTAAACCACATGCCGCGTCCGTGCTTGCCGGATTTATGCCCATTTTTTTGTGGCTGCACCGGCTCACCATCAGGATGATGCCGGGTCATTGCGGGTCCGGCGCATGAATCACGATGGCCACCCGGCGGTTTTGCGCGCGCCCCTCCGGTGAGCCATTACTGGCAATCGGCGCATATTCACCAAACCCCTGGGCAGAAAGTCTGGCGCCATCAACAAATTGATCGACAAAAAGCTGTACCACTGTGGCGGCGCGTTCTGCGGAAAGTGACCAGTTGGAGGGGAACTGCAAAGTGCTGATTGGCTGATCATCGGTGTAGCCTTGGATCACGATGTTGAAGGACGCTGGCAATTTAACCAAACTATCGGCAACACTTTTCAAAAGTGCCTGCGCTTGCGGGATCAGAGTCGCCTGACCCGAAGAGAACAATACCGAGTCATTCAACTGGATGGTCAGTGTCAACGGCTCGCTTTTCATCGAGACCTGATTGCTGGCAGTCAGCGGTTGTAATAGGCTTTGCAATTGCGCCTTCACCTGCTGCAATGCCAGCACTTCCGCCTCCATTTGGTGCGACACAGATTTTGGTATCCGCGCCTCATCCTTTGGTGGCGCTACGGTCTTTGGTGCTGGAGGCGTTGCTGGCTTTGGCGTCGGGACAGCGGATGTCTGATGCGGCATGATGCCGCGCCCTGCCGTAGGTTGATTGACGACGGCGATCGGCGTGCCGTGAAACGCCTGCGTCAGACTGGCAGGGTAATCCCCCCGTTTTTAACGGGGTTTATTTGTAGAGCCTACGCGGCGAGTTT
>JAQNCT010000080.1 GCA_029077825.1 Acidocella sp. | reverse complement strand
TCCGCCCTTGCGCCGGGTGAGCAAACTTCAGCAGCAGCCGCGCCAGGCTGGTTTTGCCAACCCCGCTGGCCCCCACAATGGCGGTGATTTGCCCTGCCCGGAAACTGCAACTCAACCCGTCAAGCACCGGTTCATTGGTGCCGTAGCCAAACTGCAAATCCTCACAAACAATATCAACCGCATCCATCTGCGGCAGCAACACCGTACCCGCAGCGGCCAAAGGCATATCCAGCACGTCAAACATCCGCCGCGCCGCCGCAATGGCGCTCATGCGCGCGTGGTAATGGGTGGAGAGCCCGCGCAGCGGCACAAAATATTCAGGTGCCAGCAGCAACACCAGAAACGCCGGGTAAAAGTCGATCTGTGCATGTAGCAACCGTGAGCCAAAAATCACCGCCACCAACGCAATCGCCAGGCTCGCGAAAAACTCCAGCACCGCCGAGGTTAAAAACGCCACCCGCAGCCCAGCCATGGTGGTGGTGCGGTAGTCATCGGATATCCGCGCCACGATGCCAATTTCATCGCGTGCCCGGCCAAATAGTTTCAGCGTCGTCAAACCCTGCATCACATCCAGAAAATGGGCGCTCATCAACAGCAGTTTCTGCCACTGCCGCTGGTTGATCGCCTCGGCGCGATACCCCACAAACACCATGAACAACGGGATCAATGGCCCAGCACCCATCAGTATCAACCCGCTGATCCAATCCACCGGAAACACCAGCGCCAAAATCGCCAGCGGTACTGCCACCACCAGCGCCATTTGCGGCACATAGCGCGAGAAATACGGCTCCAGCGCCTCGATCCCCTCGATCATCGTGCCCGCCAGATCAGCGCTCTGTTCATCAGCAGCCGGCACCGGCCCGAGCCTGAGGATGTGGCTGAGCAAGGTTTCGCGCAGATAAGTTTTGATTTTGCCGCTGGCCTTGAAGGCCACAATCTCCGAGGCATAGTTCAGCCCCGCCCTGAGCACGAAAAGCCCGGCCAGCGCCCACAGCAGCGGTGCCACCGCTGCCAAGTTCGCATGCCCGAACGCCACGTCGCGCACCACATGGGCCAGCAAAACGGCTTGCAAAATCACCAGCAGCGCCGCACTTACGCCCAGCCCAATCGCAAAATACAGTGCCCCGCGGGTGCGCCGCCCCTCGGCCATCAGTCTCGGGTCTATTCGTTGACTCACTTTATTCCTCATAGTGGAGGGACACGCCAGAAAATACTTACGATGGCTTTGCGCTATGTCAAAGGTTACATGGTTAGCTGTGTGGCATAACTAGCATAACGCAACTGGACCAAGCCAAACGCGCTAACGATTTAATAAGCGACTGATTAACACTTCCGATACAGCAGGCGTTGAAGAACGACCGGTGCTTTCTTTTCAGCTTGGCAATCGTAGAGCCAGGCAGAGCCATCTGCTTCGACTTGTTCGATTCGATGTTCAAAATAGAGGCGTATTTGGCTACCAGACAGAGACCGTAGACCCCACGGATCGAGCCAAATCTAAACGATTTCATCGCCCTTAAGGACAGGTAATTCGGTTGAGGAGGGAAACAAGTGCATGACTAAATGAGGTAACATACCGTCAATTAGTTTCAATCTAAAGCATCATTCACCGGCGAAAGAGTAAGTTTCTCCAGCCATATCTAAATATGTTTCGATATCATTTCATCACATATGTTCTATTTCGATATTAACTTAGGTTAATGAGGCGCGGCGCACCGCATGATGTGCGAATAAAATGTTGTAGGTACAACAAAAATATGTTGTAGTCACAACTCGTATCACGCCCAGGTTCGCACATGCTGTATGATCAAAATTTCCTTACCCGCCTGGAATCGGGCTTGCGGACGGCCTTGCCAGTTTGGGGTCTTGCCTCATCCACCCAGCTGCGCCTTCTCACCATTTCAGAGAACGCAACCTACCTGGCCGAAGATGGCACAAACCGGCTGATCCTGCGGGTGCATCGCCCGCATTACCATAGCGAGGCGGAAATCCGTTCCGAACTGGCGTGGATTGCCGCCCTGCATGAAAGCGCCGTTGTGACCACACCCCGCCCGATTCCCACGCGTGACGGCCATCTGCTGGCAAATTTTTCAGACGGGGAAAGCGACCGCTTCGCTGTCGCCTTCGCGTATATGTCCGGTGATGAGCCCGATACGTCGCACGACCTCATCAAATGGTATGGCGTCCTTGGCGAAATCACCGCCCGCCTGCATCAGCACAGCCGCCAATGGCGCCGACCGAATAACTTTACCCGAAAACTTTGGAGTTTCGAAACCATCATCGGGCCTGATGCCCATTGGGGTGACTGGCGCCTCGCACCGGGATTGGATGCAGCCGGCAAGGCAACGCTTGAGCGGACAGCCACCCTGCTAGCCGCCCAGACCAAAGCCTACGGCCAAACGCCGGACCGCTTCGGGCTTATCCATTGCGATATGCGGGCGGCCAACCTGCTGGTGGAAGGCGAGCGCCTGGGCGTGATTGACTTCGATGACTGCGGCATGAGCTGGTTTGTTTATGACTTCGCCGCCGCCGTCAGCTTCATGGAACATGAGCCGTTTATCCCGGAGCTGATGGCCGCCTGGCTGGCCGGCTATCGGCGTGTCGCCCCGCTGGCGGAGGAACACGCCCAAGCTCTGCCGATGTTTGTTATGCTCCGGCGCATGCAACTCACCGCCTGGATCGCAACTCATGCCGAAACACCTACCGCCCAGGCGATGGGGGAAGCTTATACGCACGGAACGATCGCCCTGGCGGCGCGTTACCTCTCGAAGACATCGCCATGAGCGCCACCAAACAGATTCTAGACCTCAACCGTTTTGATGCCAGCAATACCAGCGGTATGCCGCCCGAACTTACCGAACGCGTGGCACGGCGTCAGGCGACGTTTGGTGCCGCCTCAGTGTTGTTTTACGAGCAACCGATTGAGATGGTGCGTGGTGAGGGCGCTTTCCTCTTCGACAGCAACGGCAAGCGCTATCTCGATGTTTATAATAACGTCCCCTCGGTCGGTCATTGCCATCCGCATGTTGTTGCAGCGATTACCCGGCAGGCTGGCACGCTGAATACCAATACGCGCTACCTGGTGCGTATCGTCGAAACCTATGCTGAACGGTTGCTTGCCAGCTTCCCGGCCCCGCTTGGCAATCTGGTGATGACGTGCACCGGCAGCGAGGCCAATGATGTAGCGCTGCGCATCGCCGAAAATGTCACCAACGCCCGCGGCTTCATCGTCACAAATAGCGCCTATCACGGCAACACCACCGCCGTCGCCCATATCTCCCCGTCCTCGTTCAAATCCCAAATTTCTGCACCGCATGTGCGCACCGTCCCGGCGCCTGATCCGCGCAATGCACCGGGTGGCGATATCGGCACGCAATTCGCAGCCCAAATCCAGGCCGCCATCAATGACCTGCGCGCCAGCGGCCATGGCTTCGCCGGCTTCTTTGCCGATAGTATTTTTTCGAGCGACGGCATTTTTTCTGCCCCGGCGGGCTTTCTGCAACAAGCCGCCGCTGTTGTGCGCCAATCAGGCGGCTTGTTCGTTGCTGACGAGGTGCAACCCGGCTTTGGCCGCACCGGCGGCGGCATGTGGGGTTTTGCACGCCATGACATTGTCCCGGACATTGTTACCTTGGGCAAACCGATGGGCAACGGCTTCCCGATGGGCGGCGTTGTCACCAGTCCCGACTACCTCACGGCCTTTACCCGCGAGACGTCATATTTCAATACGTTTGGTGGCAACCCGGTGGCCGCCGCCGCGGGGCTGGCGGTTCTCGATGTCATTGCCGAGGAAAATCTGATCGCCAATGCGGCCCAGACTGGCGGCAGCCTCAAAGATGGGCTGACGGCGTTAAAATCTGAGTTTAACCAGATCGGCGATGTCCGGGGCGCTGGATTATTCATTGGCCTGGATTTCAACAACCCCGCCAACGGCACGCCTGACTCCGCGATGGCCGGCCACGTTATTAACGCCATGAAGCAGCAGGGCATTCTGATCGGCGCGGCCGGCCTATACGGGCACACGCTCAAAATCCGTCCACCTTTATGCTTCAACACCGGCCATGCCGAAATGTTCCTGGAAACGCTGCGGAAAATCCTGGTGGCGGCTAAATAACCGCCGCCTTCACGCCATTGCTGCCAGTGCCCCGAGTGACTCGGGCAGCACCTGACCGCCATCAATGCTGAGGCTCTGGCCGGTAATATAACCGGCTTCTTCCGAGGCGAAGAACAACGCGGCGTTGGCAATATCCTCAGGTGTCCCCAGGCGTTTATGCGGAATCGATGCCGCCATGTTCGCAATATAGTCGGCACCCACTTCCGCCAGGCCTTCAGTATAAATATTGCCCGGCAGAACGGCATTGACGGTGATGTTTCGTGGCGCCAACTCAATGGCGGCAGTACGCATGAAGCCAAGCTGCCCAGCTTTGCTGGCACCATAATGCGCCCAGCCAGGATAGCCGGTGATGGGGCCGGTAATGGATGAGGTGAGGATAATCCGCCCACCGCCTGCTGCGGTCATCGCAGGGATAACGGCGGAGACGCTGAGGAAGGTACTGCGCAGGTTGCTCGCGATCACGTGGTCAAAATCCGCCACGGTCATGTCAGCAAGTTTTACCCCCGGAAAAATGCCGGCATTGGCGCACAGCACATTGATGTGCCCGTACCGTTCCAAAGCTGCTGCCGCCATCGCCTGGCAGCCTTCAGGCTGGCTGACATCTGCCTGAAAGCCCGAGGCATAGGGGCCAATTTCAGCCGAAACCCGGTCTGCATCCGCCTGATTACGAGACACCACCAGAACATTCAGCCCCGCCGCGCCAAAGCGCAGCGCGATGCCGCGCCCAATCCCACGGCTGGCGCCGGTGACAATGACTGTTTTTCCCGCAAGCGATGCCAGCATTTAACCCTCAACCCCCATAATATGATCATTTCGAGGCTTAAATCACAAATGTTGTAAATACAACATTTGTATGACGGTCTTCCAACATATATGCTTTTCTTATGAGCAACGTGAAATCATCCCGCCAAACCCGCATTCTGGCTGAGCTGGTCAACACGCCCAGCCTGCGCGTGGCCGAATTGGCGCAACAGCTAGACGTCTCTACCGAAACCATCCGCCGCGACCTGGACGCCCTGACTGAGCTGGGGCTGCTCAACCGCACCTATGGGGGCGCAATCCGCCGCTTGAGTTCCGAGCCGCCTGTTCACGAACGCCACAATCTGTTCATTGCTGAACGCGGGCGGATTGCGGCGGCGGTACTACCGCTGATCACCTCTGCCAAAGTGCTCATCATCGGCTCGGGCGCAACCACCGTGCATGTGGCCCAGCGAATCGCTGCGCAGATGCAAGACGTGACCGTGATCGCCCATTCATTTGGCGTTGCCCAGGCTTTGGCCGTTAACCGAACGATCAAAATTCTCATGCTGCCCGGCAGCTATAATGCCGATGAAGACACCATGCTGGGTGCCCATACTGTGGCGTTCCTGAACAATCTTTATGCTGACACCGCTATTTTAGGCGCCAGCGGTTTAGGCAATGACGGCCCGTCAGACGCCCTGTTGGAAACCGGCGCTGTCTACACCGCCATGGTCGCCCGCGCTGCGAGAACCCTGGTGGTGGCGGACCATTCCAAATTTTCTCTGGTATTCCCTGCTCGCTACGCCGCGTGGCGGCAAATCAACCATCTCGTGACCGACGAGCCACCTGAGGGCGCACTGCTGAAGGCGTTGCAGGAAAACCACGTGGCAATCGAGCCTGTCAGTACTTGATAGGTTTCCGCTTAACCCTGACTTTATTACTTTTACCAAGATGTTCCTAATGGTGGTTGGCTCGCCAATAAGCTTGGCAACGCTTCGTCATCGTCTCTGCTGATCTCCGGCATCATCGCCAAGCATTTTTAATAGCCTTCGTCTCGTCAGAGTGGTCTAATATTGTTATAACACCGAGCTGATCAATCGCGGTCTCAGTCATACTATCATCAGGGCCTGATGCGGCTTGATAGCCTGACATTGCATTTGAATGACCGTCAGTCGTTAGCGATTTTACAATCCAACCATCCGGCGAGTTGCAGGCGACCCCTTCGCTGACACCAGTTTTACGGTCAATTTCAAAGCCGCGGCAATATTCGCCAAATCGGGACTTAAAACTTAAATTAATCAGCACACTGCCAATGGGCGTTGCCGCGGGCACACCCGAATCAGTCTCTGATAATGCCCGCGCGAGCTCGACGCCAGCTTTTAAACCATCCGGTGTTGCTTGCACAATTGACATTTGATCGGCACCGCCGAACTGGTGGCCGACACTTCCGCCGATCAATAACACAATCACGATGGCGGCAGCTAAACTGAGATAGCTGCGGATCGGACGTTTTGCCGACGTAATTTTGCTCACCCCGATAGGCCCGATGGCAACATTACCAAACGCCACCTGATGCAATCTTGCAGGCATAACACCGAGTTGCATATCAATCAGGTTTTGCAAAGTCTGGTCAGCATTATTCAATGCGGCCAGGCGCAACGCAAGCGAAGGGTTTTTTTGAATCGCCAGCTCAATTTGGTTATGCAACGTCTTATCCAATGCGCCGTCAATATAGGCTGAGAGTTGTTGATCAGTAATCATTCTATTCATAGCACTCTCACTTTACGTTCAGAAACACCCGACAATGCCTCGGTAAGTATAATACGGGCTCGGGCAACACGGCTCATCACCGTACCAATCGGTGTATTTAAAATCGTTGCTGCCTGCTGGTATGTGAGTTGATTAACCATAACCAGCACGGCTGTCTCACGCATCTCGGGGTTCATCTGCCCAAACACCCGATGAGCCAAGGCAAGGCTTGAACGTGCCTCGGTTAAATCACACCCGTTTTCACCAACCATATCAAACAAATTATCAACCACTTGGTGCGGATTACGAACCGATGGTCGACGCTGATGATTGAGCCACAAATTTTTGATAATACGATACATCCATATATCTAACCGTTCCGCTGCCAACGCCGACTCATCATAAGTCAACGCTTGAACTATGGCGGACTGCACAAGATCATCAGCATCCGAAGTGTGACGGCACAAAGCTACGGCGTAACGCCGCAATTTGGGCAGAATGGACACCAGATCTGACCTTAATTGTTTCTGTTGCATGGGCATTTGACTATACTATACTGACACGCAAAAGAGAGCATTTATTCCAGGTAGGGTCAAAAAAATTAAATGATAGGTGAGGTGGTCCCCGAAGCTTGGACAGGAACTGGCTGGTGTTAAGATAGAATCCCGCCGGTTGATAATGCCTGGCTATGCGGCCAGGAGCTTGATGTTGGACGGTATCACTTTA